>CAYNDV010000032.1:4871-36391 GCA_964396055.1 uncultured Vicinamibacterales bacterium | reverse complement strand
CGCCGCCAGTCTGACGCCGGACACCCACGGGCTTCGTGGGGGCTGGCTTCAGCCAGCCCCCGACGCCGTCTGGCTCGCCGCCGCCGGCATCATCGCGATCGTCAGCGCCGCGTCGGCCGGACCGCCGCTTGCCAGCGACAGCCGGTTCGACGAGCGCATGGCCAAGCACAACGGCATCGTCGACGAGCGGGTGTTCTACTTCAAGAGCAACAGCCTCGTGCACGCCAACCGCGATTCGTTCCGCCAGCCCGAATGGGTCGTGAAACGCACGCCGGGCCGCGACTGGAACGTGCTCGACACCTGCGGGCTCATGGGCGCGACGGGGCTCGACTTCGGGCCGTCCACCCACCTGCTGGACGAGTGCGCCCTCGCCGACCCGCTGCTGGCGCGGCTGCCGGCGGCCTACCACGAGTTCTGGCGGCCCGGGCACTACCGGCGCGTGCTGCCGGCCGGGTACCGGCGCACGCTGGAGACCTCGACCAACCAGTTGCAGGACGCCGGGTTGCGCCAGTACTACGACGCGCTGCGCCTCGTCGTCCGCTCGCCCCGCCTGTTGAGCGGCGCCCGCCTCGAGGCGATCGCGGCGATGAACCTCGGCCGCTTCGACCACCTCATCGACTATCCGCGCTACCGGTACGGGGCCGCAGGCCGGGCCCTGGCAGAGGTGGCCGAATCCAAACCCGACGGGACCCCCCTGGACGCGCCCGGCGTGATCCAGATGCCGTCCGAGCCGATCGTGCTCCGCGCAGACGGCGCGCCCGGCCGGCGGACCATCGAGGTGTCGTTCGACTCGAACGACACCTACCGCGTCATCTTCCTCAGGCAGTTCCGGAAGGTGGCGCACCTGGACTTCGGCCCGATCCCCCAGCACCGCCGGTCACCCGGGTTGGCCACCTACAAGGCCGACCTCCCGGAGGCGGCCACGCGCCAGGGGTTCGATACCGTGTTCGTCACCACGCTGGCGGGCGACGACAAGGCGTACGGGATGGGACATCTGGTGCTGAGGTAGGCCCTTCGGCCGTCAGGCCGTTGGGCCGTTCGGGCCATCAGGCCGTTGGGAGTTGCACGATGCTCAGCCGCCTTCTCGCCGCCGGCCTGGTCGTTCTCTTCACGCCCGCCGCTGTCGCCGCGCAGGGGGCCGCCGCGCCTCCGGCGGGCGACGCAGACCTCCGCTACGCCCTGCTCGTCGTCGAGGACGCGCGGCCGGTCACACGCGCGGAGGCGGGCCCGCTGGTGCGCGCACTCGGCCATCCGTCGCCGTCGGTCGTGCGGCAGGCTGTGCGCGCGCTCGGTCGGCTTGAACGCACCGAGTTCGTGCCCGACATCATCACGGTACTCGGTGACCGCGACGCAGGCGTCCGGACCGAAGCCGCCAATGCCCTCGCGCAGGCGGCGGCGGGCGACACCGCCGCGACCGCGACGTCGGCCCTGCTGGCCCGTCTCGATCTCGAGCGGGACCCCGCCGTGCGCGGGGCCCTGTGCGAGGCCCTGGGCCGCCTGTCGTACGCCACGCCCGACGCCCGCGTGCCGGTGGAACGCGTGATCGTCCGCGAACTCGACAGCGAGTTCTCTCCGGTGGCCCTGAGGCTGCATGCCGTGCGCGGCCTCGAGAGCCTCATCCGCCGTTCCCGCGGCTCGTCATTTGCCGCCGCGCCGCTGACCATCGCGACCCTGCGGCGCGCCGCGCTCGGCACCAGCCGGGCACGTGGCGGCGCTGAAGAAGATCGCGTGAGGCGCGTGGCCCTGCTCGCCATGAACGCGGCGGGCGCCGTCGACGAGACGTACGCGCGGCTGGCCATCGATCATGACGTCGAGGTGCGGCGCGCGGCGATCGCCGGGCTCGGCCTGCCCGCCGCCCCGGCGGCGCTGCGCCAGGCGCTGATCGAGGCGGCGCTGGCCGACCTGTCGCCGGTCGTCCGGTACGAGGCACTGCGCGTGCATGGCCGCCTCGAAAGGGCGGCTGGCTGCGGCGCACAACTGGCGGCGATCGGCGACGGGAACCCGCACGTGGTTCTGCTCGCGCTCGACCAGCTCGCGACGGTGTGTCCCGGTGACAACAAGGCCACCGAGGCGTTGGCGGCGCTCGCGCGGCCGCGCGGCGATTCGTCGAGGGTGCCCGGCACGTGGCACCGTCGCGCGCACGCCCTCGTGGCCCTCGCCCGCCGGGCTCCGGAGGCCGCGCGGCCGCTCATCGCCCCGGCGGCGGCGAGCGCCGAGTGGCACCTGCGCATGTACGCGGCCCGCGCGGCGGCCGCGGTCGGCGACGCGGCGGTGCTCGGCGCCCTCGCCGCTGATCCGCAGGCCAACGTCGCACGGGCCGCGATCGAAGGCCTTGCGCAGGTGCGCAAGCACGAGGCCGACGACGTGTTCCTCGCGGCGCTGCGATCCCCAGCCTACCCGGTCGTGATGGCGGCCGCGGCGGCGCTGGACGCCACGCCTCGCCGGGCGGACGCGGCTGCGGCGCTGCTGTCGGCGCTGGAGCGCATCACCGCCGAGCGGCGCGACACGTCGCGGGATCCCCGCCTCGCCGTCCTGGCGCGTCTCGCCGCCGTCGGCGGCGCGGCCCTGGCGCCGTCGCTCCAGCCGTTCCTCGCCGACCCCGATCCGCAGATCGCGGCGAAGGCCGCGGACACGCTCACCGCGTGGACAGGCACGCCCCACGCGGCCACGACCACCCGGATCGTGTCTCAGCCGCCGCCGCCGCTCGCAGCACTGGCGGCGGCACCCCGGCGCCTGCGCGTGACGATGGCGGGCGGTCGCACGTTCGAGATCCGGCTGCTCGTCGACGACGCGCCGCTGGCCGCCTGGCGCGTGGCGCACCTGGCCGCGCGCGGCTACTACGACGGCCTCACCTGGCACCGCATCCTCCCGAATTTCATCATCCAGGGCGGCAGCCCGGGTGCCGATGAGTTCGTGGGCGACGGGCCCTTCATGCGCGACGAGTTCGGCCGCCGGTCCCACGACCGCGGCACGGTGGGCATCTCGACCCGCGGCCACGACACGGGAGACGCCCAGGTCTTCGTCAACCTCATCGACAACCCGCGCCTCGACCACGACTACACGGTCGTGGCCGAGGTGGTCTCAGGCATGGACGTCGTCGACGCGATCCTGGAGGGTGACGTGATGGTGAAGGTGGAACCGATCACGCCCTAGCCTCCAGCCTCCAGCCTCCAGCCTCCAGCCTCTAGCCTCTAGCCTCTAGCCTCTAGCCTCTAGCCCTGGCCCCTAGTATGATCCGCCCCGGATGTCCACCAGCGCCGGACGGTTCCGGTTCGGCCCCTTCGTCATCGAACGATCCTCGTATCGCCTGCTGCGGGACGGCGTGCCGCTCGCCCTCACGCCGAAGCTCGTGGATGTTCTGCTGCACTTCGTGACGCGCCCGTCGATGCTCGTCAGCAAGGACGAACTGCTGCAGAGCATCTGGCCTGACGTGGCGGTCACCGACAACGCCGTCACGCAGGCGATTTCGGACCTCCGCCAGGCGCTGGGCGACGATCCGTCCGCGCCGCAGTACATCCAGACCGTGGCCCGCCGGGGATACCGCTTCATTGCGGACGTGGAGTCGCTGCCGGCCGACGGCGGTGAGCGGCCGGCGTTCGTCGATGGCTCGCTGCCGGGCGACGCGGGCGCGGTCCGGTCGGTGGCCGTGCTGGATTTCGCCAACTTGAGCGCGGATCCCGACCTGGCCTGGCTGGCCACCGGCATCGCCGAAACCGTCACGAACGACCTGACGGCCTTTCGCGTGCTCAGGGTGGTGGACCGGGTGCGCGTGTCGGAGGCCGTCAGGCGGACGGACGGCAGCCTGACGGCGGTGGCCAGGGACCTCGGCGTGTCGCTGGCGGTGGTGGGCAGCTACCAGCGCGCCGGGGACCGCGTGCGTATCACCGCGCGCCTCGTGGACGTGGCCTCAGGCGCCACCATGGCCGACGCCAAGGTGGACGGCCGCCTCGAGGACGTCTTCGAGATGCAGGACCGGATCGTCCGGCAGTTCTCGTCTGCCCTGGGCGTCGAGCATGCCTACGGACGGTCGGTGCGGATGGGTGCCCGTGAGACCTCGAACCTCGAGGCGTTCCGGTGCGCATCCGAAGCGCGGGTGAAGCTGGACACGCTGGATCCCGGCGAGATGTTGGTCGCCATCCAGGGGTTCGAGCGGGCCGTGCAGCTCGATCCGCGGTACGCCATCGCGTACGCGGGCCTGGCCAACGCCCACTTCCTGCTCTACGAATCGACACGCGCCCGCAACCAGGCCGACGCCGGGCGCCTCTCGGAAGCCATCGGACACGCGCGCCGGGCCGTCGATCTCGACGACACGATGTCCGAGGGCCACGCCACACTCGCGTTCCTGCTGGTCAGCGCGGGGCGCCTCGCCGAGGCCGTCGCGTCGGCGAGGCGCGCCGTCGCCCTCGATCCGCACGACTGGCGCCATCTGTTCCGCCTCGGCCATGCGGCCTGGGGCAGCGAACGTGAGGACGCGCTGCGGCGGGCCCTCGCGATCTACGCGGACATCGCGTACGCCTACTTCGAGATCGCGATGGTCCACATCGCGCGCAACGACATGGCGAGGGCCGCGGAGGTCCTGCGGCAGGGCGTGCCGCTGCAGGACCAGCAGGCCGGCCGATCCGCGCGTTATCCCGCCATCGGCCTCCACTGGCTGCTGGGCCTCGTGCGGCTGGCCCAGGGTCACGCCGACGACGCCGTGGCCGAGTTCGAGCGCGAGGTGGACACCGGCGCGCCCACCAGCCTGTACCGCACCGAGTTCCTGATGAACGCCCACGACGGCCGAGGCTTCGCCCTGCTGGCCCTGCGGCGTCCCGACGACGCCGTGGCCGCGTTCGGCCATGCGCTGCGGCTCGTGCCGGGGCACGCCCGGTCGCATGTCGGCCTCGCCGCCTGCCGCCTGGCGGCCGGAGGCAGGACCGACGCCGAAGCCGAACTCGAGCAGGCGGATCGCTCAATCGCGCAACTGGCCGGCGGCGGGAGGCTGCTGGAAGCGGCGATGGGCGCGGCGATGGCCGCCACGGTGCGCGGCCGCCATACGGAGGCGGTCTCGCTGCTCAGCCGGGTGCTCACCGAGGCCCCGCCCGGGTTCCCGGGCTGGAACATCACCATCGAGCCGATCTTCAGGGCACTGCACGCCCAACCCGAGTTCGGCGCGCTCCTGGCGAAACTGGCGGACCGCGCGCGGTGACCGGCGCCGGTGACCGCCCGGTCGTGCGCCTGCCCGCCCGGGAGATAATGTCCCTGTGAATGTCCGCGGGCGCGTGGCCGTCGTCGTGGTTGCCGTGTGGGCAGCCGCGTGCCCGCGCGAAACGCGCCTCGAACTGGGCGCGCCCCGGCGCGTCGCCGACGGCGTCCAGTTGTTCCAGTTGACCGACGCGGCCGCGCTCGGCGTGGCCGGCCCGGTCGCGATCCAGGCGCTGCGCGTCGATCCACAGAAGGCCCGCCTCGCCAGCGTGCTGGCGAAGGACCGGGTCATGGCGCTGGAAACGGTTCCCGACATGGCCGCGCGCGCCGGCGCCGTGGCCGCCATCAACGCCGGCTTCTTCGTCGTGCGCAACGGCGATCCGGCCGGCGTGCTCGAGGTCGGCAACGAGTTCGTCAGCGACGGCGGCCTGATGCGCGGCGCCGTCGGCATCGTCCGGACGCCGGGCCGGCCCGTCCGGCTCCTGTTCGATCGGGTCACGGCGGGCGTCACCCTGCGCTTCAGCACGGGCGACGACACGCACGCTGTGGCGATCGACGGCGTCGACACCACCCGCGTCCGCGGCAGACTGATGCTCTACACGCCACGCTTCGGGCCCGACAGTGATACCGCGGCCGCCGGCGTGGAGTGGCAGCTCGCAGGCACTCCGTTGCGGGTCACCGGCCGGCGCGTGGACGCCGGACACACGCCGATTCCCCAGGGCGGCGCCGTGTTGTCCTTCGGCGGCACCGTGCTGCCTACGTCGCTCGAGGCGCTCGCGGTCGGGCAGGAGGTGACGCTGGACACCAGCTTCCAGTCCGCCTTCGGCACGCTGCCCGAAAGCTGGGTGGAAGCCGACGACGTGATCGGCGGTGCCGGCCTGCTGCTGCACAAGGGGCGGGTCATCACGGACTGGGGCGAGGAGCAACTGCGCGAGGGCTTCGCCCTCGAGCGCCATCCGCGCACGATGATCGGCACCAGCAGGAACGGCGTCATCTGGCTCGTGACCGTCGACGGGCGCAACCCGCAGGTGAGCGTCGGCCTGACGTTCGAGGAACTGCAGCGGCTGGCCCTCGGCCTGAAGCTCTACCACGCGCTCAATCTCGACGGCGGGGGATCGACGACGATGGTGGTGAATGGCGCGGTGGTGAACCACCCCTCCGACCCCACCGGGCCGCGGCGCGTGAGTGATGCGATTGTCGTGAAGACGGGGGCCGGCGACGGCCCGTAGACGTACAATGTGGAGGGGCGGCCCGCGCGTCGCGTGCCTTCTGTCTTCTGTCTTCTGTCTTCTGTCTTCTGTCCAACACCATGTCTTCCGTTCTCCTCTCCGAAATCGCCGAACAGCCTTCCGTGCTCGAACGTCTGCTGCGCGAGGGCCTGCCCGAGGCTGAGGCCATCGCCGGCGCCATCCGCGCCAGCGGCGCGCACCACGTGGTGATTGCCGCGCGCGGGTCGTCGGACAATGCGGCCCGCTACGCGCAGTACGTCTTCGGCGCGTGCAACCGGCTGACGGTCACGCTGGCGACGCCGTCGCTCTACACGAAGTACCAGGCCCCGCCGCGCATGGGTGGCGCCCTGGTCATCGGCATCTCGCAATCCGGGGCGTCCCCCGATCTCGTGGCGGTGGTCGAAGAGGGCCGCCGGCAGGGCTGCCCGACGCTCGCGATCACCAACGTGGCGGGTTCGCCGTTGACGCAGGTGGCGGACCATACGCTGGTGCTGCGCGCCGGCCAGGAGCGGAGCATCGCGGCCACCAAGACGTATACGGCCCAGTTGTTCGCGATCGCCATGCTGTCGGCGGCGATGGCCGGCGACGACCGGCGACGCCGCGAACTGGCCGGGGTCCCGGCGCAGGTGGCGGCGGCGGCGGCGACCGACGCGGCGGCCGTTGCCGCCGCGGCGCAGACCCTGAAGGACGCCGGGCACGGCGTGATGATCGGCCGCGGGTACAACTACGCGACGGCATTCGAGGTGTCGCTCAAGGCGAAGGAACTGGCGTACGTGGCCGTGGAGCCCTACTCGGCCGCCGACTTCCAGCACGGCCCCATCGCCCTCATCGAAACGGGATTCGCCGCCATCGTCGTCAACGTGGCCGGGGCGGTGAGCCACGAAGTCGAGGACCTGCTGCGGGAGATGGTCCGGCGTGGCGCGCGTCCCGTCGTCTTGTCGAACCTCTCGTCGTCGCTGGCGCTGGCGACTTCCGCGCTGCCCCTGCCGGACGGGGTGCCCGAGTGGCTGTCACCCATCGCCGCGGTGGTGCCCGGCCAGTTGCTGGCGTTCCACCTGAGCCGCGCGCGCGGGTACGATCCTGACAACCCGCGCGGGCTGAAGAAGGTGACGCTCACGACCTAGGGGCATGGGGCATGGAGAATTCTTGCTTCTGACACTCTCCCCACGCCCCACGTCCCACGCCCCACGTCCCACATCCCATGTCCCTGTCGCGTGACGTCGCCCGTGTCGTCGCTCACCTGAAGGCCCACGGGTCGGCCGAGCATGCGGCCGGCGTCCAGGGGTTCTTCAAGGAGCAGGTCCGGTCTCACGGCTGGTACACGGCCCCGCTGCGCCGCTACGCCCGCATCCTGCACGGAGAACTGCGGACGGACGCGGGGCGGCTGCTGGCCCTGGCAGACGCGCTGTTCGCGCGGGATGTTCTCGAGGAGAAGGTGCTGGCGGTCCTGCTGCTCCAGCGATCGCTGCAGCAGTACGGGGCTGCCGAACTCCGCCTGTTCGAACGGTGGCTCTCGCGGGTGACGTCGTGGGCCGACCATGACGCGCTGGCGATGTATCTGATCGGCCCGATGATGACGGCCGCGCCGGCGCGGACAGCGTCGGTGCGCCGGTGGGCCGTGTCACGCCGCCGGTGGCACCGCCGGGCGGCGGCCGTGTCACTCATTGACGGCGTGCGCCACGGGCTCTTCACCGCGGAAGCCACGCACGTGACGCACGCGTTGAAAGGCGACAGGGACGACATGGTGCAGAAGGGCCTGGGCTGGCTGCTGCGCGAGTGGGGCAAGGTCAGGCCCCACGAGACGGTGCCGCTGCTGATGGCCATCCGTGAGGAGACGCCGCGCCTGGTGCTGCGCACGGCGTGCGAGCGGCTCACCCCTGCCCAGCGGCAGCAGGTGTTACGGAAGCGCTAGGGGCATGGGGCTCGGGGCTCGGGGCGGCCGAACGGCCTAGAGAATGGCGTGCACGTTCGTGAACAGCGCCAGGCAGAGCATGTAGAGCGCGGCGAACGACGCGAACACCCAGCGCCGCGCCATGCGCGAGCGGACGCTGGCGAGCCAGATAAAGAACGGGAAGAGCACCGCGCAGTACCGTCCCAGCCCTTCGAGTGACCCCGACGAGAGCGGCAGCCACAGGTTGACCAGCATGAAGACGCCGTAGGCGGCTCCGAGGCGGCGCCAGACGAACGGAATCGCGAACGCGAAGATGATGGCCTGGCTGCCGTTGAGGGCATCGAAGGGCCCCATGGGCTCGGCGGTGAGGTAGCGGTACGGGCGCGTCAGAAGCGCGGTCACCACCGCCACGAGTGACGACCAGGGCGCGCCGCCGGGATGGTAGTTCCAGCGCTGGATCGCGTACATCCACTCCAGGAACGACCCGCTCAGGGACCACACGTAGAGCGAGTACGCCGCCAGCCCCAGGGGCACGAGGGCAAGACCGGCGGCGGCCTTCACCAGCGCCCGGCGATCCCCCCTGGCGTGGAACCACGCCAGCAGTGCCAGGGCCGGGAGGATCAGGATGCCGTTGACCCGCGTGACCGTGACCAGTGCGCCGGCCGCTCCGCCCGCCGCCCACCGTCCCGTGGCGAACGCATAGAACGCGGTCAGCGCCAGCAGCAGGTAGAGCGCTTCGGAGTAGATGACGCCGTAGAAGAACCCGAACGGGAAGACGCTGGCCAGCACCACCGCGCGTTCGGCCGTCGCCCGCGGCACGGTGAGGCGCGCCAGCCGGTAGAGCATCACCATCGCCAGCACGTACGAGACCCACGAGATCAGGATGCCCGCGAGGTACACCTTGTCGCTGCCCCCGCCCATCGCCAGCGCGACGTAGCGCATGGCCATGGGGTAAACGGGCATGAACGCCAGGTTGCTGCGGCCGCCTTCCACGAACTCGTACCCGTAGCGGGCGATGCCGAAGTACCACCCGGCGTCGTACCGGGCGAACGTCTCCCAGAACAACGGCTCGCGCGGGCCGGTCGAGAAGTGGCGCTGCGCCAGGGGAAAGAGGATGTTGGCGAGGAAAGCCGCCGCGGCAGAGAAGATCCGCCAGGCCAGGGCGAAGACCACGATGCGCAACGTCGGCGAGTGACGCCAACGCTGTCTCACGGATGATACCGCCGGGGCCGTCGTCATCGTGATGGGAGATTCTAATTCAAAGACGTTGCGGGTAGAATCATGGCCCCACCATGAAGACCCGATACGGCGTCTCGTACTGGCTCGATCGGTATCCGAAGGCCCGGCAACCCGTGTTCCCGCGTCTTCGGGGCGAGGCCGGCGTCGACGTCGCCATTGTCGGCGGGGGCCTTTCGGGTACCGCGATCGCCTGCACGTTCGCCGCCGCCGGCGTGAAGGTGGCGCTGCTCGAAGCGGGCCGCCTCGGGCAGGGCGGCACGGGTTCGTGTCCCGGGCTGCTGCGCCTTGAGCCGGCGGTGCCGTTCGTGGACCTGCAGGCACGCTACGGGCGGAAAGCGGCACGCGCGGTGTGGCAGGCGTCGCGGCGGGCGGGCCTGGAACTGGCGTCCACGATCCGGCGCCTGCGCATCCGGTGCGAACTGGTGCCCGATGCCGCCCTGCGCGTCGGCCTCGACACCGGCGACGCGCGCGGGCTCGCGCGCGAGATGCAGGCCCTTCGGGCCGCGGGCGTGGAAGGCACGTGGCTCACCGCCGCGCGGCTCAAGCGGGAAACGGGGCTGGACGGCGTCGGCGCGATCCGGTCGGCCGGTGACGGCTACATCGATCCCTATCGGGTGACGCTCGGCCTGGCCCAGGCGGCGGCGGCCCGCAAGGCTGTCCTGTTCGAGCGTTCGCCCGTGACACGCGTGCGGAGCGGCCGCGACGGTGTCGAGGTGCACACCGACGGCGGGATCGTGCGCGCCGCGACGGTGGTCATCGCCAGCAATTACCCCCCGGCGATGTTCCAGCCGCTGCGCCGCCATTTCACCCTCACGGATGCCTACTGCGTCCTGACGCCGGTGCTGCCCTCGTTCGTCCGCCGCGAGTTCGGGCGCTCCAAGGCCATCGTCATCGACGCGCACGAACCCCCGCACCTGCTGCGGCGCACGGCCGACGATCGCCTGCTGTGCCTGGGAGCGGACCAGCCGCACGTGCCGGCGCGGGCCCGCGACAAGGCCCTCGTCCACCGGACCGGACAGCTGATGTACGAGCTCTCGAAGCTGTACCCGGCCATGTCCGGCATCCGGCCCGAGTTCGCCTGGGACGTGCCGGTGGCGCGCACGGCGGACGCATTGCCCGTCATCGGCCCGCACCGCAACTATCCGCGGCATCTGTTCGCCTGCGGGCTCGGGCACAACGGCGTGGGTGCGGCCTGGCTGGCCGCGCGCATCCTGGTCCGGCACCACCTCGGCCGGCCGGACAAGGGCGACGAACTCTTCGGCTTCGGGCGCCTGCTGGGAGCCGGGCGATAAAGGGCCGTTAGGCCGTTCGGCCGTTCGGCCGTTCGGCGGAAACAGGCCGTTTGGCTGTTCGGCCACGAGCCCAACGGCCTAACGGCCTATAGCCTGACGGCCTGATCTATACTCAAATCACTACCCCACATCTCCGCCCAGGAGGATTGTCATGCGTCGTGCCCTGCTCAGCTGTCTCGCTGCCGCGCTGTGCGTCTGCGTTGCCGTCCCGGCCTCTGCCCAGTCCCAGGCGATCAACGGGACGATCGAGGGCACCGTCCGTGACAACTCCGGCGGCGTCCTGCCGGGCGTGACCGTCACGGTCACCAACACGGACACCGGCGCCACCCGGGCGGTGGTGACCAACGAGAACGGCCTCTACCGGGCGCCGCTGCTGCCGCTGGGCACCTACAAGGTGTCGGCCGAGCTGGCGGGGTTCAAGACCTTCGAGCAGCAGGGCCTCTCGCTGAGCGCCGGGCAGGCGGCGGTCATCGACATCACGCTCGGCGTCGGCGATGTCAGCGAGGTGATCTCGGTGACGGCCGACGCGCCGGTGGTGGACGTGGGCCGCATCGACCAGGGGCGCACGCTCAACGAGCGCGAGATCAAGGAACTGCCGCTCACCTCCCGCAACCCGTACAACTTCGCCCTGCTGCAGCCGGGCGTGGTGGGGTTCGAGACGCAGGAGTTCGGCGTGCCGCGCCTGACGGCCAACGGCGCACTGCTGCGGATCAACTACCAGATCGACGGCAACGACAACACGCAGAAGGATCGCGCCGGCCTGCGGCAGATGCCGATGTCCGAGGTGATGATCCGCGAAGTGAAGGTCATCACGACGGGCTACGCGCCCGAGTTCGGCCAGACGATGGGCCTGATCTACAACGCGATCACGCCGTCCGGCACGAACCGTGTGAAGGGCCAGGGCAGCTACCGCTTCCAGACGGACGATTTCGCCGCGAAGCCGTTCTTCTCGACGGCGGCCCAGAAGCCCCCGGTGGACGTGGATCTGTTCACCGTGGACCTGGGCGGGCCGATCGTGCGCGACCGGACGCACTTCTTCGCGGGTTTCGAGCGCACCAAGCGTGACCTGTCGGGCAGCCGGGTCATCACGATCAGCCAGGCCAACCAGGCGGCGCTGGGCCTCAGCGAGCCCGGCTACATGCCGTCGGTGGGCGACACGAAGTTCTTCATCGGCAAGATCGACCACCAGTTCAACGCCACGAACCGGGCCACGGCGCGCTACATCTTCTTCGACAACTTCATCAGCGACAACATCGGCGGCGGCCTCAACTCGGTGCAGCGCGGCACGGACTTCGTGGACCGGCAGCACTCCTTCGCGGCGCAGCTCGTCACCACGTGGGGCTCGAACCTCCTGAACGAGTTCCGGTTCCAGTACGCCACCCGCGACCAGGGGCGGGTGCCCGGCGCGCAGGCCGGCACGGGCCCGGCCATCGCCGTGTCGGGCGCGGCCAACTTCGGCGGCCCCGTGGCCACGGCGTCCGACGCCGGGTTCGGGTTCACCCAGGGCATCACCCAGTTCATCGACAACTTCACCTACATCCGCGGCGACCACGCGTACAAGTTCGGCTTCAGCTTCCAGTACGTCCAGGACACCCGGACGATCCCGCCGTACCAGCAGTACACCTTCTCGTCGGTCGCGAACTACCTCGCGGCGAAGAGCGGCACGAACCCCTACGCCTATTCGACCTTCGTGCAGTATTTCGGCGAGCCGGGCCTCGAGTACAACACGAACATGTTGGCCCTGTTCGTCCAGGATGACTGGCGGCTGAACCCCAACATCAAGCTCCTCTACGGCCTGCGTTACGACATTGCGGCGCCGCCCGAGGCCAGTGCCAGCGCCCCGGTTGAATGGTCGCGGTCGTTCGCGAAGGACGGCAACAACATCCAGCCGCGGGCGGGCCTGGTCTGGAACCTGACGAACGACCAGCGCACCGTGCTGCGCGCCAACAGCGGCCTCATGTACGACCAGCCGCTCAACGCGATCTACGAGCAGGCCCTGCAGAACGACGGCACCAACCGGCGCGCCGCGGCCACCTTCTCGCCCACGACGGCCGGCGCCCCGGCGTTCCCCGCCGTGCTCAGCGCCGGCTCCGGGGCCCAGCCGAACACCGTGGCCACCGTGGACCCCGCTTTCCGCATCGGGCGCAGCTGGCAGAACAACGTCCAGATCGAGCGCGCGCTCGGCACGAGCTACGCCCTCGGCATCGGGTTCTCGTACGTGAAGTTCTGGGACCTGCCCGTCATCACGAACATCAACCCGATCAACCCGGTCGCGACGCTCGGCGACGGGCGGCCCGTGTTCAGCGGCACGGTGAGCGCCGCCACCCGCCTCGATCCGCGCTACAACGTCATCAACGCCGTGCAGTCCCTCGGCGACGGCGACCACAAGGCCATGACGCTGCAGCTGACGCGGCGGTTCGCGAAGGGCTACCAGTTCGATTTCGCCTACACGCTGGGCAAGAGCACCGACAACGCGCCGCTGACCAGCACGCTCTCGGTGCAGGGCGACACCGGCGGGCGCAGCGACATGACCCGCCTCGACTTCGACCGCGGTCCCAACATCCTCGACCAGCGCCACACCTTCACCGGCAGCCTCGTCATGCAGCCCACCTTCGGTGTCGGCGGCGCGATGGGCGCGATCCTGAACCACAACCAGTTCGGCGTCGCCATGCTCTTCGCCAGCGGCATCCCCGTGAACGTCCGCAGCAACCGCGAACTGAACAACGACGCCACCGGCAGCGATCGCCCCCTCGGCGTGACGCGCAACTCGCTGAGCCTCCCGGCCCGCTACAACGTGGACCTGCGCTACTCGCGCAAGTTCCCGATCCGCGGGACCGTGGAGGCGCAATTCACCGCCGAGGTGAAGAACCTCTTCAACACGGTGCAGTGGGCCGGCGTCAACAGCGTCGTGGCCACCGATGCGGCGGGCGCGCCGCTGGCGCCCATCCCGACCTCGGGCGACGGCTTCCCGGCCACGAGCGGCTACGAACAGCGCCAGTTGCAGCTGGGGGTGAGGATCAGTTTCTAGGCCGTTTGGCCGTTCGGCCATTTGGCTTTCGGCCAGGCGATGATGGCCGTTCGGCCGTTCGGCTCTCGGCTATCGGCGCAGGCCGGATGGCCCAACGGCCCAACGGCCCAACGGCCGAATGGCCCAATGGCCGAATGGCCTGACGGCCTACTATAGTGTTGCCTATGACCCGCCTTCGTCCCGTCGTCGCCATTCTCGCTCTCGTCCTTCTGATCGCCGCTGCGTCGCCGACGGCCCAGATGCCGCCGGTGGCGCAGCAGCAGGGCCACGTCGGCCTGGGCCTGCTGGTGCGCCAGCTCAAGACCACGGGCGTCATGCTCTACGCATGCGCGCATCCGGACGACGAGAACAACGCCGTGCTGGCCGCGCTCGGCTGGGGCCAGGGACACCGCACGATCGTCCTGAGCGCGACCCGGGGTGACGGCGGCCAGAACGAGATCGGCCCCGAGCTGTTCAACGCCCTTGCCGTGCTCAGGACCGAGGAGCTCTACGCCGCCCAGCAACTCGACGGCCACGAGCAGTACTTCGCCCGCGCCGTCGACTTCGGCTACTCGTTCAGCGCCGACGAAACGTACGAGAAGTGGGGCCGCCGCGAGATCCTGGCCGACTTCGTGCGGATGCTCCGGACCCTCCGCCCGGACGTGATCACCGCCATGCGCCCCGACGGCACCGGCGGCGGTCAGCATCACCAGGCGTCCGCCGTCCTCATCCGCGAGGCCATGTCGGCGGCCGCCGACCCCGCGATGTTTCCCGAGCAGATCAAGGAGGGCCTGCGACCGTGGCAGGCCGGCAAGCTGTACTACACCGGCCGTTTCGGGTTCCCGGGAGAGCCCGCGCCGCCCGCCGGCGTCAAGCTCGTGCCGGTCAATACGGGCGAGTTCGATCCCCTGCTCGGACTGAGTTACGCCGAGCTCGGCAGCCGCGCACGCAGTCAGCACAAGACCCAGGGCATGGCCCAGTTGCTGGCCCAGCCGGGGCCGGCGACGGCCGCCTACGTCCTGGCCGAGTCGAGCATCCCGGGACAGAAGGACAGGACCGAGACGTCGATCTTCGACGGCGTGGATACGACGGTGCCGGGCCTGGCCCGCTTCGTCGCGGGTGAGGTCCCGCAGGCGTTGTCCGACGGGCTGGCCGCCATCGCCGGCCATGTCGCCGCCGCCGAGCGCGACCTGACCGTCGGCGGCACGGCGGCGGCCCTGAAGCCGCTCACCGCCGGCCTCGCCGCCGTGCGCGCCCTGCGCGCCCAGCTGGGATCGATGACGCTCGAAGACACGGCGCGCTTCACGATCGACAGGCGCCTCGAACACAAGGAGCAGCAGTTCGCCGACGCCGTTCTGCTCGCCGCCGGCCTGCGCGTCGATGCCCTGGCCGACGATGGCGTGGTGGTGCCGGGACAGCCAGCCGCGCTCACGCTCCTGGTCGCCAACCAGGGCGGATCGCCGGCCTCGGTGAGGCAGGTCGGGTTCCGCGGGTTCGACGGCGAAGCCGGGCAGTGCCGTCCGGGTCCGGTCGCGGGCGGCACCGTGCTGAGGTGCCAGGCAAAGGTCACCGTCTCGAAGCAGGCCAGGCTGTCGACACCGTATTTCACCCGGCTGAAGGACGCGGCTCGTTACGCGTTCGAGCCCGACGTGCCCTTCGGCGTGCCCGCGCGCCCGACGCCGTTTCGCGCGGTGTTCGACCTCGAGGTCGGCGGCGCCAGCCTGTCGGTGGAGCGCCGGGTCGAGCACCGGTACGAGGGCAACATCTTCAGCGGCGAGAAGCGGATGGAGCTCCAGGTGGTGCCCCGCCTGGCGGTGTCCGCATGGCCCGAGATCGTGATCGTGCCGGCCCGCGCCGCGGTCCGTTCCGCGGCCGCCCGTCGTGCCGGCACCACGCGCGAGTTCCGCGTGAACGTGGTCAATCACGACAAGACCGCCGTCGAGGGCGACGTCGCGCTCGTCGTGCCCGAGGGATGGACGGTGGCGCCGCCGAAGCGCGCCGTGAGGTTCTCCCGCGAGGACGAGGCCGGACCGGTGCGCTTCACGGTGACGGTGCCGGCGGGGGCGAAGGCAGGCGACTACGCCGTCCGCGCGGTCGTCACCTCGTCCGGCGAACGGTACGAGCAGGGCGTGCAGGTGGTCGAGTACCCGCATACGCGGCGCCGCCACCTCGTGCACCCCGCCGAGGCCCGCGTGAAGGTGATCGATGTCGCCGTGGCGCCAGGGCTCCAGGTCGGGTACGTGATGGGCGTGGGGGACCAGGTGCCGCCGGCGCTGCAGCAGCTGGGCGCGGCCGTCACGCTCCTGGACGCCGACCAGCTGGCGTTCGCCGACCTGTCGCGCTTTGACGCCATCGTGACCGGCGTGCGTGCCTACGAACGCCGGGCCGACCTGCGCGCGCACAACCACCGCTTGCTGGAGTACGCGGAAGGCGGCGGCGTGGTGATCGTGCAGTACAACAAGTTCGAGTTCAATGAGGCGCAGTACGGGCCGCGACCGACGAAGGTGAGTTCGTCACGGGTCACCGACGAACACGCCGCCGTGACCATTCTCGAGCCGAAGCACCCCGCGTTCACCTCGCCCAACCGCATCGGCCCGGCCGCGTGGGACAACTGGGTGCAGGAGCGCGGGCTGTACTTCCTGGGCGATCGGGACCCCTCGTACGTGGATTTGCTCGAACTGAAGGAACCGTTCCCGTACAACGCGGGCGTGAAGCGGGGCGCCCTCGTCGAGGCACGCGTGGGCAAGGGGCGCTGGCTCTACCTGGGGCTGGGATTGTGGCGGCAGCTGCCCGCCGGCACCGACGGCGCGTACCAACTGCTGGCGAACCTGATCTCGCTGCGCAAGGCGCCCGCCCGGTAGCCAATGGTTCTCCACGACGATGCGGCCATCAGGCACCTGCTCCGGCGCACCGGCTTCGGTGCCAGCCCGGACGACCTCGCGTTCTACCGCGAACTGCGTCCCGTCGACGCCCTCGATCAGCTCATCAACTTCGACCAGGTGCCCGATGATGTCGATGGCCGCCTCGGCCAGCCTGGCTACGTCGGCGTGATGGTGCGGGGGACCTTCCAGCCCAACAGCAATATCACCGACGCGCGGCAGCGGTGGCTCTTCCGGATGGTGCACTCGGCGCGGCCCCTCCAGGAGAAGATGACCCTCTTCTGGCACAACCACTTCGCCACGGCGTACTCGAAGCTGGCGGGCGCATACGGCACGGTGGACGCCACGCGCCTGATGGCCGCGAAGGCGGCTGAGGATCCCGCGAAACTGGAGGGGCAGATCGAGGTGATCCGCCGGATGTGCCTCGGCAACTTCCGCGACCTGCTCGTCGCGATGGCGAAAGACCCGGGCATGCTCGTGTGGCTCGACGGCCGCTACAACACGAAGCAGAAGCCCCAGGAGAACTTCGGGCGCGAGCTCATGGAGCTCTTCTCGATGGGCGTCCGCTACTACACGGAGGCCGACGTGTATGCCGCGGCCCGCGTGTTCACCGGCTGGAACCTCCGGCGCACCACCGTCGCGCGCGACGACCCGTACCCGGCGTACGAGTTCGTGTACAACGCGTCGGCCCACGAGACGTCGGCCAAGACCTTCAGTTTCCCGATCTACCCCGACGGCGGCCGGACGATCCCCGCCCGGTCGCCCGACGCGGGCCTCCAGGACGGCCTTGATCTCATCGCCGCCGTCGCCCGCAACCCGCAGACGGCGAGGCGCCTCGCGCAGCGGCTCTACGGGTTCTTCGTCAGCGAGCTGGTGGAGCCCGCGCCCTCGTTCCTGGATGAACTGGCGGCAGTGTACCTGCAGCACGACCTCAGCGTCGGGGCGATGATGCGGCGCCTGCTGCGGTCGCCGGAGTTCGCCGATCCTTCGAACTACTACAGCCGATACTCCTGGCCCGTCGAGGCCGTGGTGCGGGGCATCAAGGAGGTGGGCTGGTCGGGGTACTCGCTGAACGACGCCGTGAACCACCTCGTCAACATGGGGCAGCAGCTCTTCGAGCCCCCGGACGTGGCGGGATGGGAACTGGGCCCCGGCTGGATCTCGTCGGGGGCCATGCTCTCGCGCATGAACTTCGCCTCGGCGCTGGCCGTCAGCCAGCGCACGGCGCTGCAGACCGCGTCGAAGCCGCACGCGAAGACGCCTGAGAGTTTCCTGGCGTACTTCCTGGACCGTCTCGCGCCGGCCCCGCTCGACGGCCAGACGCACGAGGACCTGCTGACGTACCTGCGGTCCAGCGGCGCGTGGACCGGCTCGGACACGCAGGTGCGGACCAAGGCCGCGGGCCTCGTCCACCTGATCCTGGGCTCGGGCGAGTACGTCTTCTGCTAGGGGCGTCCATGAGCCACTCACGACGGGACTTCCTCAGGCACGGCGCCTCGGCCTTCACGCTGGGGCTCGCGGCGCCCGCCTTCCTCACGGACGTCGCGCTGGCGCAGGGGCCACGCAGCCGGAACCTCGTGGTGCTCTTCCTGGCTGGTGGCAACGACGCGCTGAGCACACTGGTGCCCTACAACGATCCGGCCTACTACAGCCGACGGCCGACGCTCGCGATTGCCCCCGGCGAGGTGCTGCCGATCGGGACCGACACCGGCGGCAACGTCCTGGGGCTGCACCCGCGGCTCGCGGGGCTGCGCGCCTTGTACGATCAGGGCCGGCTGGCCATCATCCAGCGGACGGGGTACGAGAACTCCAGCCGATCGCATTTCACCGGCACCGACATCTGGGGCACCGCCAACCCCTTCAATCCCGCCACGACGGGGTGGCTGGGCCGCTACCTCGACACGCTGCCGTCGCCCGTGGACCCGTTGATCGCCTGGGATGCCCAGCGTGAGGTGCCCCGCGCGCTCGTCAGCGAACACGTGCGCGTGCCGGCGATCCCGAGTGTGACCACCTACACCTATGCCAGCCCGAACGGCGGCGCCGAGGCCACGCTGGAGCGGACGATCGCGCAACGGATGGCGTCGCGCCTTCCGGCGGACCGGCCGCACCTGTCATTCGTCAATGGCAGCATCACGTCGGCGATGGCCACGCTGGAACGGGTGGCGCTGGTGGCCCGCTACACGCCCGCGATCACCTACCCGGCGACCGGGCTGGCGCAGGCCCTCAAGGCCGTGGCAGGCGCCATCACCCGGCAGATCGGCACCAGGATCTTCTGGGTGCAGACCGGCGGGTACGACACGCATGCCGCCCAGGTGGGCGCCAATGGTGCCTATCCACGTTTGATGACCGACCTGAACGACGCTCTGGCGGCGTTCTGCACCGACCTGAACAACCAGGGTCTGCTGGAGCAGACGTTGCTGGTGGCGTTCTCCGAGTTCGGGCGCCGGGTGTCCGAGAACGGCAGCCTGGGCTCCGACCACGGCGCCGCCGGCCTGATGTTCGCCCTCGGCGGTCCCGTCCGCGGCGGCCTGTACGGCACCGCCGCCTCGCTGGTGCCCGACCCGAAGAACCCGACGCTCGAGAACAACGCCGGCGACGTCCGGCACGAAACCGACTTCCGGTCGGTGTACGCACGGGTCTTCGACCAGTGGCTGCAGGTCGACTCTGTGCCGCTGCTGGGCGGGGACTTCCGGAAAGCGGGATTGGGGTTCATCTGAAGGCCGTTAGGCCGTTAGGCCTTGGGCCGTAGGCCGAGCCGTCGCATGCCGAATGGCCGAATGGCCGAACGGCCAAATGGCCAAATGGCCGGGGCCCCAACTGGTGTACACTCGCGCCAAACCTCTATGCCTTCCATCAAGCGCCACAAGTTCAAGCTGAGCAACGAACAGTTGCTGGACATCCTGTACTGGTTGCGGCTGATCAGGGCCTTCGACGAGCGCCTGGGCATCCTGGTCCGCCAGGGCCGCGTCCGCAGCGGCGTCTACTCCGGCATCGGCCAGGAAGCCATCGTGGTGGGAACGTGCTTCGGCCTGCGGACGGACGACTACATCTGCCCGCTGCACCGCGACATGGGCACGTTCCTGATGAAGGGCGTGAAGCCCGGCGTGATGATGGCGCAGATGTACGCGAAGGCCGGCGGGCTGTCGAAGGGACGCGATTCGGCCCTGCACAGCGGCGTGCCCGAACTGGGGATCTTCGGCAACACCAGTATGCTGGGCGCGAATACGCCCGTCGCCGCCGGCCTGGCCCTCACTTACAAGCTCGAGGGCCGCGACAACGTCGTGCTGGCCTACTTCGGCGAAGGCGCGGCCAACACCGGCGACGTTCACGAGGCCATGAACTTCGCCGGCACGCACAAGCTGCCCGTCGTCTTCGTGTGCGAGAACAACATCTACTCCTACTCGGTCCCCATCGAGAAGTCGATGGCGGTCGAGGATGTCGCGGACCGCGCCGAGGCCTACGGGTTCGACGGGGTCGCCATCAACGGCAACGACGTGCTGGCCGTCTACCAGGCGACGCAGGGCGCCATCGCGCGGGCGCGCGGCGGGGACGGCCCCACGCTCATCGAGTGCAAGACGTACCGCTGGCGCGGCCACTCCGAGCACGATCCGGCGTTCTACCGCACCGACGAGGAACTGGCGATGTGGAAGAGCCGCGACCCCATCACCACGTTCACGACGTACCTGCGCCACCGCAACATCCTCACCGAGGATCATCTGGCCGACGTCGAGGCACGCATCAAGGCCGAACTCGACGAGGCGGTGGCGTTTGCCGAGAACAGCCCGGACCCTGAGCCGCACGAGGCGGTCACGGACCTCTATGCCTGATATCACCTATCTCGACGCGATTCGTGAGGCGCTGGCCGAGGAAATGCGGCGCGACCCGTCCGTGTTCGTCCTCGGCGAGGACGTCGGCGCGTACGGCGGCGCCTTCGGCATCACCAAGGGCCTGCAGGAGGAGTTCGGCGAGTACCGCTGCCTCGACATGCCGATCTCCGAGTCGTGCATCATCGGCGTGAGCGTGGGTGCGTCGCTGCGCGGCTACCGGCCCGTGGCCGAGATGCAGTTCGGCGACTTCATCAGCTGCGGCTTCGATCAGATCGTCAACCAGGCGGCCACGCTGCGCTACCGGTACGGCGGCCGTGTCGCCTGCCCGATCGTGGTGCGGGCCCCGGTGGGCGGCAATGTCGCCGGCGGGCTCTACCATTCGCAGAACCCCGAGTCGTGGTTCGTCCACCGGCCGGGCCTCAAGGTGGTGGCGCCGGCCACGGCGTGGGATGCCAAGGGCCTGCTGAAGGCGGCCATCCGCGACGACAACCCGGTGATCTACCTGGAGCACAAGTACCTCTACCGCCGCGCGAAGGGACCGGTGCCGGACGGGGACGAGATCGTCCCCATTGGCCAGGCCGCCGTCCGGCGCACCGGCGCCGACCTCACGCTGGTGACCTATGGCGCCATGGTGCTGCACGCGCTCGAGGCTGCCGAGCGCGCCTCGAAGGAAGGTGTCGAGGTGGAGGTAATCGACCTGCGCACGCTGGCGCCCCTCGACAAGGGCGCCATCTTCGCGTCACTCGAGCGGACCAACCGCGTGCTGGTCGTCCACGAGGACGTGAAGACGCTCGGGATGGGCGCCGAGATCGCCGCGCTCATCATGGAGGAGCGCTTCGAACAGCTCGACGCACCGGTGCTGCGCGTGACGTACCCGGATGCGCACTGCCCGTTCTCGCACGTGCTCGAGCAGCACAACCTCCCCAACGTCGACAAGATCCTCGACGGGATCCGCCGGGTAGCGTCGTACTGAGGTCGGCGCCGTCTATCCGCCAATCAGGTTCCGGAGTGCGGCCTCGAGCGCGGGGTATCGGAAGACGAATCCCGCCTCGAGCGCGCGTGCCGGAACGACACGCTGGCTGTCGAGCAGCAGCGGCCCGGCCATTTCTCCGAGCGCGAGTCTGAGCACGAAGCCGGGGGCCGGCGCGAAGGCCGGCCGGCGCAGCACCTGGCCCAGCGTGCGCGCGAATTCCGCATTCGTGGCAGGCGCGGGTGCCGTGGCATTGAACGGTCCCGCCAGCCCCGGCGTGTCGATCAGCCAGCGCACCAGCGCGATCCAGTCGTCGCGGTGAATCCACGACATGTACTGCCGGCCCGTGCCCATCGGGCCGCCGACACCGAGGCGAAACGGCAGCAGCATCTTCGCCAGCGCGCCTTCGCGCGCATCGAGCACGATGCCCGTGCGCAGGATCGCGAGCCTCGTGCCGCCGCCGGCCGCCGGGGCCGCAGCATCCTCCCACCTGCGGCCGATGTCGGCCAGGATGCCGGTGCCTGCCGGCGCCTCCTCGCTCAGCGTGTCGTCGCCGCGCGGGCCGTAGTAGCCGATGGCCGATCCGCTGACGAACAGGGATGGCCTGGGCGACGCCGCCGCAACGAACCGCGCGAGTGACTGTGTCGGACGCACGCGGCTGTCGGCGAGGGCAACCTTGCGGGCCGCCGTCCATCGCGCGCCCGCGATCGACTCGCCGGCGAGGTTGACGACGGCGTCGGCGCCTTCGCAGGCCTCGGCCCACGCGCCGACGGTGCCGTCGGGGCGCCAGGTGACGTGGCTGACGTGGTCTGTGGGCGACACGGCGGGCATCCGGCGCGTAAGGATGGTGACGTGGTGTCCAGCGCCAGTCAGGGACGCCGTGAGCGCAGAACCGAGGAACCCGGAGCCGCCCGCGATGATGACGCGCATGGGGACACACTACTAGAGGCTAGAGGCTAGAGGCTAGAGGCTAGAACCTTGACATCGGCGCCGCTGTGCATATACTAACTAGTTAGTTAAACTAATCGGTTGGTTGAACTCGATGCCCAGACACCCCGCCCGCTCCGCCCCGCGACGCCCGGGCCCATCGCCGGCCCGCAACCAGGAACCCGGCTCCCGCGACCAGATCCTCGCCGCCGCCCTCGCCGAGTTCGCCGACCGCGGCTTCGCCGGGGCCCGCGTGGACCGCATCGCCGCCGCCGCCGGCCTCAACAAGGCCATGCTCTACTACCACTTCGGCAACAAGGACCGCCTCTACCGCACCACCATCGAGCAACTGCTGGGGCAGCTGGCCACCCGCCTCGAAGAGGTCGCCTCCACGGCCCTGCCGCCCGCCGCCAAGCTCGACGCCTACGTCGAGACGTTCATCACGCTGGGACTGACCGAGCCCCGCCTGGCGCCCGTGATGCTGCGCGAGGTCGCCGAGGGGGCCGCGCGCCTCGATCAGGGCACCGTCCAGATCATGATGCGCATCGTCGGCACGATGGCCACCATCGTCCGCGAGGGCCGCGCGGCCGGCGTCTTCCGCGACGTCAACCCCGTGCTGGCCTACCTCACCACCGTCTGGCCCATCATGATCTACCTCGCGTCGGGCCCGGTCCGGCAGGTCATCCACCGCCACGGCAACCTCGATATTTCCGGGCTCGAACCCGCGTCGTTCATCCGCCACATGCAGGACGTCAGCCGCCGCAGCCTGCTGGCCGACCCCACGGGGCCGGCGGAGGTGGCGCCACTTCCGGAGCACACGTCATGAACTGCCGCCTTACCGCATCCACGCTGGCCGTCATGCTGGCCGCCGCCGCGCCGGCCTGCCGCGATACCGGCCCCGTCACCAGCATCCGGGTGTCCGGCTACGTCGAGGCGACCGAGGTGCAGGTCTCGGCCGAGGTCGGCGGGCGGATCCTCGAACTGCCGGCGAACGAGGGCGACCGCATCGAGGCCGGCACCATCATCGCGCGGCTCGACACCGCCGACGTCGAACTGGCCATCCAGCGCGCGAAGGCCGACCGGCAGGGCGCCGACGCCCAGCTGCGGCTGCTGCTGGCCGGCGCCCGGGTCGAGGACATCCGCCAGGCCGACGCCCAGCGGGCCGCGGCCGAGGCGGACGTCGTCGCTGCGCGGCGCGACCTCGCCGCCGCGGAGCGCGACCTCCAGCGCTTCGAGTCGTTGATCGCCACGAACTCCGGCGCCGAGAAACCCCGCGACGATGCGGCGGCGCGCCGGGATGTGGCGAAAGCGAGAGTCACGGCCGGCGAGGAGCGGGTGCGGGCGGCCACCGAGACGCTGGCCCGCCTCAAGGCCGGAGCCAGGCGCGAGGAGATCGACGCCGCCCGCGCGCGCGTCGCCGCCGTCGATGCCCAGATCGCCACCCTCGAGAAGGCGGTGCGCGACGCCACGGTCGTGGCGCCGGCCGCCGGCATCGTCACGCAGAAGCTCGTCGACCGCGGCGAGATCATCGCGCCACGGACACCGCTCGTCGTCGTGGCGGATCTCGACCATGTGTGGGCGAACCTCTACGTCGATGAGCCGTTCGTGCCACGCCTTGCGCTGGGCCAGTCCGTCACGCTGCAGCCCGATGGCGGCGGGCCATCGGTGGCCGCCACCATCACCTTCATTTCGCCGAAGGCGGAGTTCACGCCCCGCAACGTCCAGACGGCGGAAGAACGTTCGAAGCTGGTCTTCCGCGTGAAGGCCACCGTGGACAACCGCCAGGGCATTCTCAAGCAGGGCATGCCCGTGGAAGCGGAGCTGGCGCTCAAATGACCGCCGTCTCGATGAGCCGCGTCTCGAAGGCCTTCGGCCTGGTGCGGGCCGTGCGCGACGTCTCGCTCGACGTGGCCGCCGGCGAGATGTTCGGGCTCATCGGGCCGGACGGCGCCGGCAAGACCACCAGCATCCGCCTGATGTGCGGCCTGCTGCGCGCCGATGCGGGCGAGTTGCGCGTGCTCGGCAACGATCCGGTCCGGCAGCACCGCGCGCTCACCCATCAGGTGGGGTACTTCTCGCAGCGGTTCAGCCTGTACGGCGATCTCAGCATCGACGAGAACATCGCGTTCTTCGCCGAGATCCACGGCGTGAAGGACTACCGCGCACGCCGCACCCGGCTGCTCGACATGATGCAGCTGACGCCGTTCCGGTCGCGGCTGGCCGACCGGTTGTCGGGCGGCATGAAACAGAAGCTGGCGCTGGCCTGCACGCTCGTGCACGAACCGCGGGTCATCCTGCTCGACGAGCCGACGACGGGCGTCGATCCGGTCTCGCGCCGCGAGTTCTGGCGTCTGCTCTCCGAGTTCCTCGCCGAGGGCATCACGATCGTGATGGCCACCCCGTATCTGGACGAAGCCGAGCGCTGCGGGCGCGTGGCCCTGCTCAGCGACGGCGTCGTGCTGGCCGCCGACACGCCGGCGCAGCTGCGTGCGTCGTTCCCGGGCGATCTCGTGGAGGTGCTGGCCACGCCGCGGGACGCGGCGCTTCGCGTGGTGTCCGCGGACGCGGCCGTGAGCGGAGTCCAGGCGTTCGGCGAACGCCTGCACGGCCACGTGGCGCGGGGCGCGGGCGCGGCAGCCGCCGCCCGGATCGGGGACTCGCTGCGGGCGGCTGGCGTGACGGTGGCCAGCATCCGGCCGGTGCCGGCCTCTCTCGAAGACGTGTTCATCCACCGCGTGGCGTCGACGCACGCGGGTTCAGAGGTGTCGTCGTGAAGATCCGCACGTGTGTCGTCGTGCTTGCCGTGGTCACGGCCGTGGCCGGCCCCGCCGCCGCGCAGACGGCGCCGCCGGGCGCGCCGCCAGCGGTCAGGCTCACGCTCGCCGAGGCGATCCGCCTGGCCGGGGAGGCCAGTCACCGGGTCCGGGAGGGACAGGCCCGCCATGAGGGCGCGTTGGCGGCCGCGGCCGGCCGCGCCGTGGCCGACGATCCCGTGGTGAGCGTGCTGGGCGGCTACACCCGCACGAACCACGTGGATGCCTACTCGATTCCGCGGCCCGTCGGCCCGCCCACGGTGATCTATCCCGACGTGCCGGACAACTGGCGGGCGCGGCTCGACCTCGCGTGGCCGTTGTACACCTCGGGCCGAGTCACGGCGCTGACGCGGGCGGCGACGGCGGACGCCGATGCGTCGAACCTCGACGTGGCGGCGATGCGCGCGGACGTGCGCCTGGATGCCACGCGGGCGTTCTGGCAGCTGGCGATGGCGCGTGAAGCGGTGCGGGTCATGGAGGAATCGCTGCGGCGGGTGGAGAGCCACCTTCGCGACGTGACCAACATGCGTGCCGCAGGCCTGCTGGCGCCCAACGACGTGCTGAGCGTCGAGGCACGGCGATCGCGCGAGCGCGTGCTGCTGATCGAGGCGCGCAACGCCGAATCCGTGGCCGAGGCGGACCTGCGCCGGGCCACGGGGCTGCCGGCGGCTGGGGCGATCGATCTCGTCGTGCCGGACGACACGGGGGTGGCGGCGCCGCCGGAGCTGCCGCAGCTGGTCGAGGAGGCGCGGCGGGGCCGTGTCGAGCGGCAGGCACTCGAGTTGCGGGCTCGCGCGCTGGGGGATCGCCGTGACGCGGCCGCCGCCGCCACGAAACCCGTCGTTTCGGTGGTCGGCGGCGTGGACATCGCCCGGCCGAACCCGCGGATCTTCCCCCGGGCGGCCGAGTGGAACCCTTCGTTCGACGTGGGGTTCAACGTCGCGTGGAGCCTGTGGGACTCGGGCCGATCGAAGGCCGAGATGACCGAGGCCGACGCCGGGCGCCGGGCGGCCGAGGCGCGCCTGGCTGAGTTCGATCGGCAGCTCGAGTTCGAGCTGACTCAGCGGCGCCTGGACGTGGGAGCGGCGCTGGCGGCCATCGCGGCGTCGGATGACGGCGTGCGCGCGGCGGCCGAGGCGCATCGCGTGGTGACGGAGCGGTTCAAGGCGGGGCTGGTCATCAACACCGAGGTGCTCGACGCGCAGATGGCGCTGATGACCGCCCAGCTCGATCGTATGCGCGCGGTGACGGCCGCGCGGCTGGCTGCCGCGCGCCTCGACCGGGCGCAGGGACGGTAGGAGGCCCGATGGACGCGGTCACCGTACGCGACCTGACGCGCCGGTTCGGGGCGTTCCTCGCCGTCGATCACGTGACGTTCGACGTGGCGCAAGGCGAGATCTTCGGGTTTCTCGGCAGCAACGGCGCCGGGAAGTCCACCACCATCCGCATGCTGTGCGGGTTGCTGCGGCCCTCGTCTGGCGTGGCCATGGTGGGCGGCGTGGACGTCACGCGCGACCCCGAAGGCGTGAAGCGGCGCATCGGGTATATGTCGCAGAAGTTCTCCCTCTACGAACTGCTGACCGTCGAGGAGAACCTGATGTTCTTCGGGGGGCTCTACGGCCTCGACAACCGGCGCCTGGCCGAACGGATCGGGTTCGCCGTCGAGATGGCGGGCCTGGCGGGCCGCGAACGGTCGCTCACGCGGGATCTCGCCGGCGGCTGGCGGCAGCGCCTGGCGCTCGGCTGCTCGATCCTGCACGAACCGTCGATCCTGTTCCTGGACGAGCCGACGGGCGGCGTCGATCCCGTCTCGCGGCGGCAGTTCTGGTCGCTCATCAACGACCTCGCGGCGCAGGGCGTGACCGTCTTCGTCACCACGCACTACCTGGACGAGGCGGAGTACTGCCACCGCCTGGCGCTGATGCATGCGGGCCGGATTGCGGCCATGGGCACGGTGGCCGCGCTGAAGGGCACGTTCGGCGACCGGGTGCTGGTCGAGGTGCGCACGCCGGCGCCGATGGAGGCGCTGCGGGCCCTGGACGGAGTGCCCACCGTCGAGAAGACGAGCCTGTTCGGCACGGCGCTGCACGTGGTGCTCGAGCCCGGCGCGCCCGACCCGCGCCCACTGGCGGCCGCGCTGACGGCGCGCGGCATCCCGGTGGAGGCGCTGACGCCGGTGGAACCGTCGCTCGAGGACGTGTTCATGGAAGTGGTGGAGCGCGAGACGGCGGCCGACGCGCGACGGAGGGCGTCGTGAAGAAGGCCCTCGCCGTCGGGCGCAAGGAACTCCGGCAGATCGTCCGGGACGTCCGGACGCTGCTCATCCTGCTCTTCATCCCCGTCTTCTTCCTGCTGCTCTACGGCTACGCCCTCAACTGGGACATCCGGCACGTGCGGCTGGCCGTCATGGACCGGGATCACTCGGCCGACAGCCGCGCGCTCGTCTCGTCGTTCACCAATTCGACCTACTTTGACGTCGTGGCCGTGGTGACGTCGATGGGCGAGGTGGAGCGATTGATGGATCAGGACCGGATCCGGGCGGCCCTGGTCATCCCGGAGGGCACCAGCCGGGAGGTGCGGGCCGGGCGCCGGGCGGTGGTGCAGGTCGTCATCAACGGCGACAACGCCAACACGGCCACCACCGTCTTCGGGTACGCGCAGGCCATCGTGCGGGGCATGTCGGCTCAACTGAGGATCGAGATGGCGGGCGGCCGCGGCGCGCCGCCCCCAATGGCGGCAGAGGCCCGGATCTGGTTCAACCCCGAGCTGAAGAGCACGCTCTTCCTGGTGCCCGGGCTGATCGGCTTCATCGTGATGATCAGTTGCGTCATCGCCACGTCGCTCTCGATCGTGCGCGAGAAGGAACGGGGCACGTGGGAGCAGGTGCGGATGGCCCCCATCGACACCGTGTCCTACGTCGTGGGCAAGACGATTCCGTACTTCGTCATTTCGTACGCGTCGGCGCTGTTCATCGTCTTCGCCGCGATGCTGCTGTTCGACATGCCGATGCGCGGGTCGTGGGCCGGGCTGCTCGGGTCGCTGTCGCTCTACGTGGTGGGCGCCCTCGGCACGGGACTGCTGGTGTCGACCCTGGCCGACTCGCAGTCGATGGCGTTCCTGATGAGCCTGCTCATCTCGATGCTGCCGACGCTCATCCTGTCGGGTTTCATCTTCCCCATCGCCAGCATGCCCGAGCCCATCCAGGTGATCTCATACATCGTGCCGGCGCGGTACTTCCTGGTGGTCCTCCGCGGCATTGTCCTCAAGGGCGCCGAGGTGACGCAGTTCGGGCCCCAGTTCGGCGCGCTCGTCATCTACTCCGTGGCCGTGCTCGGGCTGGCCTCCCTGCGGCTGGCGAAGGAACGAGGCTGACATGCGGCGACTGCTCTTCCTCATCCGCAAGGAGTTCCAGGAACTCAAGCGCAACCCCCGGATGTTCCCGGTGCTCTTCGTCGCGCCGGTCATCCAGCTGGGTATTCTGGGCTACGCCGCCACCACGGACGTGCAGAACGTCCCGATGCTGGTCGCCGACGGTGATCGGTCGCCCGAGAGCCGGAACCTGATTGGCCGCTTCGAGGGTTCGCCCTACTTCTCGATTGCGGGCGTCGTGCCCACGGTGCGCGGCGTCGAAGACGCCCTGACGACGGGACGGGCCTGGCTCGTGCTGGCGATTCCCGTCGGCTACGGCGCCAGCGTGCAGGCCGGCCGGCCGGTGACGCTGCAGGTGCTGGCCGACGGCAGCGACTCGAACTCGGCGGGCGTGGCCCTCGCGTACGTGAGTTCGCTGGTGGCGGAGCGGGCCGCCGAACTGGCGGAGGCCAGGCGCCCGCCGGGAGCGCCCGCCGCCGGCAGCCTCGAGGCCGAGATTCGCGTCTGGTTCAATCCCCAACTGCTCAGCCAGCACTTCATGGTGCCCGGCGTGCTGGCCCTGCTGCTGATGCTCATCACCGGCATGCTCGGCGCCATGGCCGTCGTGCGCGAGAAGGAACTGGGCACCCTCGAGCAGCTCAACGTGACGCCGCTGCGCCGATGGGAGCTGACGGTCGGCAAGCTCCTGCCGTTCGGCATCATCGGCATCATCGACGTGTTCCTCGTCGTGGGCGTCGCCGTGCTCTGGTTCGAGATCCCGCTGCGCGGCAGCTTCCTGCTGCTGCTGGGCCTGTCGGTGGTCTACCTGCTGAGCACGCTGGGCCTCGGGTTGTTCGTCTCCACGGTGTCGGACACGCAGCAGCAGGCCATGATGACGACCGTGTTCTTCTTCATGGTGCCGATGATCTACCTGTCCGGGTTCATCTTCCCGATCGAGAACATGCCGGAGCCTATCCAGCCCGTGACGTACCTCATTCCCCTGCGGTACTACCTGGTCATCGTCCGGGGGATCTTCCTGAAGGGCGTGGGCCTGGAGGCCTTCTGGCGGGATGCGCTGCTGCTGCTGGCGTGGGGGGTGGGTATCCTGGCGCTGGCCACCGCGCGGTCGCGCAAGACGCTGGCGTAGCACGGGCTCTGGCGGGGCTGGGCCCAGGGGATCACCTGGCCGGGACTGGACTATCGCCTGCCGACGGCTACGAAGCGGCCGTCGCGCCAGTGCAGGAGGGGGAGCAACTCCCGCTCGGAGGCGGGACCGCGATCGGCGAAGGGCCGCAGGATGCCCGCGCGGACCATGCGTTCGTGCGCGGCCAGGTAGCCGTCACCGACGTCCGCGCGCAGCGGCATCAGGTCTTCGTCCAGGCGATAGATGCCCACGACGTCCAGGCCCCCGAACGAGGCGTGGAATGCGGTCACGGAAACGAAGATCGGCGCCACTCCAGGATCGATGCGAAGCACGGAGCCAGACGCCGAGTAGTCGTTGAACCGCACGGGTTTTGGAAACACCACCAACGCGAGCGGCGCCCCGGCCGGGCACGTGGTGCAGCGGTACTTCTCGTTCGACGCCGGCGCAGAGCCGTTGGGGTTGGCGGCGTCGATCACCGCCACGGCGGGGGACACACGATCGTTGAACGCCCCGCCTGCGAGCAGCACGGAACGTCCCTTCCACTGGGTGAGCGTCAGCGCCTCGAGGTACCCGTTGCTCCAGTAGGCCGACTGGGGCTGCCCGCTGGCCGGGTCGAGCCGCTGCAGCACGGCGGGAAACTCGACGGCATCGCGGCTCACCGCCCAGATCGCGCGTCCACTTCCACCCTCCGGCCGTTCGGTGACGAAGAGCCGGTGCGCGGCCCACGGACCTGCGTAGGTCACCTCGCCGAAGCGGGCCGACCCCTTGAAGCGATGCTCCCAGCGCACTCTGCCACGGGCATCGAACAGGAAGAAGGCGGAGTGGCGTGCGTCCTCGCTGCGGTCGGGGAACATCACGACCCACGTCTCGCGCTCGCCGTCGTCGTCCACATCCTCGATACCGGCCAGCCTGGCCGACGGAAGCTCGTACTCCGATACGCGCAACGGCGCGGGGAAGGCATGAGACCAGCAGGTGCGTTCGTCCGTGTCCCTCACAGTAATCGTGTCGACGGCCACCACCCACGCCGCGGGTACGCAGGAGGCGAGCAGCGGCGTTGTCCGGGGCGATGACTCGCGCCAGTACCCGATGGCGGCCAGCAGGACCGTGAGCGAGCCCAGGATCCACACGAGCACCTTGATGCGTGTCGAGGCAGGCGGCCCCTTCGGATCGGCGGGGGCCGTCGGCGGCCCGCCGTTCGCGGCGTCGAGGGGCACCTGATCGGCTCCGTTCGTGTCGGGATCGGCGGCGTCCGCCGAGCGTTCGCCTCTGGCCGTCGCGGCGCTGGCCGACGTGAGCCACGCGTCGATCTCCTCGACGAAGGCGAAGACCGACTCGGCGCGGTTCGGTCCCATGCGCCGCACCGGCATCCCGTACTCGTGCTCCCAGCGCTGCGCCGTACGGACACCGCGCCCGAGATGGGCGGCAATCTCCTTCCAGCCGTTCAGGCGGCGGCCATTGGAGGACTGGGACGTCTCAAGAGGCGTATCTGACATGCAGGAACCGGACCGAGGGGGCGCTCGGAGACGGGAATCAGCCTAGTTCCTCGTGTATTTGCGTGCAATAGTGCGCAGCGCCCGAAAATTCTCTGTGCAAGCTCGCTTGACTCGTGACAATTTTCGTTGTTCGAATCGCGAACAAATGTATCCAAAATGAGACGTTCCGCAGGACCCGGAAGACAGCTCTTTGTCGTCCCGGGAGACAGTCTTCTGTCGTCCTTTGTATCTCGCTCCACTGCACGCATGTCTGCTGTCCCGACCCACAAATCAATCC
>CAYNDV010000032.1:0-4771 GCA_964396055.1 uncultured Vicinamibacterales bacterium | reverse complement strand
TCCCCCTCGCGCGCCGCGCGCTGGCCCGCGTCCACGTCGACGCGCGTGAGCAGGTAGCCGCCGACCACGAAGAACAGGATGACCGCGAGGATGGCCGGCCGGCTCGACCCGCTGGCCCCGGCCACCACGGCGAACAGCGCCGGGCCGAGCACCGCGCCGAACTTCTCGAAGATGCCGAAGAAGGCGAAGAACTCCGATGACTTGTGGCGGGGGATCATCGCCGCGAACAACGATCGGCTCAAGGCCTGGCTGCCGCCCTGCACCGTGCCCACCGTGAACGCCAGCAGGAAGAAGTGCCAGCCCGTGCGCAGGAAGTAGCCCATCACGCTGATGCCCGCGTACACCACGAGCGTGATCAGCACGGACCGTTTCGCGCCGATGCGGGCCGCGATGCGCCCGAACAGGAACGCAAAGGGCACGCCCACGAACTGCACGACGATGAACGACAGGATGATGGCGTCCTCACGCAGGCCGATCTCCGCGCCGAAGATGCCCGCCATCCTGATGATCGTGTTGATGCCGTCGTTGTAGATCGCGAAGGCGACCAGCAGCAGGAACGCCTGGCGGTAGATCCGCAGTTCGCGGAACGTGTGGCCGAGGCGCGTGAACCCGGCCGTCAGCAGACTGCGCGTCTCGGTCTCGCCGGGTTCGCGCGTGGCCGGCGGTTCGGCGATGCGGCGGAAGATCGGCACCGAGAAGGCCAGCCACCAGACCGCGACGCTCAGGAACGACAATCGGGCCGGGAACGTGCCGCCGGGCAGGCCGAACCACTCCGGCTTTGCGATCCACGCCGCGTTGACGATGAGCAGCAGGCCGCCGCCGAGATAGCCGATGGCGTACCCGGATGACGACACCCGATCCACTTCGTCGGGGCCGGCGATGTGCGGCAGCAGGGAGTCCGAGAACGTGATGCTGCCGGCAGCGCCGATGTTGCCCATCATGAAGAGGAACAGTCCCAGCTGCCAGTCGCCCCGCTCGACGAACCACAGGCCCGCCGTCGACACCGCCCCGATGCCCAGGAACAGCCCCAGCATCTTCTTCTTGAGGGCCGCGTAGTCGGCGATGGCGCCCAGCACCGGCCCGAGCGCCGCGACCACGGCCACGGCCAGCGCCGACACCCAGGCAAAGTAGCTCGTGGCCGTGCCTGCCGGCAGGTCGGCCGCCGCCACGCGGGCGAAGTACTGCGGGAAGACGACCGCGATGACCGTCGTCCAGAAGGCCGAGTTGGCCCAGTCGTACATCGCCCACGCGCGAAGCTCGGGGCGGTGCAGCCCGAGCCGCGCGAGCCACGACTCGCGGGAGTCAGCTGTGTGCATTCGGGAGAGAGTAACAGACCGGCGGGCCACAGGCTACAGGCCGGTGACCCCGGCCGCTACTTCCCGAGCCGGACGTCGCCGGAGAACGTCTTGAAGCGCAGGACGTTCGTGGCGCCGTCGGCGCCGAGGGCGGCCCGGATGTTCCGCTTGGACTGGCTCCGGAAGATCAACGGCATGTCGGAGTCGAGGTGCCCGCTGAACGTCGACAGCTCCACGCTGGCCCGTGCCGACGGCGCCATTGCCGCGCGGATGTCGCCGCTGAACGACTCGGCGCGAATCGACGGCTCGTCTCCCGAGCGCTCGGCGTCGATCGCGATCTCGCCGCTGAAGGTCTTGGCGTCGATGGCACCGGCGACGCTGGTGAGCTCCAGGCGGCCGGAGAACGTCTCGACGTCCATCTTCCCCTCCGTGCCGGTGACGGTGACGGGGCTGCTGAACGACTTCACCCGGAGATCCACCTGGCGGGGCACCTGGATGTCGAAGTCGGTCTCGACCACGTTGTTGTCGCGATCCTCCCAGGCCTCGTCGCGCTTGTTGGCGTCGATCGTGACGCCGGCCGAATCCTGGCGGATGTCGAGCGTGATGTGGTCGAGGCGCTCGCGCGTGGCGCGCCGCACCGCCTCGATGGCCACGTCGGCCCGGTCGGCCGCGGTGATGGTCACGCGGCCCGAGAACGTCTTGAGGGTCAGCAGGCCGCCCGGCGGCATCGGCACCGTCTTGCTGACACGTTCGGTTTCCTTCTGCTCGGCGGCGGCGACCGGCGCCAGGCACAGCCCCACAAGGGCGCACACGGACACGGCAACGACACAATGACGCATGGAACCTCCCGTCTTCACGGGTATAGACGGGAAGGACGGGACCGGGGTTGCCTGCCCCAGGACCCCGGCTTGATCTTCATCGTGAGCGGCAATGGCCGTCCATCGTGCACCTGGACTGGTGAGGCCGATTGTAACGTGGGTCGTTACGAGTTACAATCTGTGTGTGGCGATCACGACCTTTCGACACAAAGGCCTGGAGCGCTTCTTCACGACCGGAAGTCGAGCCGGCATTCAGGCCAGGCACGCTGAGCGCCTGCGGCTCATTCTGGGTCGCCTGAGTGTCGCCGTGTCGCCCGGAGACCTGCGACTACCCGGGTTGGACCTGCACGAGTTGCAGGGACCCCGGAAGGGCACGTGGGCGGTGACGGTCAGTGGCAATTGGCGGATCACGTTCACCATGGCCGATCGCGACGTCTCGCGCGTGGATTACGAGGACTACCATTGAGGCTGCCATGAGGATGCACAACCCACCCCACCCCGGCGAAGTGCTCCGCGAGCTGTGCCTCCGTCCCCTGGGGATCACCGTCACCCAGGCCGCTGCGGCCCTCGGCGTGAGCCGGAAGACGTTGTCGGCCATTCTGAACGGCCGGGCCGGAGTCTCGCCGGAAATGGCCATCCGTCTGTCGGTCGCGTTCGATACGACCGCCGAGAGCTGGTTGAACCAGCAGGTCCAGTTCGACCTCTGGCATGCCGATCGCAATCGAAAGAATCTCCGCGTCCGCAGGCTCGTGGCGGCCTGACGAGCAGATTCGGCATCTCAGGCCCAAAGCCGAACGGCCCAGCGGCCGTTAGCCCGGCCCCTCGTCAGGCGGCGTGAGCGGCAACGTGCCCGTGTAGACCGCCATGCCGACGACGGCATCGGCGCCGATGGCGTCCAGCGCCCGGATTTCGTCCCACGTGGTGATGCCTCCCGCAGCGGCCAGACGGTGCGGCGTGGCGGCCCGCACAGCCTTCACGGCATCCATGTCGATGCCGCGCATGAGGCCCTCCGTGTCCACGTGCGTGTACAGGAAGCCGCTGCACCACGGCTCAAGCAGCGTCACGGCCTCGATCGGGCTCAGCGGCAGCGCCTGCCGCCACCCCTGCACCACCACCTGGCCGTGGCGCGCATCCACGGCCGCAATCACCCGCGCCGACGAACATTCGCTGGCCACCGAGGCCGCGAACGACTCGTCGATGCCGTAGCGCGTGAAGAGCGCCGAGCCCACGATGACGTCCTTCGCGCCGGCCGCGAGCGCCCGGGCCGCCGCGTCGGCCGTGCGCAGGCCGCCGCCGACCCGGCACGGCAGGCGCCGGCAGATCTCCGCCACGAGATCGCGGTTGTGGCCGCGCCCCATCGCCGCGTCGAGATCGATGAGCTGCACGACGGGGAACCCGCTGAACTGCTCGACCCACTGGAACACATCGTCGTAGGCGAGCGCCTCGTGCCGTCCCTGCACGAGTTGAACCACCCGGCCGCCGCGCAGGTCGATTGACGGAATCAGCATGCGTGCCTCACCACCGGACCGGCACGCCGCAGGCGCGAAGGCTGGCCTTCACGGACCGCACGCTGCAGGCGCGGTCGTGAAAGATCGAAGCGGCCAGGGCTGCGTCGGCGTGCCCCACAGAGAATACCTCAGCGAAGTGGCCCGGCGCACCTGCGCCGCCCGAGGCGATGACCGGAATCGACACCGCGTCCGACACCGCGGCGGTGAGCGGGCAGTCGAAGCCCCCCAGCGTCCCGTCGGCGTCGATCGACGTCAGCAGGATCTCGCCGGCTCCGCGGGCTTCGGCTTCCTGCGCCCAGGCGACCGCCTCACGGGCCGTCGGCGTGCGCCCGCTGTGGCTGCACACCTCGAAGCGGCCATCCGCCCGCCTGGCGTCGATGGCCACCACCACAGCCTGGCTGCCGAAACGTTCCGAGACGCGCGTGATCAGGCCCGGGTCCGCCAGCGCGGCCGTGTTGATGCCCACCTTATCGGCGCCCGCCTCGATCACGCGGGTCGCATCATCCAGGGACCGGATACCGCCGCCGACGGTCAGAGGAATAAAGAGACGAGCCGCGATGGCCGCGATCGTCCGAGCCATCGCCAGGCGACCCTCGACGGTCGCCGTCACGTCGAGCACCACCAGTTCGTCGATGCCCTCGTCGTTGTACCGCGCGGCGAGGGCGGCCGGATCGCCTGCGTCACGCAGGCCCTCGAACTGCACCCCCTTGACCACCCGCCCGTCGCGCACGTCGAGACACGCAATCAGCCGTCTCGCCACCTGGGGCGCCACCTGGGGTCCGGACGCCTTTCGTGCCGATGACCGATCCTCCGGAATCGTGGTGACAGGCCCTGGCTTGTCCAGACCTGTGGTCGTGACAACCGCTCCGGCGGCGGAGATCCCGACCCCTACCCCGAGCAGGGCGAGGCCGGCTGCGCCGGACTTCTCGGGGTGGAACTGGACACCGCACACGTGGCCGGCACGAACGGCCGACGCGAACATCGTCCCGTGCTCGGTGACGGCCACGGCCGCGTCCGTGACCGGCGCGGCATACGCGTGGGTGAAGTAGTAGCTGGCGCCGTCCGCCAGACCGGCCAGCGGTGCCCTGCCAGGCACGGCGTGAACCGTGTTCCACCCGACGTGCGGAATCTTGATGCGCGAGGGATCACG
>CAYNDV010000031.1:1589-37959 GCA_964396055.1 uncultured Vicinamibacterales bacterium | reverse complement strand
ATGATGTGGGGTGGGTAACGGGGTTCGAACCCGCGACTTCCGGAGCCACAGTCCGGCGCTCTACCACTGAGCTATACCCACCGTCCTACGAACTATCAAGTGTAGCAGACGGGTAGGACAGGCTGCAATCTCAGGGGCTCGCCCCTCGACGAATACGAATGCCCGGGACCACGGCAGGGCTGAAGCCCTGCACTACGGGCTGCGGGCGCCCTGCCTTCTGTCTTCTGCCTTCTGTCTTCTGCCTTCTGTCTTCTGCCTTCTGTCTTCTGTCTTCTGTCTTCTGTCTTCTTCCCCTCTACCTCCCCCCAATCGTCTCGAAGTGCTTCAGATGGTGGCGCTCGTGGCCGGCCAGCATTTCCAGGATCCACTCGACGTGCATCGAGCCGCGCTCGGGGTGCTGGAACGGCCGCCGCCGCTCGTCCCGCGACATGGTGCTGAACAGCTGCAGGTTCAGGTGCCGCATGGCGTAGTAGGCCCAGAAGGCGATCTTGCCGTCCGCGGACGCTTCGCGCGCGAGCCACGCATCCTGATCGAACGGCTGCACGGTGTAGCCGTCCTGGCCGAGCGCGAACCGGATGCGCATGCCGAACACGGCCTCGCACTGCGCCAGATGCACGAGCAGTTGTGCCGCCGTCCACTTGCCGGGTGCGTAGCTGCTGGCCATCTGCGCGGGCGTGAGCGACTCGACCAGCTGCCGCAAACGTTCGGGCGATTCCTTCAGCGCCGTCATCACGTCGACATCTCCGAGCGCCGCGCCGTACGGATTCTCGGACCACTTCTCGAAACCGGGAAATGCCATGGGGATGCTCCTCGTCGGCCGTCAGGCCGTCAGGCCGTTGGGCCGTTGGGCCACGCAGGCCGTTGGGCCGTCAGGCCGTTGGGCCGTTGGGCCGTTGGGCCGTTGGGCCGTTGGGCCGTTGGGCCGTTGGGCGAGACGTCTGTCTTCGATTCCCTATTATCGTTCCTATTCTTGCTTCTTGCTTCTTGCTTCTTGCTTCTTGCTTCTGCCCCTACCGTCCCCCCGCCTTCCCTTGCAGCAACTGCACGGTCGCGGGGTGCTGCGGCGCGGTGAGCACCGTGCGCGGGTCGCCCTGCTCCACCACCACGCCCTCCGCCATCACGACCACGCGGTCCGCGAAGTCACGCACGAAGTCGTCGTCGTGCGTGGCCACGAGCAGCGTGCGGCCCGAGGCCGTCAGGCCACGCAGCGTGTCTCCCAGTTCGTTTCGGCGTGCCGGGTCGAGTGACGCCGTCGGCTCGTCCATCAGCAGCAGCGGCGGATCCACCGCGAGCGCCCTGGCAATGGCCACGCGCTGGGCCTCGCCGCCCGAGAGTTCGCGCGGCCACGCGTGCGCGCGATGCGCGACGCCCAACTGCTCGAGCAACGTCCGGGCCCGCGTCTCGGCCGCCTCACGCGGCACGCGGTGCGCGTGCACGGGCGCCAGCCAGACGTTGTGCAGCGCCGTCAGGTGCTCGAACAGGTAGTGGAACTGGAACACCATGCCGACACGGCGCCGCAACTCGCGGACGACCGCCGGCGCAGGCGGCGCCCCGGGCACCAGCCGCACGCCATCCACGGCCACCTCGCCTGCGTCGAAGGCCTCCAGGCCGGCGACGACGCGGAAGAACGTCGTCTTGCCGCCGCCGGACAAACCCATCAGCGCCACGAGTTGCCCGCGACCGACGTCGAGGTCGACGCCGCGCAGAATCTCGCGCGCCCCGCGGCGCAGCCGAACCCCCGACGAGGCCAGGACCAGCGCGCTCATGCGGTGGGCGCCTTCCAGCGCGCCTCGAGCCGCCGCGCCAGCCGCGAGAGCGGCAGCGACATCGCCAGGTACAGCGCGGCGCAGAGCACGCCGGGTACGACCCAGCTGCCGATGTTGGCCGCAAAGATCGCGGTCTGCTTGGTGAGCTCAACGACGGTCAGCACCGACACCAGCGACGAGTCTTTCAGCAGCGCCACGAAATCGTTGGTCATGGGCGCCAGGGCCAGCCGGAGGGCCTGCGGCCCCCGCACGAGCGTGAACACCTGGCGCTCGCTCAAACCCAGGATGCGCGCGGCGTCCAGCTGCCCCGCCGACACCGCCTCGAGCGCCGCGCGGTAGATCTCGCTCTCGTACGCGGCGTAGTTCAGGCCAAGGCCCAGCAGCGCCGCCACGAACGCCGGCAGGCGCACCACCTCGGCCAGCCCGTAGTAGAGCACGAAGAGCTGCAGCAGCACGGGCGTGCCGCGCGTCAGTTCGACGTAGGCCGTGCAGGCGCCGCGCAGCAGCCGGCCGCCGTACACCCGGCCGCTCGCCAGGCCGATGCCCAGTACGACGGCCAGCGCCATCGCCGCGCACGAGAGGACAATGGTCACCAGCGCGGCGCGGAGGATGGCCGGCAGGTAGCGGACGACGGCACCGAACTGCGACGGCGGCGACGCCGGATCCGAGGTCGTGGCCAGCGCAGCCGGCGGGCCACCGTAGGGCAGCGGCGCGGGGGCCGGCGGCGCGGCGGACGGCGCCGCAAGCACCCGCGCGTAGAGCGTCGCCTGGTCGTCGTTCCAGGCGTTCCAGCGGCGGAAGATGCGCTCGAGCGTACCGTCGCGCATCGCCTCCCGCAGGATGACGTCCACCCGGTCGCGCAGCGCGGCGTTGCCGGGCGCCAGCACGCCGACGTAATGGCCGATCGCCACGGCTCCCGGCTGCCTCACCAACCCCCGGTGGCGCCGCATGGCCTTGTCGGCCAGCACGTGATCGAGCAGTACAGCATCCACGCGCCCGTTCAGCAGGTCCTCGTACGGATGCACGTCATCGTCGTAGGACACCGCCGTGAGGCCGCGGGTCCGCTCGGCCTCGAGCAGAATCTCGTAGGCCATGGTGCCGCCGAGCGTAGCCACGCGGCGGCCGCGCAGATCGGCGAGCGCGCGCAGGTGTGCCGCATCGGCGGCCCGCACGGCAAGCACTTCGGCGAACTCGTAGTACGGCACGGTCAGGGCGAGTGACGCCCGGCGGCCGGGCGTGTCCTCGAGGCCGCACCATCCGATGTCGAAGTCGCCGCGCCGAACCGACGCGTCGATGGACTGGAACTGGACGGACACGAACTGCGGGGTCCGGCCGAGGCCGCGTGCGACAAGCGCCGCGATCTCCACGTCGAAGCCGGTGACACGATCGGGATCGGCCGGGTCGGCCCCGACAAACGGGAGGCCGCCCTCGGGATCGCCGCCCCACCGCAACACCGGCAGCGCCGGACCGGCGGCCGGGGCCTGGGCAGCCGCGCGCAGGGGCACCGCGAGGACGGCCAGCACCGCCCACACACCAACCACGATCGCGGCGCGGGACCGGCGCAGCCCTGGACGTGTCATGTCGATGGCGAACGGGTGATTATCTGCGGGAGCCCGGACCAAGGCAAGGCAGAAAACTCGCGGGGTGGTCCTCCGGGCGGGCTGACGATCCACGCGGCTGGATCGGCGCCGGCGGCTGAAATTCCCCGCGCCGCCCGTCGGGGTTTGTCGTAGACTGCGCGCATCGGTACAGCAGGCGCGCGGCCAGCCCCCCTTGTCGCCGCGCCAACTCCTTCGGACGTCGGGCGATTCTGGCAGCGGCATCCGGGCAGCGGCATCCGGCACAGCACCGGCGTTGGCTGCCCCGTGGAGAGCGGGTTTCCAGAGCGGGTGTCCAGATCCGGTCTTGTGCCCTGCAGTGGGCGGTTCCCAGTGGAGGAGGGGTCATGTCGCGTTTCAGGTTCAGCGTCGTCGGGTTCTCGTGTCTCGTGGCGCTCGCGTGCCTGCTGGCCGCAGCGCCCGTCTTTGCCCAGGGGGGATCGAACTCCACCATTTCCGGCACCGTCGTCGACAGCACCGGCGCGGTGCTGCCGGGTGCGGACATCCAGATCAAGAACGCCGCCACCGGCACGGTGTTCACCGCGGTCAGCGGCGCCGACGGCGGGTTCGTGGTGCCCGCGGTGCCGTCGGGGACCTACAGCATCACGGTCACGCTGATGGGCTTCAAGACCGCGGTGCTCAACGACGTCGTGGCGGCGGTGGCGCAGACGGCCACGGTGAAGGCCACGCTGGAACTGGGCGCGCTCGAAGAGACCGTCGTCGTGTCCGGGGCGGCCGAGATCGTGCAGACCCAGGCCACGTCGGTGGCCTCGACGCTGTCCAAGACGCAGATCGCCAACCTGCCGCTGCCCGGGCGCGGCGCGTTCGACCTGGTGTCGTACATGCCCGGCGTGTCCACCACCACCGGCAGCATGCGGGACTCGACGGTGAACGGCCTGCCGCAGAGCGCGGTCAACATCACCCTCGACGGCATGAACATCCAGGACAACTACGCGAAGTCGTGGGACGGGATGTTCACGCGCGTCAGCCCGCGCCTCGACGCCGTCGAGGAGGTCACGATCTCGACGGCGGCCCAGGGCGCCGACATGGGCAGCCAGGGCGCGGCGCAGGTGCGGTTCGTCACCCGCTCGGGCACGAACACCTTCCAGGGCAGCGCGTACTACTACTACCGTCGCGACTGGATGAACACGAATACGTGGTTCAACCTGTACCGCAACGTCGACCCGGTGACGGGCAAGCCCACCGCCAAGCCGCGGCTCTTCCAGGATCAGCCCGGCGGCCGCATCGGCGGGCCGATCATCCGCGACAAGGCGTTCTTCTTCGTGAACTACGAGTGGATTTCATCGCCGGGATCGCGCACCGACAACCGGACGATCATGAGCCCCAATGCGGAGCGGGGGCTGTTCCAGTACGCGGGCGGCACCGTCGACCTGCTGGCGCTGGCGGCGCGCAGCGGCCACGTGTCGGCCATCGATCCGGGCGTCGCCAAGCTCATCTCGGCGGTGCGCGGGTCCACGGCCAAGGGCTCGGTCACGCAGGCGCTCGATCCGCTGATCCAGACCTTCTCCTGGCAGCAGGACACGGAGAGCACGACGAAGTACCCGACGGTCCGCCTCGACTACAACGTGTCGACGCGGCACCGCCTCTCGGCGTCGGGCACCTACAATCACCTGATCTCGGACCCCGACACGACCAACAGCATGCAGCCCGTCTTCCCGGACTTCAAGATCCGCGGGCTGCAGGACTCGGTCCGCTACACGACGCAGCTCTCGCTGCGATCGACGATCGGCGCCAGCATCGTCAACGAAGTGCGCTTCGGCGGCACGGGCGGCGCGACGGAGTTCTCGCCGAACCTGAGCGCGGACATGTTCAGTGATTTCGGGGGCTATGCGATCGGCACCTCGCCGACGGGCGGCGGGTGGAACACGTTCAAGGGCCTCAGCAACCCGGTGCCCTCGAGCACGAACAGCGCCCGTGAGGGATCGACGAAGGTCCTCGAGAACACGCTGAACTGGCTCAAGGGCCGCCACGCGATGACCTTCGGCGGGTCGGTGACGCGGGGCGACGTGTGGCTGGAGAACCAGCGGCACGTGCCGGCGCTCACCTTCGGCATGGCCGCCGGCGATCCCGCCGACACGATGTTCAACACCACGAACTTCCCGGGCGCCTCGAGCACGGACCTCACCAACGCGCGCAACCTCTACGCGGTGCTCACGGGCCGGGTGACGACGATCACCCGTGACGCCCGCATCGCCGAGGACGGCAAGACCTACAACGTTCTGGGTCAGAGTCTGCAGAAGGGCCGGATGTGGCAGCTCGGCTTCTTCGCCCAGGACAGCTGGCGGTGGAAGCCGAACCTCACGATCAACGCCGGCCTCCGCTATGAGATCCAGCTGCCGTTCTACGCGCTGAACAACAGCTACTCGATGGCGACCATCGAGGACATCTTCGGCCCCACCGGCATGGGCAGCGACCTCACCGTGGGCTCGCCGGTGACGGGGCTGGGCAACCTCTTCAAGCCTGGCGTCCTGCAGGGCTCGCCGACGATGTACGAGATGCTGACGGCCGACACCGCGGCCTTCAACACCGACAAGAACAACTTCGCGCCCAGCATCGGCGTGGCGTGGACCACGGGCGCCCAGTCCGGCCTCCTGCGGACCATCTTCGGCGCACCGGGCGACACGGTCATCCGCGGCGGCTTCAACCTCGCGTTCCAGCGCGGCGGCATGAGCGACTTCACTGAGGTGTACGGCGATAACCCCGGCATCCTCATCGACGCCACACGCAGCCTGGCCAACGGCAACCTCGGGCCGCTGCCGGTCCTGCTGACCGGGGGCAATCTCGGCGCGCCGAACGTCCCGCTCGAACGCGTGTACCCGATGGCCGTGCCGTCGTTCAGCTCGAACGTCCGGGCCTTCGACCCGAACATCAAGCTGCCGTACGCGATGTCGGGCACGATCGGCATCCAGCGGGCCCTGGGGCGCAACATGTCCATCGAGGCCCGCTTCATCCACACGACCAGCTACGACAGCTGGATGCTCCGCAACCTGGCCGGGGCCCTCAACTACAACGAGATCAACATCGTCGAGAACAAGTTCCTCGACGAATTCAAGGTGGCCCAGGCCAACCTGGTGGCCAACGTCGCCGCCGGCCGCGGCAGCACGTTCGCCTTCACGGGCGTGCCCGGCACGAGCCCGCTGCCGATCTTCCTGGCCCATCTCAATGGATCCACGGCCGCCGGCAACAGCGCCGCCTACACGGGCACCGGCTGGACCAACACGACGCTCGTGCAGTCGTTGTTCCGGCTCAACCCGAACCCGCAGACGGCGGCCAGCAACCTGCGCAGCAACGTCACCTACTTCAACAACATGGTGGCCGCCGGCCTGCCGGTGAACTTCTGGGTGGTCAACCCGTATGTCACCAACGCCACCGTGGTCGGCAACGGCGGCGACACCCGCTACGACGGCATCCAGCTCATCCTGAACCGCCGCTATTACCAGGGCGTGCAGGTGCAGGCCAGCTACACCTTCGGCAAGGGGTACCAGGAGGACTTCTACTCCTTCCGGACTGGCTACAAGGAACGCGAGCAGACCTACTCCAACGGTTCCGCGAGCCTCGGCAACGTGCGGCACAACCTGACGGTGAACTTCGTCTACGACCTGCCGTTCGGCCAGGGCCGGAAGTGGGGCGCCAACGTCGGCGACGGGTGGAACCGCCTGATTGGCGACTGGAGCATCATGGGCGTCGTCCGCGCCCAGAGCGGCCGCATGGTGGACTTCGGCAACGTCCGCCTGGTGGGCTTCTCGAAGGAGGAACTCCGCGACTTCCACAAGCTCTACAAGACCCAGGACCCGAACAACTCGTTCCGCACGCTGGTCTGGATGCTGCCGCAGGAAATCATCGACCAGACGATCAAGGCCTACAGCATCTCCGCCACGGGCTACACGGCTGGCGCGCCGACGGGCAAGTACTTCGCACCGGCCAACGGGCCTGACTGTATCGAGACCGTGGCCGGCTGGGGCAACTGCGGCGCCGGCAGCGTGGTCGTGACCGGGCCGCCGGTGTTCCGCACGGACCTGACGATCGCCAAGCGGCTCCGGACGGTCAGCAAGCTGACCGGCGAAGTGCAGGTCATGATCTTCAACGTCTTCAACAACGTGAACTTCAACCCGGTGGGCGGCACGCTGGCGTCGGCCTACCTGGGCTCGGTGAAGGACAATTACCAGGTGACCGGCGCGGTCGATTCCAGCCGGACGATGCAGCTCGCGTTCCGCGTGACGTGGTAACGACGGGCTCGACGGGAGAGTAAGGGCAGGGGGGCTGGCGCGCGCCAGCCCCCTTGTCGTGGGGGCCGGAGAAATCGGATAGGATCAGCCCGCCATGGCCCGACACCGCATGCTCGCGCTGCTGACTGTCCTTGCCGCCGTCACGCTGCCCGCGTGCGGCGGCGTTGAACCACCGCCGACGGACATCACGATCGCGGTGGTGCCCAAGGCCACCGGTCAGCTGTTCTGGAAATCGGTGCACGCGGGCGCCCTCAAGGCGGGCCGCGAGTTCGGCGTGAAAATCCTGTGGCAGGGCCCGCTGACGGAAGACGACCGCGACGCCCAGATCCGCGCCGTGGACACCGTCGCCTCCCAGGGCGTCCAGGGGCTGCTGCTGGCGCCGGTGGACGAACAGGCGCTGCGCGCACCGGTGGCCACGGCCACGCGGGCGGGCATTCCCGTCGTCATCATCGACTCGAACCTCGACAGCCAGGACCACCTCAGCCTCGTGGCCACGGCCAACCTGGTGGCCGGCCGCCTGGCGGGGGCGCACATGGCGAAGATCCTCGGAGGCTCGGGCCACGTCATCCTGATGCGGCTGCAGAAGGGCGCCGCCAGCACGACCGCCCGCGAAGAGGGGTTCCTGGAGGCGCTCGCGGACTTCCCCGGCATCACGGTGATTAGCGCGGACCGGTACGCGGGCGCCCTGGCCGAGGACGCATTCCGCACTGGCGAGAGCCTGCTGGCGGCCACACGCGCCGCCGACGGCCAGGTGCAGGGCATCTTCTGCCCCAACGAGTCGACCTCGTCCGGCATGCTGCGCGCGCTGCAGAAGGCGGGTCTCGCCGGGAAGATCCGCTACATCGGATTCGACAGCTCGGACACGCTGGTGCAGGGCCTGCGCGACGGCCACCTCGACGCCCTCGTGCTGCAGAACCCCTTCGGCATGGGCTACATCGGCGTGAAGGTGCTCGCGCAGCACATCCGGGGCGGCCGCATCGACCGGTTCATCGACACCGGCGTGGCCGTGGTCACGCGCGAGAACATGAACCAGCCCGAGATCAGGGAACGCCTGCAGCCGAACTTCGACGAGTCCCTCAAATAGGCCGGAGGCCTGACCGCCGGCGCCTGCGGACTGCGCGGGGGGCGCGGGGCGGGTACGCGTGTGCAGGTGTGCGCGGAAGTGTCACAGGACCGACGGAACTGTCACAGGTTGTGACAGATCCCTGACACACCGCGCTACGGCTTTTGTGGCGACTGTTCGATTTTCGGCCAGTCTTGCAGGATTGGCAGCGACGGTGGAGTTGGCAGGCCACTTGCTATATCACGGGGTGCGAGGAATGTGACTGCTTCGTCAGCCAGTGATGTGGTGGCCTCCACACACGGCACCGGGAGAGGGGGGTCTGACCCGCCCGCCTCTCCCCCTCAGTACCCTCCATCATCCTCCTCATCTCCGGCCGCGTGCAAACGCGGCCGGACGACTGTACACCCCAAATCAACCCCGGATTGATTTATACATTCCTGCGCCGTTTTGCATAAATCAATCCGGGATTGATTTACTCGTAGCGCAGGGATTCGATGGGGTCGAGGCGGGAGGCGCGCCAGGCCGGCCAGAGGCCGCTGAGGATGCCGGTCACCGCCAGGACGGACGTGGCCACGAGCAGGACGTCGGGCGTCAGGATCAGGTGGATGTCGGTGCCCCGGCTGGGGTCGCCGAGCAGGTCGGCCAGGAACGGCCGTTCACCCGCGAGGCTGACGACGACGAGGGTGAGGAGGACGCCGGCCAGCCCTCCGATGCCGGTAATGACCAGAGCCTCGGCCAGGAACTGGACGAGGATGTGCCGGCGCCGGGCGCCGAGGGCCTTGCGCACGCCGATCTCGCGGGTGCGCTCGGTGACGGACACCAGCATGATGTTCATCACGCCGACGCCGCCGATCATGAGCGTGAGCGTCCCGATGAACACCAGGACGATCTTCAGGCCGGTTGCCATGCCGCCGACGGCGTCGCGAATCTCCGCGCTGTCGTTGATCGCCAGGGCACGTTCGTCGCGCGGGTCGAAGCGGTGCCGGTCGGCGAGCGTGGCCCGCACCTGGGCCATCGCCTTCTCGTGGAACTCGGTGCGCAGCGACTGGACGACGATGGTATCGAGATAGTCCTGGTGGAAGAGCTGCTCGGTGACGGTGTACGGGATGAACACGCTGAGGCGGTCGGGCCAGAAGTAGCTGGAGATCTGGGCCTTGTCGGCGAGGACGCCGATCACCTCGAAGCTGAGGCCCCTGATCCGGACAATCTGCCCCGTGGCGGGGCTGTTGCCGAACAGTTTGCGGGCTACCTCGACGCCCAGAAACGCCACGCGCCGGCGCCGCTCGATGTCCTCGGCGTTGAGGAACCGGCCCTCGGCGGGGATCTCCGTCCGCATGATGCCGTATTCGGGCGCCACGCCCCGCACACCCGCGCTGGTGGCCCGGTTGCCGTAGGTGAGGGGCAGCGTCTCGAAGATCTCGGGACTGACGTTCTTCACGTATCCCAGTTCGCGCAGCGGCTCGATGTCGTCGAGTTTCAGGAAGACGCGCCGACCCGCGCGCTCGCCGCCGGCCTGCATGCTGGTCTGGCCGCCGTAGATCACGGCGGTGCCGTTGGAGAAGGCGTTGCTGAACCCGAAGATCAGGGCGTTGTGGAAGCCGTTGCCGTAGGCCATCATCGACGTCACGGTGACGATGCCCCACGCGATGCCGAGCATGGTCAGGCCCGCCCGGAACCGGTGCGCCACCAGCGACTGCCACGCCTGGGTCACGATCTCTTTCAACAGCACCGGATCACCTCAGAAGCAAGAAGCAAGAAGGAGATACCGTCCCGCTTCATCTCCGTCCGCTCCGCGTCCGGCCACCGCTCCCCCGACGCTGCCTACGCCTCGAAGCGCAGGGCCTCGATGGGCGGCAGCAGCGACGCCCGCCGCGCCGGATAGGTGGCCGCCGCCACGCCAATCAGCGTCAACAGGCCCAGCGAAAACGCGACGGTGGGCCACGTGATGATCATGCCGGCGAACCGCATCGGCAGCGGCGCCAGGTTCACCAGGGCACACAGGCCCCACCCGATCCCGAGCCCGATGAAGCCGCTCAATGCCGTCAGCAGCAGGCCCTCGCTGAAGAACTGCCACTGGATGCTGCGCGCCGTGGCCCCGATGGCCTTGCGCACGCCGATCTCGACGGTCCGCTCGCGCACGGCCACCAGCATGATGTTCATCACGCCGATGCCGCCGAGCAGCAACGTGACGATGCTCACAGCCGCGAAGAACTCGTCCATGCCTTCGATCATCTTCTCGAACATCACGGCCTCGATGGCCGTGTTCCAGAAGCTGATGGCCTCGGTGTCGGTGGGGTCGAAGTTGTGCTGCGGCGCCAGCAGGGCGCGCACGTGGTCCTCGACGATGCCGCGGCTGCGCAGGCTCCACAGGCTGCCCTTCAGCGACTCCCGCTCCACCTGCTCGCGGATCTGCAGCGTGACCGACGCGTAGGGCGCCGCAATGATCGCCGACAGGTGGTCCGGCGTGTTGAGGCGGCCCGGCAGCGGGAAGTCCTTCCGCATGGTCTCCCAGGGCAGGAAGAACCGCTGATCGTCCTGGCCCGTGTAGTTGGAGTCCTGCTGCTTCTTCCGGATGCGCCCGACGACCGTGTAGGGCAGGTTGTTGATCGTGATGGTGGCGCCGATCGGATCCCGGTCGGCAAACAGCTGCTTGGCGGCGTCGAACCCCATCACCACCACGCGGCGGGCCTCGCGGCAGTCCTGATCGCTGATCGGCCGCCCCCGGTCCGTTTCGAGGGTCCGGATGTACTGGAAGACGGGCCAGATGCCGCTCGCCTGCACGGTGCTGGCGTTGTAGGCGCTCTTGGCCTTCAGCCCGCCGCGCATCAGCTCCGGGCTGATGTGCTCCACGATCGTCGACCGGCGCTGCAGGGTATAGACGTCCTCGATCGTCAGGCGCACCACCGTGCCCGCCCGCTCGCCGCCGGCCTGCAGGCTGGTGCGGCCGTTGCGGATGATGACGATGTTCTTGCCCAGCTCGCGCAGCACCTGGGCGTTGCCCTGGCCGAACCCCTCACCCACCGCCGACAGGACGACGATCGAGATCATCCCCCAGACGATGCCGAACATCGTCAGGAAGCTGCGCATCTTGTTGGCGCGCAGGTTCGACAGGGTCTGGGTCAGGACGTCACGCATGGGACACTCGCTGGCCGTTGGGCCATTCGGCCATTCGGCCGTTGGGCCGCACGGCTAAAGCCCTGCACTACTGCAAGACGACTTTCTGGCCTTCGGTCAGTCCCGACACCACCTGCGTCCGGGTGCCGTTGCTGACGCCGATCTTGATGGGCTTGCGCTCGCGCCCCGTCTTCGACGTGGCCGTCACGAGGTCCACCGAGGCGTTGCGCTGGGCGTCGTAGACGATGGCGGCCTCCGCCACCAGCAGCGTGCCCTTGTGCTCTTCCAGGATGATCTCGGCGTTGGCCGTCATGTTGGCGAGCAGTTCGCCGGCGGAGTTGTCGATCGACACCTTCACTTCGAAGCTGATGACGTTGTCCTTGTCAGTGCCCATCGGCGAGATCTGCGTCACCTTGCCGTCGAACTGCTTGTCGCGGAACGTCTCTACCTTGATGCGGGCCGGCTGGCCGAGGCGCACCGATCCGATGTCCGCCTCGTCGACGTTGCCCTTGACGTAGACCTGGCCGATATCACCCAGCACCATCACCAGCGTGGCGTTGGCGCCGAGGTTGAGGATCGAGGACACCGGGCTGCCCAGTTCCACCGGGCGCGAGAGCACCATGCCGTCGATTGGCGACCGGATGGTGGCGTTCGCCAGTTCCTCTTCGGCGCGCTCCACGGTGGCCTCGCCGGCCGCCACGGCGGCACGCGCCTGCGCCACGCGCGCCTGCGCCACGCCCAGCTGCGTCTTCGCCGCATCCTGACGGTTGATCGCCTGGTCCAGCGCGCTGCGGGCATCGTCGAGGCCCTGCTGGGCGATGAGCTTCTCGCGCGAGAGCTGCTCGGCGCGTTCGAGGTTCCGCTTCGCGAACGGCACGTCCGGCCCCTGCGCCTCGACCTTGTTCTTGGCGTACTCCGCCTCGGCCGCCGCCAGGTTGGCCTGGGCGCCGGTCAGCGCCGCACGGGCCTCGCGCGCCCGCGCGGCCAGGTTGTCCTTGTCGAGCTCCACCAGGATCTGCCCCACGCGCACGCGGTCGCCCACGTCCACCTTGAGGTCCTTGACGATGCCGTTGGCCTTCGACTTGATCTCGACCTTCGCGATGGGCTCCACGCGGCCGGTCGCCACGACCGACTTGGCGATATCGCCACGCTCAACGGTGGCCACGCGCGACGCGTCGATATCCGGGCCCGAGTCGCCGAAGGCCACCCAGCCGCCGACAGCGAGGATCACCACGCCGACGACAGTCCCTGCCACGATGATGCGGGTCTTGGTCACGAGCACACTCTCCTCCGGGGCTCAACGGCCAACCTATCGAAACAATACGGCTGGGGGCGGCGCCGGGTTCCGCCGCCGCCGTGTACCGGCGATCAGGCGGTCACCCGCAACCCCATGGGAATGCGCGGTTTCCGTTGTGATTAGCGTTGGACGACGACGACCGCCGAGGGGTTTACCGGCCCGTCACGACTCCCGTGTTAGAATTGCGGTGTTCCCTGCGACCAGTCGACTCCGGCCTCCGCGCACGGCGCGGACCGCCCGGCGGTGCGTCTGCCCGCAGACACTGGAGAAGAAATGCCCAAGAAGACGACGCGTACGACCACCTCCACCGAAGCCTCGTCGCCGGCGGCACCCCGCCGGCGGACCACGACGACCGCTTCAAGGACCGCAGCAGCCCCGGCATCCGCCCGCCTGAAGAAGGCGGTGGCCCACGACCGCGCCCGGTCGGCGACCCCGGTGGACGCCCCGGCCGACCTCACGCCGGAGGTGACGGCCGCTCCGGCAATGCCCCGCGCGCGGGCGAAGAAGCCCGCGACGACCACCCGCCGTCTCGTTGCCGTGGCCGGGTCGGCCCGCGAGACCGCAGGGGCTCTGGAGACCTCGCCGGTGCCGGCGCCGGCCGAGACGGTAGAACCGACCCACGACGAGATTGCCACGCGCGCCTATTTCATCTACCTGCGCCGTGGCACCCCTGGCAACCCGGACCACGACTGGCAGCAGGCCGTGTGGGAGCTGAGACAGGAACGGGGCTTCTGACACGTCTGTACTGAGCCCATGTCCCCCCGGCCCGTCCCGTGGCGCGATGAAGTGCGGCGACTGCGGCCGATGCTGGCGTCGGTGGCCGACGCGCCGCTGGCCGATCCGCACCTCGCCTACGAGCTGAAGTACGACGGGATCCGGGCGCTGGTCAGCCTGGATCCGCACGGCTCGCCGCGGGTGGCGATCTACTCACGCAACGGCAACGAGAAGTCGTCGCAGTTCCCGGAGATCGTGCGCGAGTGCGACCGGCTGGCCAGGGGTCTGCGCGCGCCGCTGGTCCTCGACGGCGAGATCGTGGCCCTGGATGCCGCCGGGCAGCCCACCAGCTTCACGGCGCTGCAGGGCCGCATCGGCGTGCGGGGCACAAAGCGAACGGCGGCGCGGGCCGACGAGCAGCCGGCTGCCCTCGTGGCCTTCGACCTGCTGCGCGACGGCGACGAGGACATCCGCCCGCTCCCGCTCTCGGCGCGCCGCCTGCGGCTCGAAGAGGCCTGGACCGACACGGGCTCCCCGCTGCTCCGCCTCAGCGAGTTCGTGGCGGGTGACGGCAGCGCCCTCATGCGCCGCGCCACCGATGACGGGTGGGAGGGATTGATCGCGAAGCACCTGGACTCGCGGTACCAGTGCGGCACACGCACCACCGACTGGAAGAAGCTGAAGCTGGTTCATCGCCAGGAGTTCGCCGTGGGCGGCTGGACGCCGCGGCGCGGCACCGGCGCGGGCCTTGGCGCGCTGCTGCTCGGCGTGGCGCACCCGGACGGGCTGGCGTTCGTGGGTTCGGTCGGCACAGGGTTCGACCATGCCGGCGCCGAGCGCCTGCTCGACTGGCTCCTGGCGCACGGGTCCAGGTCGAGCCCCTTTGTGGCGCCTCCGGAGACGACCGAACCGGTTCGCTGGGTCGCACCGGACCTCGTCGTGGACGTGAAGTTCGCCGAATGGACGCCCGCAGGCCACCTGCGCCATCCGGTCTTCCTGGGCGTGCGGGACGATGTGCCCGCCGCGCAGGTACGCCGCGAGCCGTCGCCGGCGCGTCAGCGGGCCGCGGCGGGGGCGCGACGGCGCACCTCCTCCGGCGGGCGCCGGTCAACACAGCCGGCCGACGCCGACGCCCGCCTGCGCGAGGCCGTCATCGGGCAGCTGCAGGAACTCGAGCAGGGACCCGGCGGCGGCACGCTCGTGCTGCCCGACGAGTCGCGCCTCGACGTGACGAACCTGCGCAAGGTGTTCTGGCCCGGCCTGCGACTGACCAAGGGCGATCTCCTGCGCTACTACGTGCGCGTGGCGCCATTCATCCTGCCCGTGGTGGCCGATCGGCCGCTGGTGATGAAACGCCTGCCCAACGGCATCGCCGGCAAGACCTTCTATCAGCATCGGGCGCCAGACCAGCCGCCGGCGGGCGTGCGCGTGGAGGCGGTGGACGGCGATACCGACGTGCCGGCCCGCGTTATCGGCGGGTCGCTGCGCACGCTGCTCTACACGGCGCAGCTGGCGGTAGTCTCTCAGGACCCGTGGTTCTCGACGGTGCAGGCACCGGACAGCCCCGACCACGTGGCGTTCGATCTCGACCCGATGCCCGGCATCAGCTTCTCGCAGGTGCGCGACGTGGCGCGGTGGGTCCGCGACGAACTGGCGGCCTTCGGAATCGCGGGCGTACCCAAGACGTCCGGCTCGTCTGGCCTGCATATCTTCGTGCGGCTGCCCACCGGCCTGCCCTACGAGGCGGCGCTGATATTCGCGCAGCTCGTCGCCACGGTGGTGGCGCAGAAACATCCGGAGCTGGCCACCGTCGAGCGGGCGGTGCAGGCACGCGGCCGCAAGGTGTACGTGGACTACCTGCAGAACATCCGCGGCAAGTCGCTGGCGTGCGCCTACAGCGCGCGCGGATCCGAGTTCGCCGGCGTGTCGATGCCGCTCGGCTGGGATGACGTGGACGCCGACATCGACCCGCGCGACTTCACGATCCTCAACGCTCACACCCGCCTGGCCGAGGTGGGCGATCTCTGGACGCCAGCCCTCGAGTCGAACGTGGCGGATCTCGGGCGGATCTTCAAGGCCGGCCGTTAGGCCGTCAGGCACCAGGCCATCCGGCCCAACGGCCCGATGGCCGAACGGCCCCTATTCCTTCGCCTTCAGCAGCAGCACCGGCACGGTCACCGTGTGGCGCACCTTGTCGACGGTGGCGCCGAGGACGATGTCCTTGATGAAGCGGTGGCCGTGGGTGGCCATGGCAACGAGATCGACGGTCTCGGCTTCGGCCGCGCGGATGATCTCGTCGGCGGGGTCGCCCTTCGCCAGCCGGGTCTCGACCACGAACCCCTCGGCCGCCAGTTCGGCCCGCAGCCGCTCGAGGTAGGCGCGGTCTTCCTGCATCTCGGGCGACTCGCGCAGCTGGAGTTCGTCGAAATTGCGGGCGGCCCAGCCGTCGGCCACGTGCAGCAGCAGCAGCCGCGCGCCGCACAGGCGCGCGAGCGGCCGGATATGCTCGAGGATCGTCGCGTCGGCGGCCGAATGTTCCACCGCCACCAGGATCTGCTTGTACATCATCGTCTCCACGCGGGCCGGCACGGCTCGCGTCACCACCACTCGCGGAACGTCTGGATCAGCAGCCAGACGTTGAGGGCCGCAATCACGAAGGCGACCGGCCAGGCCAGCCAGCGCATCCAGCGCGGAGCCGCGAACCGGCCCATCTTCGCCGGATCGCTGGTGAACGACACCAGCGGGAAGACCGCGAACGGCAGCTGGAGGCTGAGGATCACCTGGCTGAGAATCAGCAGCGTGGCCGACCCCTTGTCGCCGTACACCACGATCGTAATGAGGGCGGGCACGATGGCGATGGCCCGCGTGATGAGCCGCCGGAGCCAGGGGCGCAGGCGGATGTTGAGGAAGCCCTCCATCACGATCTGGCCGGCCAGGGTGCCGGTGAGCGTCGAGTTCTGGCCCGAGAACAGCAGCGCGACGGCGAAGAGCGTGCTGGCCAGCGCCGTGCCGAGCAGCGGCGCCAGCAGCTTGTAGGCGTCGCTGATGTCGGCCACCCACTCGTACTCGGTGCCGTGGAACGTGGCGGCGGCGACGACCAGGATCGCGGCGTTGATGAAGAGCGCCGACATCAGCGCGATCGTCGAGTCGATGGTGGCGAACCGGATCGCCTCGCGCTTGCCCTCGAAGCTGTCCTCGTACTTCCGCGTCTGCACGATCGACGAGTGCAGGTACAGGTTGTGCGGCATGACCGTCGCGCCCAGGATGCCGATGGCGATGTAGAGCATCCCGGGGTCGCGCAGGATCTCCACGCGGGGCACGAACCCGGCCGCGACGAGGCCGAGGTCGGGCTTCGACAGGAACAGCTCGATGGCAAAGGCGCCCGCGATGCCGACAATCAGCGTCACGACGATGGTCTCGAGGACGCGGAAGCGGTGGGCCTGCATGAACAGGATGATCAGGACGTCGAGGGCGGTGAGGGTGACGCCCGCGGCGAGGGGAATCCCGAACAGCAGGTTCAGCGCAATGGCGGCGCCGATGACCTCGGCCAGGTCGCAGGCGGCGATGGCGATCTCGGCGAGGATCCAGAGGATGAAGCTGGCCGGCTTCGAGTAGTACGCCTTGCACGCCTGCGCGAGGTCGAGCCCGGTGGCGATGCCGAGGCGCGCCGAGAGCGCCTGCAGCAGGATCGCCATCAGGTTCGAGATCATGATCACGCTGAGCAGCGAGTAGCCGAAGCGCGCGCCGCCGGCGATGTCCGTGGCCCAGTTGCCGGGGTCCATGTAGCCGACGGCGACGAGGTACCCCGGGCCGGCAAAGGCGAAAAGCTTGCGCCAGAAGCTGGCCGTCACCGGGATGGGCACCGTGCCGTGAGCCTCGGGCAGGCTCTTCGACGGCGCCTGGACCGGAGGCGGAGCCGACGCGTCCGATTGTGTGGAATCCACGGGCGTACTCTACCAGTCCGGGTCCGCTGATGCCACTGTGAAAGCCCTGCCGCCCAGAGGCCTGCGCTGGCGCCGGCCGACCCGGTCCCGGTATCATCGCGGGCGTCCCGTGAGACGCGCCCACGTCGCTGCCGCCGTCGCGCTCTTCGCCTGCACGCTGTGGTTCCGCGTGGCCGGGATCTCGTCGACCTTCATGCTCCTCGCCGATCAGATCCGCGACTGGACGTTCGCCCTGCTCCCGGCCACCGACCTGCCGCTGACCGGCCCGCCCAGCCTGGCGGGCGGCCGTGCCTTCGGCCCGGTCTACTACTGGGTGCTGTGGCTGTCGCGGGTCACGATCGGGCCGTTCGTGGACAACCTGCCGCACGCGGGCGGCATCGGGCTATCGATCCTGCAGTCGGCCGCTGACGCGGCGCTGTGTGTCGCGCTGGCGCGCCGCTTCGGGGGCGTGGCCCTGGCGGCGGCCACCGTGCTGCTCGTGGCCACGTCGCCCTTCGAAGCGGCGGTGACGGCGAGCATCTGGAACCCGCAGGTGGCCGTGGCGCTGGCCAAGTTCGCCATCGCGCTGGTGCTGCTGGCGCCGCCGGAAGTGCCGTGGCGACGCCAGTTGGTCATCGCGGCGGTGGCGTGGATGGCGACGCAGGCGCACGCGTCCGGCATCATCGTGACGCTGCCCGTGCTGGCGTGGCTGGTACTGAGACCCGCCGCCCAGCGGCAGTGGGCCGGCGTCGCGCGGGCCGCGGCGCTGGTGGCGGCGGTCGTGCTCGTGCTCCAGATTCCCTTCGCGCTTCACTACGCCATCTACGGGACCAGCCGCAGCGTGGCGCCGACGCGGGCGGCGGGCGCGCTGGCGGCGTTACCCGAGGCGGGCCTGCGGGGCTTCGCCGACAGCGCAGCGACACTCGTGCGCTACGGCGCGGCGCCGCTCATCGAACCCGGGCGCGTGCCCGGCCTGGGCTGGCTGCTCATCGTCGCCGCTGTTGTGGCCGTGGCACGCGTGCGCCGTCACGGGAGCCGCTGGCTCGTCGTGACCGTGGCGCCGATCGCCACGGCCATCGTGATCTGGGCGCCGTTCCGCGATCGGTCGGACTACTGGTATCTCGCGGTGACACCGTCAGTGGCCCTGCTGGCGGCGCTGACACTCGGGACCTGGCCGCGTGCGTGGACGTGGCGGCGGTGGGCGGGGTGGGTGGCCCTGGCGGCCGTGCTCGTGGCCGTGCCGGCGCGCTTCGAGCACTCGCGGAAGCTGGGCCGGCTGCCGGAGTACGGGACGCTGGTGGCAGGCGCACGGCAGATCGCGCGGTCGGGACTCACGGTACACGCCGTGGGCACGTGGAAGCCGGTGCCGGGCACGGATCCTGAGTTTCTGGTGCAGGTGCTCGGCGGGCGTGTAGAGCGTGGCGCGGCGGCGCAGGCGATCATCCTGGCGGACGGGCGCGTGCGGTACGAGCGGGTGCCGGGACGGTAGACGGGCGGTCGCGGGGCTGTGTTAAGATTGGGAGTCTTGCGCCCGTAGCTCAGCTGGATAGAGCGTTGGCCTCCGGAGCCAAAGGTCACAGGTTCGAATCCTGTCGGGCGCGCCACTCCTCACCATTCGGTTCGTTGATGAGGCCTTCAGACGCCTCCTGAACGACGCCACGCGTCGTGCGGAGGCATCGGCAAGACACGCGGTCAGACGCCAGCGAGGGCGGTCCCCACCGGCTGCTCAAGTGATTCGGCCTGCGCTGACGACCGCCGCGGGGGGAAGCCTGCACGCCGAGTACCCCCGCCGCCAGGGCGAGAGACCCGACCCCCACGTCGTTGAGGCTGAAGCCGGACGCCACGAAGGACCTGTCGCCGGGCTGACGCCTGCACGTCCGGCTGAAGCCGGACGCCACGAAGGACCTGTCGCCGGGCTGACGCCTGCACGTCCGGCTGAAACCGGACGCCACGAAGGACCTGTCGCCGGGCTGACGCCGGACGCCACGAAGACGACAGTCAGGGACGCCGCAGGAGGTCGCTGTAGGACTGGCCGACGATTGCGCCGGGCTCGATGGCGAGCGCGGCGCGCAGGGCGGCCATCAACCGGCGCGCCTGCGGCAGTCCCCGCATCACGACGACCTCGATCTCGATGAAGGTCCCGAGACCCGCTACCCGGTCGAGATGCACGCGCGCATTTTCGACCAGCCACACCTCGCGCTGCTTGCGCACGCACACCGACACGCCGAACTGATCCGCCAGCAGCCGCCGGGTGGTCTCGCACTCCTCCACGGGCAGGCGCACGAACCGGCTGGTGCGCGCGCCCCGCGTATCCGGGCGCGCGTACACGATGAACTCGGCCCGCCGGGCGCGGCCCTCGACGATCTCGCGCAGCTTCATCCGGCCGCGCGGCACGGCGAGGTACCAGTCGGTCTGCCGCAGCAGGGCGTGGCGCGCGGCGCCGGGCACGCGGCGCAGCCGCGCGCGGACCGCCGCCAGCGACGGCGCCGACGCCTTGATCTCGAGATTGCGCATGAGGCCGGGCCCCGCCCCGCCGGCTACCGCTGCCCGCGCGCCTGGATCATGCGGCGCACCTTCTCGCGGATGGTGGCCGCCGCCACGTGCACGTAGTCGGGGTGCTGCCCCATGTCGATCTCCCCCGGCAACGTCAGCAGATCGGCATCGGGCGGGACGATGGCGTGTTCCTGGTAGTCGAGCAGGGTGCGCTTCCAGTTGGCGGCAATCCGCTCGTACGCCTCGTGAATCTCGCGCAGGTAGTCCGCCTTGATCGTCTCGGCGTAGCTGTCGCCCTCGGCCGCGCGCTTGGCGCGCCGCTGCTCCAGCAGGTCGGGCTCGGTGCGCAGGTAGACGGTCAGGTCGGGCAGGCGGATGTGCTCGTTGCGCAGTGTCTGGTGGTAGAGCGTGCGATACAGCTTGGCGTGGGCCGGCGGCATTTCCCCCGACTGAATCATGCGCGCGACGAACACCTCGGGGCCGTCCAGGAACGGCCGGTCCTCGATGATGATCACGCCCCGCAGCGACTCGCGCGTCATCAGGTGCCTGATCTCGCGCTGCTGCATCGTCCGCATGTTGAGGAACGCGACCTCGGTCGGGAAGATGTTGGCGACGCGGTCGTGATAGAAGAGCGCCAGGCACTCGTCGATGAGCGACCCCTTGTCGACGCGCTCCGAAAAGGTGAAGAGCTCGGCGCCGCCGAGCAGCGCCTCGAAGTCCTTCTTGTAGGGGTCGCAGGCCAGCGCCCGCATCAGGGTCGTCTTCCCCGAGAAGAGGTTGCCCATGATGCCGATGTGGAAGTTCTGTCTCACGGTGTCCACCCTGGACGAATCATGCCGACGCGGGACTCGGCCACCGAGCGCATGCGAGGTGACCCTGAGCCCCTCCGGGCGCGCCGGTGCGAGCCGCAGGCGAAGAACTGGCGCGCCCGGAGGGACTCGAACCCCCTACCTGCGGCTTCGAAGGCCGACGCTCTATCCAGATGAGCTACGGGCGCGGATCGGGCCTGTCGCAATCGAGGAGTGTATCACGCAGGATGGGCCGTTCGGCTCTCGGCCGTTGGGCCGTTCGGCGGTTCACGGTTCACGGTTCACGGTTCAGGGTTCACGGTTCAGGGTTCACGGTTCAGGGTTCGCGGTTCAGGGTTCGCGGTTCAGGGTTCGCGAGTCACGCCTCACGGTGTGGGGGACACGACGGCAGCCGGTGGCCGGCATGAAGCCGGCAGGGCTGAAGCCCTGCACTACGGCCGGTATTCGCCCCTGTCCATTGTCCCTTGTCCCCTGTCCCTTGTCCCTTCCCATGTCCCACGTCCCACGCCCCACACCCCACGCCCCACGTCCCACGCCCCACGTCCCACGCCCCAGCCCCTAGCCTCTGTAAATGAGCCGCTCGATCAGCCGGATGTCCGCCAGCGGCCGCTCGTCGGTCACGCTCCACTGCGGCCCGTGGTCGTCGTCTTCGAACAGGATCGCCCAGCGCCCGGGATGCGGGTTGGCGAGGCACACCGGGTTGAGGATGTGGAAGTGCCCCTTGCCGGCCTCCATGCGCGCGGCCATCGCCTGGACCGCCGCGCAGGCCGGCTCGAGCACCTCCGAGTCGTCCGGCACGCTGTCGGCCCCGTGCAGGAGCACCGCCAGCGGCTTTGCCCTCGCTTCGATCGGCTGATCGTCGAAGAAGACGAACGTGCGCCCTTCGTCGGTCGCCTCGAGCACGATGCCGCGCCGCGCATCGGCGGTCAGCACGCACCCGGGCGGCGTGGTGTGGATGTGCCCGCGGCGCCCGCCACGGGCAAGGCCCTCGACCCTGGCTACGAGGTCGCCATAACAGACGTCGACGGCGTTCAGCAGTCCCGGCATCGCGTGCCTCCGAATCGCCCGCCATTGTTGCACGGCCGAGGGCACGGCGGGTGAAATGGCGACCCGGCAACCGTCGTAGGACCTCGATAGCGCCGCCGATCCCTGGCTGCCCTCCTGCCGGGCCGCCACGGGTTCACTGGACAGGTGCGCTCCGATGCGTCTCCCGGGACTTCCGCTCATCGTCGCGCTCGTCGCCGCCCTTCTGCCGGCGACACCCGCCCGTGGGGCCGACGACGTTGCCCTCGTGCTGGTGCAGACCGCCACGGCGTCGGTCGCCGAGGACGCTGGCGGCCGGTCGTGGCTGATTGGTAATGCGGCCATCCGCCTGCGTCTGGGACTCACCCAGACCGGCCTGCTGGTGGTGCAGGCCCTCGAACAGCCTGCCGCCGGGCAGGCGTGGTCCGTCGGCCAGTCTCCGGACCTCAGCTTCACCGTGCAGTCGCGGCGCCTCTCGCCAGGCCAGGACGGCTTCCCCTTCCGGCAGGCCGAGGCCGACGAGTACCGCGGCGGCGTGCGGCTGCGCCTGACCTTCGATGACCTCGCCGCGCGCCTGCGCGTGACCCGCCACTACGTCTGCTATGCGTCGGGGCCGGTCCTGGAAACCTGGACGACGTTCGAGGCCCTCGGCGGCGCAGGCGTCACCCTGGGCGACATCGGGATCTGGCAACTGTCGCTGCCGGTGAGCGCGGCCCACTGGGTCACCGGCCTGCAGGCCACCGCCGCCGACGGCGGCCGTTTCGCCAGGCGCGAACGGCCGCTGTCGCCACAGGCGCCCCTGTTGCTCGGCTCCACGCGGCGCTCGTCTGAGCAGGTGGTCCCGACGGCCTGGTTCGACGCCCCGTCCGGACACGTCCTGGGCGCCGTCCTGTGGTCGGGCGCCTGGTCGCTCGTGGCCGCCGGTCCCGAACCGTCCGGCCTGACAGCCATCCGCTTCTCGCTCGGCGACACGGTCACCGCCGTGTTGCCCGGGAGTCCGCTCGACAGCCCCCACGGCATCTTCGGCCTGACCGGAGCCGACGACGCGGATGTGACCCTGGCGCTCCAGCGGTTCACGGCGGAGGGCCTGCGCACGGGGCGGCCCCTCCAGCCCCTGGTCACCTACAACACGTGGTTCGCCTACGGCATCCAGATGACCGACGCGATGCTGCGGGCCGAGATGGCCCAGGCGGCATCGCTCGGCGCCGAGTTGTTCGTGCTGGATGCCGGCTGGTATGCGGGGGGGACGGCGGCCTCTGATTTCGACCGGGGCCTCGGCAACTGGACACCGGATCCGGCCCGGTTCCCCCAGGGCCTGCGGCCCCTGCGTGATGCAGCCCACGCCATGGGGCTGAAGTTCGGCCTCTGGATCGAGCCCGAGCGGGTGGACACGGCCACGTTGAACCGTGCCGGGCTCGCACGCGAGCGGTTTCTCGCCACGGCGGCGGGCCGTTACAACGCGGGCGTCCGCAACGAGAGCGCGGGAACGGCCCAGGTCTGCCTGGCCGACGCGGAGGCTCGCCAGTGGGTCCTGGCCCAACTGGTCCGCGTCATCGACGAGGTGCAGCCGGACTACCTGAAGTGGGACAACAACTACTGGATCAACTGCGACCGGCCGGGCCACGGGCACGGCACGCACGACGGCAACTTCGCCCACACGCGGGCGCTGTACGGCCTGCTGGCCGAACTGCGCGCCCGCTATCCCGAGTTGCTGATCGAGAACTGCGCCGAGGGCGGCAACCGCCTCGACCTGGGCCTGCTCCAGTACACCGACGCCGCCTGGATGGACGACACCAGCGCGCCGTCGGCCCATGTGCGCCACAACCTCGAAGGCCTCGGGGCGGTGTTCCCGCCGGCGTACCTGTTGTCGTTCCTGATGGACCACCCCGCCGAGCCCATCCACGGCGCGGCGGACATGGCCTTGTACTTCCGGAGCCGGATGGGCGGTGTTCTCGGGCTGTCGATTCGCGGAGCCGAATTCGGCGACGAGGACGCGGAGGCGATGCGGCGTGAGGTTGCGCTGGCCAAGGCCATCCGGGACGTGTCGGCGAACGCCGGCGCGCTGCTGCTCACGGGCCAGGTGCCGCTGACGGGCGGCGACGCCTGGGACGCGATGCAGTGGTACGACCCCGAGTCGGGGGCGGCCGTCCTGTTCGTGTTCGCGGGCGCCGACAGCACGCTGACGGTCAGGCCGCGCGGCCTCCTGACGCAGACCAGTTACGTAGTGGCCCTGCCGAAGGGACGCGCGCTCGGGCGCACGACGGGCCAGCGCCTGATGGACGACGGCATCACGTTCCGGCGGCTGCCGTTCACCGCCGGGTACGTGCTGGCGCTGATCCCCGAACTCCCCGAACCGCAGCCACCGTCACCGTGATCAGGCCACGCCGGCCTCGGCATTGAAGGCCTGGATCATCTCGTCCCAGGCCGGCAGCAGGCGGCGCAGTCCGCGCCAGAACAGCTGGTCCCGCCGCGCGTTGAACTCGGCCAGGCTGACGCCCTGCTGCTCCACCCAGGTGTAGTACCCGAGGTTGAAGACGCGCGCCCGGTCCACGTGCGACAACTCGAGCAGGTGGTCGGTGGCCGCGCCGAGGGCGTGCTGGCCGAAGGCCTCGCCCGCGGTCACGGCGTCGAAGGTGCCGCCGAACCGCGTGGCCAGCGCCTTGCGCCGTTCCGTCCCGTACATCTCCGCGCCGTCCGTGGCCACCGTCACGATCACTTCGTCCGGGCCGAAACCGTAGTACTTCGCCACCTTCACGGCGGCCAGCACGTTGCAGATGCTCGACAGGCCCAGCGAATCGAGGGCGGCCACCAGCGCGGCCGGCACGCCGCGGCGGCCCGTCAGGTACGCGCGGCCCACCTCGCTGCCGAACAGCACGCCGAGCGCATCGGTGGCGGCATCGGACACGCCCACCACCAGGTCCGTGTTCATCACGTTGTGGATGAGCGGCACGTGTTTGTCGCCGATGCCCTGGATGTTGTGTTCGCCGTAGCCGTTGTAGAGCAGCGTGGGGCACTGCACGGCCTCGACGGCCACGATGCGCGCGCCGTAGCGGTCCTTGAGGTAGTCACCGGCCGCCAGCGTCCCACCCGAGCCGGTGGCCGACACGTAGGCCTGCACGCGGCCGCCCCCGAGCGACTCGACGATGCGGCCGAGCGCCGGGCCGGTGCACGCGTAATGCGCCAGGTAGTTCCCGAACTCGCAGAACTGGTTGAAGATCACGTTCTGCGGATCACGTTCGAGCACCGCGCACGCGTCGTAGATTTCCTTGACGTTGCTCTCGGAGCCCGGCGTCCGGATGATGTCGGCCGGGTCGCTCACCCACGACTCGAGCCAGCGGAACCGCTCTTCGCTCATGCCCTCGGGCAGGATGGCCACGCCGTGGCAGCCCATGATGCGCGAAATCGCCACGCCGCCGCGGCAGTAGTTGCCGGTGGACGGCCAGATGGCCTTGTGCACGGTGGGATCGAACTGGCCGGTCACCACGCGCGGCGCAAGGCAGCCGTAGGCCGCCAGCACCTTGTGGGCGCGGATCATCGGGAAGCGGTCGCCCAGGGCCACGACAATGCGCGCCTGGACGCCCGTCAGGGCCTCGGGCAGCACGACGTAGTCGGGGACGGGCACGCACGACCGCCGGTCGGCGGCGTTGTGCCAGTGGACGCGGAACAGGTTCATCGGGTGCGGCGCGTCGGGATCGATGCCCGCCAGGCGCTCGAGGATCGCGGCGGGAATCCGCGAAGGCTCCGCCAGCTCCGCGAAGGTGGGCAGCACGATGCCCGCCTCCCGGAACCGCTTCACCGAGTTGGCATAGACCGACGAGTCGACGATGTGCTGCTCGATGCCGAGGCGTTTCATGGGATACCAGTCTACTCCCAGGCCGTTAGGCCGTTCGGCCGTTCGGCCAGACCAGGCCGTTCGGCCGTTGGGCTTTGGGCCGTTGGGCTTTGGGCCGTTGGGCGAACAGCCGAACGGCCGAACGCCGAATAGCCGAACGGCCAATCTTGCTTCTATGATGAACCCATGCACCTCGACACCCCCGTGAACCGGCGCGACTCGGACAGCACCAAGTGGCACTACTTCGACGAGGACGTGCTGCCGCTGTGGACGGCCGACATGGACTTCCGCGTGGCCGAGCCGATCATCGAGGCCCTGCGGGCCCGGGTGGATCACGGGGTATTCGGGTACGGGGGCGAACCGCAGGCCCTGCGCGAGGAACTGGCCGCCCGCATGGCCCGGCTCTACGGCTGGCGCATCGCGCCCGACGACATCGTGTTCCAGAGCGGCGTGCTCAACGGGTTCATGCAGGTGTGCGGGCTGGTGGCCGGGCCGTCCGACGCCGTGCTGGTGCAGCCGCCGGTGTACCCGCCCATCGCCGGCGCCCCGCGCGCCAACCGGTCGGTGCACCAGGAAGCGCCGCTGGCCCTGCGGCCGGACGGCCGGTACGAGATCGATTTCGACGCCTTCGAGGCGGCCATCACGCCGCAGACGCGCGTGTTCATCCTCTGCAACCCGCACAACCCCGTGGGGCGCGTCTTCACGCCCGCCGAACTGGGCCGCCTGGCGGACATCTGCGCGCGCCACGACGTGCTCATCTGTTCCGACGAGATTCACGGCGACCTGATCTACCCCGGCCACGCGCACACGCCCATCGCCTCGCTGGATCCCGCCCTCGCGCGCCGGACGGTCACGCTGATGGCGCCCAGCAAGACGTTCAACATCCCGGGCCTGCACTGCTCGTTCGCCATCGTGCCCGATCCGGCCCTGCGCGCCCGGATGACCAAGCCGGCGGCCCGCGACTTCGCCGGCGTGAACCTGCTCGGCTTCACCGCGACGCTGGCCGCCTACCGCCATGGGCAGCCGTGGCTCGACGAGGTGCTGGCGTACCTCGACACGAACCGGCAGATGCTCGTGGACTACGTGGCGCGGGAGATGCCTGGCGTGCGCGTGACCGCGCCGGAGGGCACGTACCTGGCCTGGCTCGACTGCCGCGAGAGCGCCATCCCGGGCGATCCGTTCGCCTTCTTCCTGGCGCGGGCCCGGGTGGGCCTGTCGGACGGGCCGTCGTTCGGCACGGGCGGGACGCGCTTCGTGCGGGTCAACTTCGGCTGCCCGCGTTCCACACTGATGGAAGCCCTCACGCGCATGGCCACGGCCCTGCGGTCCGCGTAGGGTCGCCCGTCCGGCGAACGCCGTTATCCGCCGAAGACGCCGATCCGGGACACGAGTGCCCCTAAGCGCGGGTCAGCCCGGATCGGATCGAACAAGGGGTCTACGCCGAGATACGGCAGGTCCGTCTCGTGTCGCCCGAGGGCCTCCGCGAGACACGCCAGCGCCCGGTCGGCGTCGCCCAGGGCGGCGTGCACGAGTGCCCGCTGGTAGGCCGGCGCAGGCGGGTTCCCGTCCGGCGGCCGCTCCAGGCGCGCCAGCACCGATCGCGCCCGCGCCGCCTGCCCCGTCCGTGCGTCGATGTGCGCCAGGTAGGCCAGCGTTTCGGTGCTGTCCGGCAGCGAGGCCAGCGACGCCCGCAATGCGGTGCGCGCCTCGTCGGTCCGTCCGGCCTGCCATGAGGCCAGCCCGAGGGCGGTGTGGGCCAGGAAGTCGTCGGGAGCGAGCGCGAGCGCGCGCCGCGCCTGCGCGGCCGCTTCGTCGAAGCGCCGGGCGTTGTAGAGCACGAGCGCCAGTGTCGTGCTCAGCCGGTACGACAGCGGCTCCGCGTCGAGTGCCCGGCGCGCCGCCTCGATGGCCGCGTCGTGGCGCCCCACGGCCATCAGCGTCTGGGACAGCCACGACAGCGTGCGAGCGGCCGATGGGTCGATCTGCAGCGCGCGCGTGAAGCCCGCTTCGGCCGCCCGGGCGTCCCAGTCGTCGAAGAACCGGATCCACGCCAGCGTGGCGTGCGCGTCGGCCAGGCGGTCGTCCAGCTCGATGGCCCGCGCGGCGGCGGCGCGCGCGCGGTCGATGAGGCCGCGCTCCGACACGCTCTCGCGGAAGGCCAGCGTCGCGCAGGCGTCGGCCAGGATCGCGTGGGCGGCGGCATAGTCCGGCTGGTACGCCACGGTCTGCTCCGCAAACGCGATGCTCTGGCGCAGATCGTCAGGCGTCAGCCGGTTGCGATGGAAGACGGCGCGCAGGTACGAGGCGTGGGCCGTGGCGTCGCGGGGACCGTGCGGCGACCGCACCGCCGCCGGCCCGCCCACTTCCCGGCGCAACGCCGCCGCAATCGCGCCGGCGATCTCATCCTGGATCGCGAACGTGTCGGCGGCCTGCCGCTCGTAGGTCTGCGCCCACAGCTGCGTGCCATCGGCCGCGCTCACCACCTGCGCCGCCACGCGCACACGCCCGCCGGACGTCCGCACGCTGCCCGCCACCAGCACGTCAGCGTGCAGGCGGCGGCCGAGCGCCACCGGGTCGCCCGCGCCGTCGGAGGTCGCGATGGAGAGGCGGGACACCACGCGCAGGCCGTCCACGCGGGCGAGGGCGGTGCGCAATTCCTCGACGAGCCCCACGCAGAAGTACTCGTTCCCGGCATCCGTGCTCAGGTTGTCGAACGGCAGCACCGCCACCTTCGAAAGACCCGGGACTACAGGCGCCGACGGCGGCCACCAGCGCCAGGCGCCCAGCGCCAGCAGCGCCGCGGCCACGACCAGGACTCCGGCCACCCACACCCGACGCCGGTGACGCACGGCGGGTGGCGCCGCCACGGCGCCGTCAGTCCCCGGCCGCAGGTCGCCTGCGGCCGGATCGGTTCGATAGGCGAATTGCGGGACGTACCCGCCCTTCGGCAACTCCACGATCACCGCGTCGTGGCGGCCTTCCCCCTCGTAGTAGGCCTGGAGCCTCGCCCGCAGCCGCTGCGCCTGCACGCGGACGACGGAATCGAGCCGGGGATCGAAGGACGCCGGCCGGTCGAACACCTCGACGCCAACGACGTATTCCTTGAGTTGGTCGCCTTCGCCGGCCAGAACCCGGTCACCGATCACGCGCAGGAACCGCGACAGGCGCTCTGTGCGGCTGAAGGCCGCCGACGCCAGGATGCGGTCGAGCTGTGCGCGGGCGTGCTCGGGCGACACGACGTGATCGGGTGAAGGTTCGGGCACGCAGGAGTCCCCGTGAACGGTCGATGCGCAGGGGCCGACGCCCGCCGGGCATCAGATTACCACGGCCGCCCAACCGGGCGGCACACCGGGCCGTATCCGGCTAACGCCCGTTGGGTCAGCGACTTGCCGCCCCCTGTAACCGCTACACAACCCCGTGTGACTTGTGCGGGCATCCGGGTTGCCGGCAAGGTGGCTGACAACGGCCGGATTGGCCCCTGCCCTGGCGCGGAGCACACCATGACCCGACACACGCACGTACTGGCTGCCGCCGCGACGCTGGCGACCTGGCTCTCGGCCGTCCCGGCCGTCGCCCAGACGGCCTCGGTGGTGACGGTGGCCACCACCGGCAGCCCGGCACCCGTCGCGGACACCACGTGGTCGAAGCTGGGAGTCCCCTTGAATTCGCCCGGCGGGACCATCGCCTTCAACGGGCAGATCGAGGGGCCCGGCACGCTCATCCACAACGCCAACGTGGCGTGCGTGGCCGACGGTGCAGGCGTCCGCGTCGTCCTGGGCGCGGGCACGACGCTGCCCGGCGCGCCGGCCGCCACGATGTCGGTGGGCATCGAGAGCTTCACGGGAGGGCGCTTCGTCATCAAGGGCGGGTACGAGGATCCCCTGACGCAGATCGACCATGTTGGCCTGTGGGAAGGTCCCGCCGGCGATCTGGCACTGCGTGTGCTCAGCGACCATCCGTACGACTTCGGCCGGTTTTCAACCGGCGGGTTCGGCGTGATGGCCGCCAACGGCGGCGGACAAGTCGAGTTCGCCTCAACCATGCTTGAGTGGACGCCGGCCATCTTCCCGAACGGCCTGTGGACCAGTTCCGAGGGCGCGCTGTCCCAGACGATCGGGTTCGTGGTCGGCGGAAACACCGGTTCGCCGGCGCCGGGTACCGACGCCATGTTCGCCCGCGTCGAAGCGGTGCAGTTGACCGACGGCGGTCAGATGCTGGTGGAAGGCATGGTGCAGGGCGCGACGGTCACCGAGGCCAACGACGTCTGCTTGTGGACCGGCTCTGCCACGAACCTGAGCCTGGTCGCCCGCGAGGGCGGCCAGGCCCCGGGCCTGGTCGAGCCGACACTCATCTCGTGGCTCCAGGGGCGCATCTATCCGGAGGTCCTGCACCAGTCCGGCTTCCTGGCCTTCAAGGCCGAACTGGCCCTGGGCCCCAACGTCCGGCAGGCCAACCGCTACGTCCTGCTGGGCGGCGCACCTGGTGCCATCGGGCCCCTGGCCCGGGGCGGCGACTTCGTGGCGGAGCCGGCGGTCCCGCGATTCCAGAACTTCTACTCCCTGGCGGTGAACGCGCACGGCGAACTTGCGTTTCGCGGCGTGCTGGTGGCCGAGAACGACATCACGCCGTTGAGCGACGAGGCGATCTACGTGGGCGCGGTGAACCACTTCAGGCTCGTCGTGCGCGAGGGCGACCCGGCACCCGGCACACCGGGCGGCGTGGTGTTCGACAGCTTCGGCCTCGCGTACACCGGTCAGTACGGCACGATGTTCACGCTGGCGGAGCCCCTCTGGCTCGACGATGCCGGACGGCTGGTGTTCCCGGCGCGGGTGCGCGGGACCGGCGTGACCGAGGTGAACGACATGGGGTACTGGGCGTTCGTGCCTGGTGAGGGCCTGCTGCTGATCGCCCGGGAGGGAGAGGCGCTGCCGGGCGGGGCGTCGGGCACGCGCGTCGTGGAGCGCATGTTCGTCGAGGGCGCGACGGGCGGCGCCGCGGGCGTGCTGACCGCGATGAGCCAGGCCGGTGTGTTCGCGTTCCAGACGCGTTTCACGGATGGCGCCGACGCAATCACCGTGGCCACGCTGCCGTCAGCCACGCCCGTGGTCGACCCCGAGGTAACGCAGGTTTCGCACGCCGCGGGGCCCTCGGCGGGCGGGACGGTGGTCACGATTGACGGCGCGGACTTCCAGCCTGGCGTGCAGGTGATGTTCGGCACGCTTGCGGGCCGCGATGTCGCCCTCACCGGCACCACGCGGATCGAGGCCACCACCCCGCCGCACTGGACCGATGTGGTGGACATCTTCGTGATCAACCCGGACGGGACCAACGTCAAGGTGCCGCGCGCGTTCCGCTTCACCGACCCGGCCCCGGTGATTGCGGCGGTGACACCCGCGACCGGTCCGACTGCCGGCGGCACGCGCATCAGCATCACCGGCGCGGAGTTCCGCGATCCGACAGTGACAATCGGCAGCGAGCCGCTGCTCGACGTGGTGTGGGAGTTTTACGATCTGATCACCGCCACGACGCCGCCTCACGCCGCCGGCCCGGCGGACATCGTGGTGACGAACTACGACGGGCAGACGGCGACGCTGGCGGCGGGCTTCACATACGGGGACGGCCCGCAGGAGCTGGCGGACCTGATCGTGCAGAAGGTGACGGCTCCGGCCGGCGCCGCGCCCGGGCAGTCGTTGGGCGTGCAGGACATCACGAAGAACCTGGGTCCGGCCGCGGCGGGACCGTCGCGCACGGTGTACTACCTCTCGGCCGATCGGGCGCTCGACAACGACGACGTGGAGGTGGGCTGGCGGGACGTGCCGACGCTCGCCCCGGGTGAGGTGAGCGCCGGCCCGGCGCCCGTCACGATCCCGGCCGACGCCCAGGGACGCCTGTTTCTCATTGCCCGTGCCGACGGCGGCGGCAGGGTCGCCGAACGCCTCGAGACCAACAACGCCCGGCCGCGACCGATCACGATCGGGGTCGATCTGGTGGTGTCCGCGCTCGGCGTCTCGAAGCCGGTGAAGCCGGGCCAGCCGGCCACCGTGACGGTGAAAACGGGCAACCTTGGCCCGGGACCATCGGGGCCGACGACGACGCGGATCTACCTGTCCGAGGACAACGTGCTCGACGCCGGCGACGCGCTGCTGGGCGAGCGCGCGGTGCCGGCGCTCGCGGTACGCGGGGTCGACACGGGTGCCGTGCCGGTGACCATCCCGGCCGACGCCGCCGGCCGCTGGTACGTCCTGGCGCGCGCGGATGCCGCGCAGGCCCTGACGGAGACCAACGAAGGCAACAACACCCGGGCCGCGACCCTCCGTCTCCGCTGACCGCGCAAATCAATCCCGGATTGATTTATGCAAATGTATAAATCAATCCGGGATTGATATTGCGCTTACTTCTTGTGGTAGTTCGGGAAGGCCGGGCGCGCCACCTTCTTCGGCGGGTTCTTCGTCAGTTCCGCCATCGCCAGCTCCACGGCCTTCTCGAGCTGCGTATCGCGGCCCTTGCGCCATTCGGCCGGTTCGAGGTCCATCTCGATGTCCGGCGCCACGCCGTGGTTCTCGACTTCCCACTGGCTCTCGGGACTGTAGAAGCCGAAGTGCGGCGCCGTCACCGACCCGCCGTCGACCAGTTGCGGGTAGCCGCCGATGCCCACCAGGCCGCCCCACGTCCGCTTGCCCACGAGCGGGCCGATCTTCATCCGCCGGAACATCCACGGCATCAGGTCGCCGCCTGACCCGGCGAACTCGTTGACAATCATCACCTTCGGCCCCTGCAGCACGCCGGCCGGCGTCGTGGCGTCCATGCCCTCGCGCGCGGCCCAGTAATTCAACACGGGCTTGCGCAGCGCGTCGACGATGTAGTCGGCCGCCGAGCCGCCGCCGTTGAAGCGCTCGTCGATGACGGCGCCCTGGCGATCGAGCTGCGCGTAGTAGTAGCGGTTGAAGTTCGTGAAGCCGCCTCCGGCCGTGTCGGGCAGGTGCACGTAGGCCAGCTTGCCGCCGGTCATCGTGTCCACCTTGCGCCGGTTGCCCTCGATCCACGCGAGGTAGCGGAGGTTCGCCTCGTTGGCAACCGGAACCACCGTGACATCGCGCGCGCCCGTGCCGTCGGCGTTCGGGCCCACCTTGAGGACGACCGACTTGCCGGCGGTGTTCTCGAGGAACGCGTACACGTTGTCGGACGCCCGCAGGTCGCGCCCGTTCACGGCCAGCAGGTACTCACCGATCTGGACGGAGGCGCCGGGCTGCGTCAGCGGCGCGCGCAGGCTGGGATTCCAGTTCTCGCCGTCGAAGATCCGGGCGAACCGGTAGCGGCCGTTCTCAATGGCGAAGTCGGCGCCCAGCAGTCCGCCGGGCACGCGCCGCACGTCGGGCGTATCGCCGCCGCCGATGTAGAGGTGACCGACCGACAGCTCGCCCAGCATCTCCGAGAACAGGTAGTTCAGGTCGGCCCGGTGCATCACGCTCTTCAGGTACGGCTCGTACTTCCTCGCCGTGGCCTTCAAATCAAGGCCGTGGTGGTTCGGGTCGTAGAAGAAGTCGCGTTCGAGGCGCCACACCTCGCGGTACATCTGGGTCCATTCGGCCACCGGGTCGACACGCATCTCCATGTCGTCGGTCTTCAGGCGGCCTTCGCCGGGCTTCACGGGCTGCGCCGTGGCGGCGATGAACCAGTTCTGGCCCTGGCGGAAGAGCATCTTCTCGCCGTTGGCGGAGACGTCGAAGCCGTTGACGCCGTCCACCACCTTGTCGAGCTTGCGCTTCTCGAGGTCGTACTTCTGGATCGTGAGGGCCATCGGGCCGCTCGCCGGCATGGCCCGCGTCACCAGCGGCGCCTCGGCGATGAAGAGCGTATTGGCCTTGCCGGCCATCAGCCCGGCGATGTTCCGCTCGGACACGGGCAGGCCGAGAATCCGCTGGCCGATCCCGTCGAAGTCGATGACGACCTTCGGCGGTTCCTTCTTCGCGGGTCCCTTCTCGTCGCTGGCGGGCTTGTCGGCCGGTTTCTCGGCAGGCTTGTCCGCGGGCTTCGCACCGGCCTTCGGGGCCGCCTCGGCGGGTTTCTCGGCGGGCTTGTCCGCCGGCTTGTCGGCAGGCTTCTCGTCGGCCACCTTCTCTTCGTCGCTCTCCGGGGCCAGCGGCGACTTGTCAGCCTTCGCCAGCACGGCCACGTAGACGCTGCGCGTGGGCAGCATCGGGTAGGCCGACATGTCGAGCCCGGCGTTGGTGGGGCCGATGTTGGTGCTGGCCGTGAAGTAGAGGTACTTCCCGCCGGCATCGAACACCGGGTGGCGCGCGTCGCTGAGGCCGTCGGTCACCTGGAAGGCCTTGCCCTGCTCCACCGAGAACACGAAGACGGCCCGCATCCACGACTTGAGCATCTTCGCGTAGGCCACCCACTTGCTGTCGGGCGACCACGCCGGGGCAAGGGTGGCGGCGCCGCCGCCGAGCGACTCGTCGATCTTCACGGGCGCCCCGCCGTCGACGGCGACGTACCAGAGCATCATCCGCTTGTCGTAGAAGGCCACCTTCCTGCTGTCGGGCGACCACGTGGGCGAGTAGTAGAACGACGGCGGCACGGTGAGCGCGATCTTCTTCACGTCGCCGCGCCCGGTCTGCTCGCGCAGGTGCAGGGCGTATTCCCCGGCCTCATCGGAGAAGTACGCGATCCAGCGGCCGTCGGGCGACCACGCCGGGTCGCGCTCGGCCACCCCCGACGTATTGGTGAGGTTGCGGACGTCGCCCTTCTCGGCGGGCACGCTCAGGATTTCGCCGCGGGCCTCGAACACCGCCCGGGCGCCGGTGGGCGACAGGGCGTAGTTGCTGATGCGCGTACCGACCTTCTCGAACTTTGGCCGCACGCCGCCGAGATCGGCGGCCACGCGGACGTCGATCTTCCGGCTCTTCCCGCCCTTCACGTCGAAGAGATACAGGCCACCGAACTGCTCGTAGACGATGGCATCGGGGCCGGCCGAGGCGGACTTGATATCGAGGCCGGTGTTGTCGATGACGCGCGTCACCTTCTTGGCGGCCGTGTCGTAGGCGTACAGCGTGATCGGGCCGTCGCGGTCCGACAGGAAGAACACGCGGCCCGGGTCGGAGGCGAGCCACATCGGGTTGAAGTCGTTGGAGTCGGTGCGCGGCACGCGTTCGATGGTCGAGTCGGCCAGTTTCGCGATCCAGAGCGGCGTGGCCTGGCCGCCGCGGTACCGTTTCCAGATGTTGAAGGCGCGCGGCAGCGGCACGTACGCGATCCGCGTCCCGTCGGGCGACAACGCCCCTTCGTTGCCCATCGGCAGCGGCAGCGGCTCGGGGAACACGCCGTCGGGCGCGACGGTGAACAGCCGGGCGTAGCGCGCGTTCTCGCTGATGCGCGACGAGGCGAACATCACCCGTTTCCCGTCGGGGGTCCAGCCGGTGACGATGTCGGTGCCCGGATGGTAGGTGAGGCGCCGCGGTACGCCGCCGGCCACCGGCACAGTGTAGACGTCCATGTTGCCGTCGTATTCCGCGCTGAAGGCGAGCGTGGTGCCGTCGGGCGAGAAGTACGGGCGCGCCTCGGTGCCGACGCCGATGGTCAGGCGCACGGCGTCGCCGCCGGCGCGCGGGACAGTCCACAAATCACCCGCGTAGACAAACGCGACGTGCGTGCGGCTGAGGGTCGGGCTGTTGGCGAGCAGCAGCTGGTCCTGCGCCAGCGTGGCCGGCGTGGCCAGTGCCACGAACAGCAACAACAAGGCGATTCTGCGCATGCGCGGATCTCCTCCTGGGGGTGGTCCGGGCAGTATGGCACGACGGGGGAGGGAGCGGGAAGCCGGGGGCGGGAGGCGGGGGGCGGGAGGAGGGGGGCAGGGGGCGGGGGGCGGGGAAAGAAGCAAGAAGCAAGAAGCCAGAATGGGCACGCTTCAGCGGCGTGGGCGCGCCGGTGCACTCATCCGGCGCGCCCGTTGCCAGTGGTTCGGCCGTCCCGGTGCCAGGGTGCTAGCGCTTGGCGGAGGGCGCTTCGAGTTCCGCGAGAATCTGTGTCACTGAGCGGCTCGACCTGGTGCTCTGCCAGAGGCCGAAGCCCACGAGGCAGCCCGCCAGGACGATCGTGCCGACGACGATCGAGGTCATCATAGGTTGTCTCCGAATCCCCCGAGACCAGCCGCTCGATGCGCGACGTCCGGTGTTCAGCCGGTCGTGGGGCGGGTAGAACCTGGGCGGGTCGGCAGGCCCCGGAGCGGGGCGCACAGGCGAGCTCAGTTGTAGACCGAACACGACCATCATACACCCGATGGCTGTTCGGCCGTTCGGCGAAGGCAGGCTGTTCGGCCGTTCGGCCGTTGGGCCGTTCGGCGAAGGCAGGCTGTTCGGCCGTTCGGCCGTTGGGCCGTTGGGCGAAGGCAGGCTGTTCGGCCGTTCGGCCGTTGGGCCGTTCGGCGAAGGCAGGCTGTTCGGCCGTTGGGCCGTTCGGCGAAGGCAGGCTGTTCGGCCGTTCGGCCGTTGG
>CAYNDV010000031.1:0-1489 GCA_964396055.1 uncultured Vicinamibacterales bacterium | reverse complement strand
GGCCGTTGGGCCGTTCGGCGAAGGCAGGCTGTTCGGCCGTTCGGCCGTTGGGCCGCTGGGCGGCCGCTCACCCGTAGTGCAGGGCTTCAGCCCTGCCGCGCCGGACGAGGTTCACGGTTCGCGGTCGGGGGCTGCGGGTTACCAGCCCCGCGTTGCCGGCGTACTGGCGCCCGTGTACACCCTCACGTAATCCACCAGGTACCGGTGCGGAAACCGCGTGTCGTCGATGCCCTTCTGGCCTCCCCACGACCCGCCGATGGCCAGGTTGATGAGCAGGTACTGCGGCTGGTCGAAGGGCCAGGTGCGGCTGCCGGTACCCTCGTTGGCGAAGGTGAAGTACTTCCGGCCGTCCATGAAGATGTCGATGCGGTCCGGGTGCCATTCCATCGCGTAGACGTGCAAGTCGTTGCCCGGGTTTGGCACCGTCACGCTCGACGACTTGTGGGTGCCGATGGTGTGGTTGTACGCGGCCGTGTGGACGCTGCCGACGATGCGGTCGGGATCGAAGCCGACGTTCTCCATGATGTCGATCTCGCCGCAGGCGGGCCAGCCGACCTGCGCGCGGTTGACGCCGAGCATCCAGATCGCCGGCCAGGTGCCGACGCCGGACGGGATCTTCGCCCGCACTTCGACGCGGCCGTAGCGGAACTCGAATCGCCCCTGCGTGTTGAGGCTGGCCGACGTATAGCGGTATCCCTGGTGGTCTTCGCGGCGGGCTTCGATCACGAGGTGGCCGCCCTCCACACGGGCGTTCTCGGGCCGCGCCGTGTAGAACTGCGCCTCTTTGTTCCGGATGTAGCCCAGTTCGTAGCCCCACTTCGACCCGTCCGGCGCGCCCGGCCGGTCGAACTCGTCCGAGAAGACGAGCGTCCACCCGGCAGACGCCTGCGCGGGCGACGGAGCGGCCGGGGCCGTGCCGACCTGCTGTCCGCCACACGTGGCCGCGGCGGCGACGACGACGAGCAGGGTCAACAGGCTGCGGGAGACGCGGCACGGCATAGGCACCTCGACGACGGCGCGCCGGCACGGCGGGTGCCGGGACGCGCGGGAGTGTAGCACGGGCGTGGCGTCCGGCTTCCCTCGACGTCGCTCGGGACAGGTCAGCCGGACGTTGGGCCATTGGGCTTTCGTGGCGTCCGGCCTTAGCCGGACGTTGGGCCATTGGGCTTTCGTGGCGTCCGGCTTCAGCCGGACGTGTGTTGGTGGGGGTTTGCGGGGGGTCGCGCCCACAGTATCGTATGTGCATGAAGCGCACACATCTTGTGCTTGATGAGTCCCTGCTCGCGGAAGCCGTCCGCGTGAGTTGGGAGCGGACGTACGCGAAACCCGGGCCGTGTGACTTCGGCTGCACGCGGGCGGCGAGTTTTGGTATACTGGGTGTTCGCGGCAGGTGATGCCGCGCCGCCGGGGCACGACGAGCCCGGTGGAGCCACCTCGAGTGGGCCGCTAGCTCAATTGGCAGAGCAGCAGACTCTTAATCTGCGGGTTG
>CAYNDV010000030.1:2748-38477 GCA_964396055.1 uncultured Vicinamibacterales bacterium | reverse complement strand
CCCGCCACACGGATTTCGATGCGCGGCGCATCGCCGGCATCGCCATGGGCCTCGCGGCCGAGATCTGCATCTACACGAACGACCGCATCACCATCGAGGAACTCTGATCGTGGCTATTCCGCTTCCCGCGTCGACCGACGAGTGGCATCGTGAGCTGACGCCCCGCCAGATCGTCGCGGAACTCGATCGGTACGTGGTGGGGCAGCACCGGGCCAAGCGGGCCGTCGCCATCGCCCTGCGCAACCGGATCCGGCGTCGTCGGCTGCCGCCCGACATGGCGGCCGACGTGGCGCCCAAGAACATCCTGATGATCGGGCCCACGGGCGTCGGCAAGACCGAGATCGCACGGCGGCTCGCCCGCCTGGCGCAGGCGCCGTTCCTGAAGGTGGAGGCGTCGCGGTTCACCGAGGTGGGCTACGTCGGGCGCGACGTCGAGTCGATGATCCGCGACCTCGTCGAGATTGCCGTGACCCTGGTGCGGGAGGAGCGCCTGCGCGACGTACGCGGCGCGGCCGAAGCCCGGGCCGAGGAGCGGTTGCTCGACCTGCTGCTGCCCCCGCGGCCGCCCGTGCCCGGCGAAGACCCCGCCGCGGCCCGTGACGCGACGTCGCTGACCCGCGAGCGGCTGCGCGCCCAGTTGCGCGAGGGCCGGCTCGCCGAGCGTTCCGTGGAACTGGATGACCCGCCGCGCGAGCGCGGCCTGCCGGCGTTCGAGATCATCGGCGGGTCGTCGATCGAGGATCTCAACGCCAACCTCCGCGACATGCTGCCGAACCTCTTCCAGCCGGGGCGGGGCGGGCGACGGACGCTGAAGGTGCCCGAGGCCCTGGCCGCGCTCGTCGACGAGGAACAGCACAAGCTCGTCGACAAGGAAAGCGTGGCCCGCCAGGCGATCGAGCGCGCCGAGTCGGCGGGCATCATCTTCGTGGACGAGATCGACAAGATCGCGGGGCGGGAAGGCGGGCACGGTCCCGACGTGAGCCGCGAGGGCGTCCAGCGGGACATCCTGCCCATAGTCGAGGGCACCACCGTCAACACGAAGTACGGGATGGTGCGGACCGACCACATCCTCTTCATCGCCGCAGGGGCGTTCCACGTCTCGAAGCCGTCGGACCTGATTCCCGAGCTGCAGGGGCGGTTTCCCATCCGCGTCGAGCTCGACGCCCTCGGGCGCGACGAGTTCGTGCGCATCCTCTCGGAACCGCGCCACGCCCTCGTCAGCCAGTACGTGGCCCTGCTGGCCACCGACGGCGTGGACCTGGCGTTCACCGACGACGCGCTCGCGCGGGTGGCGGAGCTGGCGGCGCTGGTCAACGACCGCGCCGAGAACATCGGGGCGCGGCGCCTCCACACGGTGATGGAGCGGCTGCTCGACGAGGTGTCGTTCGAGGGGCCGGATCTGCGGGAGAAATCGATTACGATTGATGCGGCGTACGTCGACCGTGCGCTCACCGACATCGTGAAGAACGAAGACCTGAGCCGGTACATCCTCTGATGGCGATACCAGCGTGTGGGCCCGCGCGGCGGGCCGCGTCCGTCTTCCTGCCCGGGCTGCTGATCGCGGGCCTGCTGGCCGGCTGCGGCAAGAAGGGCCCGCCGCTGGCCCCGGAGATCCGGACGCCCGGGCGCGTCGCCGACCTGACGGCCCGTCGCCTGGACGAGACCGTGTACATCCGTTTCACGGTGCCCGCGGCCAACCAGGATGGTACCCGGCCGGTGGACCTCGAGGCGATCGAAATCTACGGGTTCACCGCCATGCGTCCGGCCGAAGGGCGGGAGCTCAAGAGCCTGACGCTGCTGGCGACCGTCGCAGTGCGCCAGCCCGTCGCGCCCGACGACGAGGAGCGGTGGAAACGCGCCGGCGTGGCGCCGCCGCCGAACCCCGGCGAGGCGCCGGGCGCCGTGGTGGTGGTGACCGAGACGATCACGCCGGACCTGCTCGTCCCGATCCGGCCCGAGGCCGGACGCGGAGCCCGGACCGACCTGCGCGAGCCCGATCCGGCGGACGAGCCGGGCGGCCTGGCCCTGCCGCTGACCGGGCCCGTCCCGCCGCGGCTGCCGACCCGGTACTACGTGGCGTTTCCCGTCAGCCGTCGGGGCCTCCGGGGCCCGGCCTCGGCGCGCCCGGGCGTGCCGCTCTCGGCGCCGCCTGCGGCGCCCGGCGTGCCCCTCGCCGCCGTGGCCGAGAAGGCCGTGACCCTGACCTGGCCGGCGTCGGCTTCCCAGCGCAAGCCCGTGCAGGAGCCCGCCACCGGCGACGTCCTCAAGTCGTCGCCGCGCGGTCAACTGCCCCGCACGGCACAGACCTACAACGTCTACCTGGCGTCGCCGGCCGGCGATGACCGCGGCCCGATCCAGCCGGTGCCGCTGCACGAGAAGCCGATCGAGGCGCTGCGCTTCGAGGACCCGGCGTTCGTGTTCGGCACCGAGCGCTGTTACGTGGTGCGCGCCGTCGAGACGGTGGGCACCCTTTCGCTCGAGAGTCCGCCGTCCCCGGTGGCGTGCGTGACGCCCGTCGACACGTTCCCGCCGCCGGTGCCGACATCGCTGGCGGCCGTGGCGAGCGAAGGCGCGGTCAGCCTCATCTGGGAAGGCGTCGAGGCGGCGGACCTGGCCGGCTACATCGTGCTGCGCGCGGAGGGGCCGGGTGGCACGCTGCAGCCCCTGTTCGACGCGCCTATCCGCGAGACGACCTACCGCGACGCCACGGCCAGGCCGGGGGTGCGCTACAGCTACGCGGTGGTGTCGGTGGATACCGCCCAGCCGCGCAACGTGAGTTCGCCGTCGAACCGGATCGACGAGTCGGCTCGCTAGAGGCTAGAGGCTAGAGGCTAGAGGCTAGAGGCTAGAGGCTATGGACCGCATCTACCGCATCGAATGGCAGGGCGAGGCTCGGTACGCCGTCGAGCGTGACGGCACCTTGTGGCTGGCCGAGGGCGACGTGATCGGTGGCCGCTACCGGATTGGCGCGGCGGCCGCCGCGGCCGCCGCCGGGGGATTCGATCCGGCGGTCCGCCTGCTGGCGCCGCTGCGGCCCGGCAAGATTGTGGCGATCGGCCTGAACTACAAGGACCACGCCGCCGAGCAGGGCAAGCCGCTGCCGAAAGAGCCGATGATCTTCCTGAAGCCGTCGACGGCGGTCATCGCGCCCGGCGACGTCATCCGGCTGCCGCCCGGGGTGGGCCGCGTCGACCACGAGGCCGAGATGGCCGTGGTGATCGGCCGGCGGGCGACGCGGGTGCCGGCGTCGCAGGCGATGGACCATGTACTGGGGATCACGGCGGCCAACGACGTGACGGCGCGCGATCTCCAGAACCGCGGCGTCCAGTACTCGCTCGTGAAGGGGTTCGACACCTTCGCGCCGCTCGGCCCCTGCATTGCGGTCGGCCTCGATCCCGACGACCGGGCGGTGGAGGGTTGGGTGAACGGCGTGCGCCGCCAGGCGTCGCGCACCTCCCAGCTGGTCTTCAGCGCCGCCGAACTCATCGAGTACATCTCGCACATCATGACGCTCGAGCCCGGGGACGTGATCTCGACCGGGACCCCGTCCGGCATCGGCCCCCTCGCGGACGGCGACACGGTGATGGTGACGGTGGAAGGCGTGGGGCCCCTGACCAACCCGGTGGCGATGCGCGACTGACGGGCGTCGGGTCCCGGGGGGCGTCGCTCGTCCTGGGGCCCGCGCCCGCGTCCGAAGTTGGCGGTTCCTGCCGGTCGAAACCCAAGTAGAATGAACGTTTACGGCCCGCCGCGGCGCGCCGGGCGCGGCTCCGCCCACGGAGCCGCCCGACCTGACCTGTCGCCCCGGGGGCGCTGACACATCGAGCACACCTATGAAACTCTTCCTGGACACCGGCAGCATCAAGGACATCGAGGCGTATTGCGCCCTCGGCATCATCGACGGCGTGACGACCAACCCCTCGCTCATGGCGAAGGAGGCCGGGGACAGCCGCGCGATCATCAAGCGGATCTGCGACATCGTGAAGGGGCCGGTGAGCGCCGAGGTGCTCGCCACCGACGCCGACGGCATGATCCGCGAGGGGCGCGAACTGGCGGCGCTCGATCCGCACGTGGTGGTGAAGGTGCCGTTCACGAAGGACGGCGTCCGGGCCTGCGGCGCGCTGCGCCGAGAGGGCATCGGCGTCAACGTCACGCTGGTGTTCTCGCCGGCCCAGGCCCTCATCGCGGCCAAGGTCGGGGCCACCTTCGTCAGCCCGTTCGTCGGCCGCCTCGACGACATTTCGACCGACGGGATGCAGCTCATCCAGCAGATCGTGGAGATCTACGACGCTCACGAGTTCCCGACCGAAGTGCTCGTCGCCAGCACCCGCCACCCGCTGCACATTGTCGAGGCCGCGCGCATGGGGGCCGACATCTGCACGTGCCCGCCGCCGGTGATTGAAGCCCTCTTCAAGCACCCGCTCACCGACATCGGCATCGAGCGGTTCCTCAAGGACTGGGAGAAGGCCAAGGGAGGCCAGGCGTGAAGGAGTCCCTCGACCGGCTGGCGGCCCTGGAACGGCAGGCCGAGCTCGGCGGCGGTGACGAACGGCGGCAGCGCCAGCACGACGCCGGCAAGCTGACGGCGCGCGAGCGCATGGAGCTGCTGTTCGATCCGGGCACGTTCGAGGAACTCGACAAGCTGGTCACGCACCGGTGCCGCGACTTCGGGATGGATCAGCAGACGATCCCGGGCGACGGCGTGGTGTCGGGCCACGGCCTGGTGGACGGCCGGCCGGTGTATGCCTTCGCGCAGGACTTCACGGTGTTCGGCGGGTCGTTGTCCGAGACCAACGCCGCGAAGATCTGCAAGGTGATGGACCTGGCGGTGCGGATGGGCGCCCCGATCGTGGGCCTCAACGACTCGGGCGGGGCCCGCATCCAGGAAGGCGTGATGTCGCTGGGCGGCTACGCGGACATCTTCCTGCGCAATACGCTGGCGTCCGGCGTCGTGCCCCAGATTTCCGCGATCATGGGCCCCTGCGCCGGCGGCGCGGTCTACTCGCCGGCGATCACCGACTTCAACATCATGGTGAAGTCGACGAGCTACATGTTCATCACCGGGCCGGACGTCATCAAGGCCGTGACCCATGAGGACGTGACGAAGGAGGACCTCGGCGGCGCGATGACGCACAACGAGAAGAGCGGCGTCGCCCATTTCGCCGTCGACGACGACCGCGAGTGCCTCGCGCTCATCCGCGAACTGCTGGGGTTTCTGCCGGGCAACAACCTCGATGACGCCCCGCGGGTCGAGTCGGCGGACCCGGTCGACCGCGAGGACGAGGCGCTGGAGACCATCGTCCCGGAATCGCCCTACCAGCCGTACGACATGCTGGACCTCATCCACCTCATCGTGGACGACGGGGCGTTCCTGGAGGTGCACCGGCATTTCGCCCCCAACATCATCGTGGGCTTCGCGCGGATGGGCGGGCGTGCGGTCGGCATCGTGGCGAACCAGCCGGCGCACCTGGCGGGCACGCTCGACATCGACGCGTCGGTGAAGGGGGCGCGGTTCGTGCGGTTCTGCGACGCGTTCAACATCCCGCTGGTCACCCTGGAGGACGTGCCGGGGTTCCTGCCGGGCACCGTGCAGGAATTCGGCGGCATCATCCGCCACGGGGCGAAGCTGCTGTACGCCTTTGCCGAGGCCACCGTGCCGAAGGTGACGGTCATCACGCGCAAGGCCTACGGCGGCGCCTACTGCGTGATGGCGAGCAAGCACATCCGCACGGACTTCAACTACGCGTGGCCCCAGGCCGAGATTGCGGTGATGGGCCCGGAGGGCGCCGTCAACATCCTCTACCGGCGGGAGCTCGAGCGGGCCGGGGACGGCAGCCAGGCGGCGCGCGCCGCGAAGATCGCCGAGTTCCGCGACACGCTGGCCAACCCGTACGTGGCGGCATCGCGCGGTTTCGTGGACGAGGTGATCCACCCGAGGCAGACCCGGCGCAAGATCATCCGGGCCCTCGAGTCGTGCGCCACCAAGCGGGACAAGAACCCGCCGAAGAAACACGGCAACATCCCGCTGTGAGTGGACGCCTGCGCCCATGAGCACACCCCTCACGAAGATCCTCGTGGCCAACCGCGGCGAGATCGCCGTCCGGATCATCCGGGCCTGCCGCGAGATGGGCATCCAGACCGTCGCCGTCTACTCGGAGTGCGATCGCGCCGCGCTGCACGTGCGCTACGCGGATGACGCCTACGCGATCGGGCCGAGCGCGCCCCGCGAGAGCTACCTGCGCATCGACCGGATGATCGACGTCGCCCGCCGCTCCGGCGCCCAGGGCGTGCACCCCGGATACGGCTTCCTGGCCGAGAACGCCGAGTTCGCCGCCGCGTGCCGCGATGCGGGCCTGGTCTTCATCGGTCCGTCGCCCGAGGCGATCGACCTGATGGGCAGCAAGACGGCCGCCCGCCAGGCGGCCATCGCGGCGGGCGTGCCGGTGGTGCCGGGCACCCGTGACCCGCTGGGCCCGGACGTCACCGACGCCGAGGTGGCCGCCATCGCCGCCGACGTGGGGTACCCGATCCTCATCAAGGCGGTCGCGGGCGGCGGCGGCAAGGGCATGCGCACGGTGACGGACCCGGCGGAGTTGCCGGGTGCCCTGCGGGCGGCCCGGTCCGAGGCCGGATCGTCGTTCGGCGATCCGGCTGTGTACGTCGAGCGGCGCATCCTGCGGCCGCGGCACATCGAGATCCAGTTGCTCGGCGACCACCACGGCACGGTGCTGCCCTTCGTCGAGCGGGAGTGCTCGATTCAGCGGCGCCACCAGAAGGTGGTGGAGGAGTCGCCGTCCATCAGCGTCACGCCGGCGCAGCGCCGCCACCTCGCCGACGCCGCGGCGGCCGTGGCGCGCCGCGTGGGCTACACCAACGCCGGCACGATCGAGTTCCTGATGGACGAGGCCGGCGCGTTCTACTTCCTCGAGATGAACACGCGGCTGCAGGTGGAGCACCCGATCACCGAACTGGTGACCTCCACCGACCTGGTGCACTGGCAGATCCGCATCGCGCGGGGCGAGCGGCTCACGCTCGATCCCGAGCGGGTCCTGACGCCGGTCGGCCACGCCATCGAGTGCCGCATCTACGCGGAGGATCCCGATCGTGACTTCCTGCCGTCGCCCGGCCGCGTGTCGGCGCTGCGGGCGCCGGCGGGCCCCGGCATCCGGCGCGATGACGGAGGCGCCGCGGCCGGGGTGGACGTGCCGGTGTTCTACGACCCGCTGATCGCCAAGCTGGCGGCGTGGGCCGAGGACCGGCCCGCGGCGATCGCGCGCATGCAGCGCGCGCTCAGCGAGTACGACGTGCGGGGCATCAAGACCACGATCCCGTTCTTCTGCTGGCTGCTGGCGGAACCGGATTTCCAGGCCGGCCGGTTCGATACGACGTTCATCGACCAGGCGCTGGCAGCCCGAAACGGGCGGCCGTTCCTCGAGGTGCCGGAGGAATCCGAGCACGTCGCGGCCGTGGTGGCGGCGCTGCACGCCTACCGGAGCCGGGGGGCGTCGGCGCCCGCGCCGGCCCGGGCGCCGGGCAGCGTGTGGGCGCGCAGCGGCCGGCTGGGCGGGCTGCGGTAGCGTCCGGGACGAGGGCGGGGCGAACCCATGGAACTGCAGATTGAGGTCAACGGCCGGGTGCGCGCGGTGCGCGTGGAGCCCCACGAGGGCCGGTTCCGCGTCACGATCGACGGGCGCGAGCGGCTGGTGGATGCCGTGGCGGTCGACGAGACGACCTACTCGCTCATCTGCCTCAGCGATGCCCAGCAGAGCATCCAGGCCGGGCTCGCGGCCACCGGGCTGCCGGGCGAGCTGGCGGTGCACATGGCCAACGGGGTGGCGGCGGTGCGCGTGATCGCTGGCGGCGCCTCCCGGTTCGGCCGCGGCGCGTCGCCGGCCGCCGCCGTGGCCGGGGCGCGGCCGGTGCTGGCGCCCATGCCCGGCAAGATCGTCAAGGTCCTCGTCAAGCCAGGCGACCAGGTGGCCGCCCGCCAGGGCCTCGTCGTCGTCGAGGCGATGAAGATGGAGAACGAACTGCGATCGCCCAAGGAGGGGCGCGTCACCGAGGTGCTGGTGTCGGAGGGCATGTCGGTGGAGGCGGGACGCGCCCTCGTGATCGTGGAGTAGCGGCAGGCACATGACGGCGAGGGACACGGCACGCCGGCTCGCGGTGCACGCCCGGCGGGCGGGCACGATTGCCGTCGCCATCCTGGCGGCGGCGGTCGTGACCTCGCTCTCGGTGGATCTCGGGGCGCCCCTGCGCGGGCGCGCCGAGGCGGCGGCGTCGAAGCAGATCGACCGGCCGGTGACCATCGGCGGGCTGTCCGTGCGCCTCTTCGACGGCCGGTTCCTCGTCCGCGACGTGAAGATTGCCGGGCTGGACGCCGCGGCCGAGCCGTTCTTCGCGGCTGGCGACATTCAGGTGACCATGCCTCTGGGCGCCCTGCTGCGCCGCCAGATCGTCATCAGCAGCGTCGAGATGACCGACTGGCGCATGGTGGTCGAGACCTTCCCAGGCGGCCGTCACAACTTCCCCCGGTTCACCAGTGGCCGGCCCTCGACGGGGCCGGGCCGTTTCTCGACGACGGTGAGCTACGTCCACGCGTACCGCGGCCACTTCCGCTACGTCGATCACGGCACGCCGTGGAGCACCGAGGTGCCCAACCTCGACATCACCGTGATGAAGCTGGCAGGGTATCGCGGCCTGTCGCGGTCCTCGGGCGGCGTGGTGCGAATCCAGAACTACGAGCCCATGGCCGCGGATCTCCGCACGTGGTTCCGCATCGACAATGGCATGATCTTCGTCGACCGGATCGAGCTCGACACCGACGGGGCCGAGAGCCTGTGCACGGGCGTGGTCGACCTGAAACGCTGGCCGGAGCAGACCTACCAGATCCAGTCCGACGTGCAGCTGCCGCGCATGCGGGAGATCTTCTGGGCGCGCGACACCTTCTCGCTGTCCGGCGAGGCGCGCTTCACCGGCACGTTCCACCTGTTCAAGGGTGGACGCGAGCTGAAAGGGGATTTCTACAGCGCCGATGCGGGCCTCAACGCGTTCCGCTTTCCCGACCTCGAGGGGTCGCTGGTGTGGACGGCGAACCGGTTCGAGGTGACCCGTGCCCGGTCGCGGTTCTACGGCGGCACCACCGACTTTACCTACGTGATGGACCCGCTCGGCACGCCGGTGCCGACTGTGGCCACCTTCAACGTGGCCTACACGGACGTCGATCTGCGCGAGTTCTCGGACGCCATGGCGTTCGAGGGGATTCGCCTGGCGGGGCGCGCCACGGGCCGCAACCGGCTCGCGTGGCCCCTGCGCGGGTTCGATCGCCGGCAGGGGGACGGCACCGTGCAGGTGACGCCGCCGCCCGGCACGACGCTGCAGGCGCGGACGCTGCCGGCCCGGCTGCCCGACCACCCGATTGCGCATGTCTACGGCGACCCGTTCCCGCCCCTCGATCCGGTGCCCATCGGCGGCGCGCTGACCTACGAGTTCGGCCCCGAGTGGATCGACCTCGCGCCGAGCCGCGTGGCCTCGCCGACGACGTACGTCGAGTTCCAGGGCCGCACGGCCTACGGCACCCGGTCGGTGATTCCGTTCCACGTGACCAGCACGGACTGGCAGGACAGCGACCGGATCCTCGCGGGCATCATGACGGCCTTCGGCTCGCCGACGCGGCCCGTCGAGCTCGGGGGCGGCGGCACCTTCGACGGCGTGCTCCTGAAGGACATCGCCCGGCCGCGCATCGAGGGGTTGTTCGTCGGCCGCCGCATGCGGGCGTGGGACGTCGAATGGGGCGACGGCCAGAGTCCGATCATCGTCGAGAACGCGTACCTCGATGTGAAGGACGCCTTCGTGCGTCGCGACGGCGCCGAGCTGCGGGCGACGGGGCGGTTCGCGCTGGGGTTCCCCCGCAAGGACCGGGGTGAGGAGATCAACGCGCGGATCCAGCTGACCGGGTGGCCCCTCGAGGACCTGCGTCACGCGTTCGTGCTCGACGAGTACCCGATGTTCGGCCGCGTCGACGGCGAGTACCACCTGTTCGGCGAGTACCTCGGCCCCCACGGCTTCGGGCGGATGACGGTGAGCGACGGCACGGCCTACGACGAGCGCCTCGTCAGCGCCAGCGCCGCCCTGCGTTTTGTCGGGCCGGGCGTGTGGCTGGATGGCATCGACATCCGCAAGGGGGCCACCGGCATCGTCCGCGGCGCGGCCCACGTGGAATGGGCCGGCACGTACGCGTTCAACGTCGATGCCCGCAACATCCCCGTCGAGTCGGTGCAGCTGCTCGCGTTCCCCGAGGCCCCGCTCACCGGCACGATCGAGTTCACCGCCGGGGGCAGCGGCACGTTTCTCGAGCCGACCTACGAAGTGAAGGGCCGCATCCGGGACCTGTTCGTCCAGGACGAAGGCGTCGGCCAGTTCTCGGGCCGCATCGTGATGAAGGGCGACGAGATGTCCTTCGAACTGGAAGGCGGCTCGTCGCGCCTCGCAGTCTCCGGGACGGGGCGGATGGTGCTGCTCGGCGACTACGCCGGCGAGCTCCAGTTCCGCTTCACCGACACGTCGTTCGACCCGTACCTGCGCGTGCTCGCGCCCGACCTGTCGCCCTTCGCGTCGGTGGTGGCGAGCGGCACGGTGCGGGCGGCCGGATCGTTCTCCAGCGTCAACGGCGTGAACGCCCGCCTGCGTTTCGACCGCGTGGACATGCGCCTGTTTGATTACCAGCTGCAGAACGACGGCCCGATCGACATCGGCCTGCAGGAGAGCATCGTCCGCATCCTCCGGCCGGACGGGCTGCCGGCCACCACGCAGGCCCTGCGGCTCACGGGCGCGGACACGAGCCTCGGGGTGTCCGGCGAGATCGATCTGGCGCGCGAACAGCTGGCCCTGCGTGCGGCGGGCGATGCCAACCTCGGGGTGCTGCAGGCCTTCTTCAAGGACCTGCGCAGTTCGGGCCGCGCCACGCTGGCCGCCGACGTGTCCGGGCCGTTCACGGGACCGTCGGTGTCCGGGCTCGCCACGTTGTCCGGGGGGCGGTTCCGCCACATGGCCGCGCCCCATGCGATCGAGGACATCAACGGCCGCGTGACCTTCGCCGGGCGCAACATCCGGTTCGACGACCTGCGGGCCAGGGTCGCGCGCGGCGACGTGCGGTTCGGCGGCCGGATCGGCCTGGAGGGGTTCTCGCCCTCCCGGCTCGATCTGACCGCCACCGGAGAGGCGATGGAACTCCGGTACCCCGCCGGGTTCCGATCGCTCGTGGACGCCGAACTCGCCCTGCGCGGCACCCTGGAGGCGCCGCAGTTGAGCGGCACCGTCCAGGTGCGGAGCGCGCTGCTGAAGAAGCGGATCGACCTCGGCAGCGGCATGGTGGAACTGGGCGCCGCCGCGGCGGCCGGCGGGGCCCCGGCCGCGCCGGTCACGGGCCTGCCCCTCAGCTTCGACGTCCGCCTGATTGCGCCGTCCACCCTCGAGATCGACAACAACCTCGCCCGCATTGTCGCCAGCGCCGACCTGACCCTGCGGGGCACCTACGACAAGCCGGCCCTGTTCGGGCGCGCCGAGGTGGATCGCGGCGAGCTCTGGTTCGAGGGCAAGCGCTACCTGCTCACGCGGGGCAACATCGACTTCACCAACCCCACCCGGATCGAACCGTCGTTCGATTTCGAGGCCGAGACGCGGGCGCGGGCGCCTGGCGAGACGTACCGCATCACCGTGCGGATCCTGGGGGCGCTCGTGGACGGCACGCCGCAGCGGATGACGATTGACATGCTGTCCGATCCGCCGCTGCCGCAGGTCGATATCCTCACGCTGCTGCTCGGCGACGCCGGCTCGACGCAGGACCCCGAGTTGCGGGCGCTGCAGCGTCCCGACACGGCCGAGCAGGGCCTGATCCAGGCCCGGGCCGCCCGGCTGCTGGCCAGCCCGATCTCGTCCAACGTCGGACGCGTGGTCGAGCAGACCTTCGGCGTCGATACGTTCCAGATCACGCCGATGCTGACGGACCCGACGCAGCAGAGCAGCCGGCTGTCGCCCGGCGCCCGCCTGACCATCGGCAAACGGATCTCGGATCGGGTTTACCTGACCTATTCGCGCAGCCTGACGTCCGCTGCCCGGGACCAGATCATCCTGCTGGAATACGACCAGAACGACCGGCTGTCCTGGATCGTCACCCAGAACGAGGACCGGACCTACGCGCTCGACGTGCGTGTCCGGCACATCTTCTGATGGGGCGCCGCCACGCGTGGATCCTCGTGTGCCTGCTGGCCGCCTGGCCGGGAACGGCCCGTGGCCAGGCCCCCGCCGCATCGTCCGCGCCGCTCGACGCCCTCATCGGGCAGCCGGTCTCGGCCGTCACGGTGGTGTCACTCGGCGCCGAGGTGCGTAGTCCGCAGGTGCTGGGTCTGCTCGAGGTGCGCCCCGGCGACCGGCTCACGATGGCCGCCGTGCGCCGCACGGTCGTGCACCTCATGGGGCTCGGCACCTACCTCGACGTCCGCGTCACCGGCGACCGGGGGCCCTCGGGCGTGGCGCTCCGGGTCGATCTGGTGCCCCTGCGCGACGTCAGCCGGCTGGCGTTTGTCGGGGACACGGGCCTGCCCGAACGCGTCCTGCGCGATGCCGTGATCGGGCGGTTCGGCACGCCCTTCCCGATCGGCCGCGCCACCGACATCGCCAGCACGCTGGAAGAGGTCTACCGCGACTACGGCTTCCTCCGCGCGTCGGTCCGGGCCCGACCGCTCGACGACCCCGCCGTGGCCCGCGGCGATCTCGTGTTCGACGTGGCGCCGGGGCGGCGCGCCACGATCAAGACGATTAGTTATCGCGGCAGCCCCGAGTCGGCGGTCGACGAGATCGCCGGGGCCCTGGACCTGGAAGCCGGCGACGAGTACGCGCCGGCGGCTCTGCGCGCCCGCCTCAACGACTCCGTCGAGGCGTTCCACCGCGCCGGGTTTCTCGAAGCCCGGGCCGATCCGTTTCCCCGTGTCGATCCCTCGGGCGTGACCGTCGATCTCGTCATCGTCGTCACCCGCGGCCCGCGCGTGAGCGTGGCGTTTGCCGGCGACCCCCTGCCGGCGAAGGAACGCGACACGCTGGTGCCCGTGGCGCGGGAGGGGTCGGCCGACGAAGACCTCCTCGAGGATTCCCAGCAGAGGATCGAGCAGTACCTGCGGGCGGAAGGGTACCGCGACGCCCGCGCGTCCTTCACCCGCGTCGAGTCCGGCGATCAGCTGACCATCGTCTTCACGGTGACCCGCGGCCCGCTGTACCGCGTGGCCGCCATCGCGCTCGACGCCGGGCCGGTGGATCCGCCGGCGGGCACGGCCGACCTGATTCGCACCAGGCCCGGCGATCCGTTCGTCGCGGCCCGCCTCGGCGCCGACCTGTCGGCGCTGACCGACCACTACCGTCGTCGCGGGTACCCGCAGGCGACCGTCACGCCTGACGTGACGGCCGGCACGCCGGCGCCCGGCACCCCGGACGTGCCCGTCAGCATCCGCCTGGCCGTCGCGCCGGGCCCGCAGGCGCGCGTCGGGGCGATCGTGTTCGAGGGCGCCACGGCGCTGTCGGCCGGGCAGTTGATGGCCCTCATCCGGGCCCGGTCCGGTGACCCGTTCGTGGCCCCGCTGCTCAACGCGGATCGCGACGCCCTGGTGGCCGACTACCGCGATCGGGGCTACCGGGCTGTGACGGTCGACGTGCGGATCGAGCCGGCACCGTCGGGGGACGCCGACGACGTCCGCTTCGTCATCCAGGAGGGCCCGCAGATCCTGGTCGACCAGATCCTGATCACCGGCAACACTCGGACCAGCGAGGCCACGATCCGGCGCGAGGTGGTGCTGTACCCCGGGGCCGCCCTCGGTGACGCGGCCGTGGCCGAGAGCCAGCGGCGACTGGCGGCCCTCGGGCTGTTCAGGCGCGTGACGATCTCGGAACTCCAGCACACGGCCGCGAACCTGCGCGACGTGCTCATCGCGGTGGAGGAGGCGCCGGCCACGACCGTCGGGTACGGGGGCGGCGTCGAGTTCCAGAAGGTCGAAACCTCCGAGTTCGCGCCGCGCGGGTTCATCGAGCTCGGTCGCCGCAACCTGTGGGGCAAGAACCGGTCTGTCAACTTCTTCGGCCGCGTCAGCGTCCGGCGCCGCGGGGGCCAGGCGACGGCGCTGGACACCGACCCCTCCACCGAGACCGACCTCGAGTACCGGGTGGTTGGCGCGTACCGCGAGCCTCGGTTCCTCGACACCCGCGGCGACCTCCAGGTGGCCGCCGTCTTCGAGCAGGGCAGCCGCACCAGCTTCCGCTACCGTCACCGCTCCGTGCGCGTCGGATTCGCGGAACGGGTGGGCCAGGCCTGGAGCTACATCGGCCAGTTCGCCTTCGAGCGCAACGAGATCCTCGACGACAACATCAACCCGATCGACCGGCCGCTCATCGACCGGCTGTTCCCCCAGGTGCGTCTGTCCTCGCTGTCCGCCACCGTGGCGCGCGACACGCGTGACGATGCCATCGAGCCCGGACGCGGCACGCTCGTGAGCCTCAACGGCGAGCTGGCCCTGCGGGCGATCGGGTCCGAAGTCGGATACGCCAAGACGTTCCTGCAGAGCTTCGCGTTCCACCGCGTGGCGGCGTTCCCGCGGCTCGTGCTCGCGGGCGGCGCCAGGCTCGGCCTCGGCACCGGGTTCGCGCGCGACGTCGATGTCACGACCGCCGAGGGGACACCGGTGACGGGACCCGACGGCAGGCCGCTCACCGTCACCGTGCGCGACCTGCCAGCCAGCGAGCGGTTCTTTGCGGGCGGCGACACCACGGTGCGCGGGTTCCAGCTCGACCGGCTCGGCACGCCCGAGACCTTCGACCGCGACGGCACGCCGATCGGCGGCCACGCCGAATTCGTGCTCAACGCCGAGGCGCGCGTGGCCGTGTGGCGGGACCTGGGGCTGGTGGGTTTCCTCGACGGGGGCAACGTGTTCGCGCTGGTGAACGACGTCAGCCTCGGCGAGTTGCGGGCGGGCGCGGGGTTCGGGCTGCGCTACAAGTCGCCCGTGGGGCCCATCCGCGTCGATTTCGGGTTCAAGCTCGGCACGCTGCGGACCTACGGGCCCAACAAGGAAGATCGGTTTGCCCTGCACATCAGCATCGGGCAGGCGTTCTAGGGACGAGAGGCAAGGGACAAGGGGCATGGGACGTGGGACGTGGGGCATGAGATACGCAGAGCGGCTCGCCGCCGCGGTGGCCGCCGTGTGCCTGCTGACGCCCGCCGCGCTCGCCCAGGAACCGCAGCCGGTGCCGGCCGTCCCGTCCGCCGTCGTCATTGATCGGGTGCTCGCCGTGGTGTCCGGGTCGATCATCACCCTGTCCGACGCCCGCGCCGCCATCGATCTGGGCCTCGTCGACGTGCGTCAGAGCCAGGATGCTGTGGGCGCTGCGGTGAAGTGGCTCATCGAACGCCGGCTCGTCCTCGACGAGGCGCTGCGTTACGAGTCGGCCGACCCAGGGCGGGCCGGCGTGACCGACGCGCTGGCGGCGATCCGGGCCCGATTCCCCGACGAGCCAGCGTGGCTGGCGGCGCTCACCAGGCTGGGCCTGGCGCCCGATGACGTGCGGACGCTCGTCGCCGACACTCTGCACGCCCAGGCGTACATCGACGACCGGTTCTCGACGGCCGTTCCCGTCTCCGAAGACGAGTTGCGCGAGGTGTTCGCGCGGCAGCCCGAGGCCTTCGCCGACGCCGGCCGGGTGCTGTCCTTCGACGAGGCGCGGCCTGCCGTGCAGGCAGCGGTGCAGCGCGAGCAGCGGGCCAGGGCCATCACCGACTGGGTGGCCCGCCTGAGGCGCCGCGCCGAGGTGAGCGAACTCTATCTCTCTGGAAGGTGACGCGATGCCGAGCGCACTCGGGGGACCGCTGAAGACAGCCTTCTGGCTGCGGCTGGCCCTGGCGGTTGGCCTGCTGCTGGCCCTGGGCGGCGTGGGGCGCGGGTGGATGCCCGCGGCGATCCTGTTTGCCGGTGCCCTCGCGGCCGCCTTCGTTGCCGAGCAGGCTGCGCCGATCGTCCGGCAGGACGGGCTGGCGGCCCTGGCCCGCGCCTGGGCGTTTCCGCTGGCCCTCGGCGCCGCCGTCGCGCTGGTGCTGGCCACGCGGTTGCCCGGCGCGCTGGCGGACCTGGGCCACGTGCCGCTCGACATCGACGAGCACCGGCTGGCGGCCAACGTCAAGCTGTTCTTCACGACAGGCGAACTGGGACACGAGACCGTCGAGCACTATCCCGGGATCGTCTTCTGGCTCATGACCGCGTCCTCACTGGCCGGCTACGTGCAGATTCTCCTGCGGGGCGTGGCCGTGCCGATCGGCGACGTGCCCCTCGAGTCGTTCGTGGCGGCCGGCCGTCTGGCCAATGTCGCCGTGGCCGGCGGCATTGTCGTCGTGACGGGCCTCATCGGGCGCCGCCTGGCTGGCCCCCGGGCCGGGGTCCTGGCGGCCGTCGTGACGGCGCTGACGCCGCTGCTGGGCCCCTCGGTGCTGGCCATGCGCAACGACCCGGGCATGACCCTGGTCGTGCTGGCGGCCGTGTACGCGTCGCTGGTGGCCCGTCAGGGCGGGGCGCGGTCCTGGACTACGGTGGCAGGGGCGTTGGCCGGCCTGGCCGCGGCCATCAAGTACTCCGCGGTGTTCGCCCTCGCGCCGGCCGTGGTGGCCGCGTGCGCCGGCGGGCCGTGGCGCCGGCGGCTCCAGGCGGCAGCAGTCACCGCCGCCGCGTTCACGGTTGCGCTGGGCGTCACCAACCACTTCCTCTGGGCCGATTTCCCCAACCTCATGCGGCAGTTGTCGGACCAGGTGGCCATCACGGGACGGTCGCACTGGGCGGCGACGGACAATCCGCGCTGGTTCTACGTGAACACGCTCGGCACGCTCGGACCCGGATGGGTGATGACCGCCCTCGCCGCGGCCGCCGCCGCGTACGCACTCGCTACGCGCGACGCGGCGCGCTGGATCGTGTGTCTCTTCCCCGTGCTCTACCTCTGGGTCATGCCCGGCCGGCCGTCGCAACTCGCGCGCTGGGTCTATCCCCTGGCGCCGTTCGTGGCCGTGGCCGGCGCGGCCGCGGTGGTTGCCGTCGGGCGCCGGGTGCGCGCCGTGCTGCCCGCCACGGTGGGACCGGCCTGGCGTGCCTGTGCCGTGGCCGCCGTCGTGGCGGCCGCCGTGGCGCAGCCCGTCTGGCTGCAGGCCGTCGAAACCAGCCGCCGGCTCGCCCGGCCGACCTGGGTGGAGGCCGAGGCGTGGCTGCAGCAGCACGTGCCGCCGGGACAGGTGGTGCTCATCGAGCAGGACTGGCTGCGTCTCCCAGCCGGACGCATGTCGGTCGTGCGCGTCCCCGACCTGGGCGCCCAGCTGAAGGCCGGCCTCGAGCCGCTGCGGGCCGGTGTCGTGGTGGTGCCGCGAGGCGATTTCGGCCTGCGCCAACTCGACCGATTGACGCTCGTGGCACGCGTACGCGCCGGGCGGGGATTCGGGAGCAGCGCGGGCCCGGATTTCGACATCTACACGGTCCCACCCGCGCGGTAGGAGCCGGGCGCGGCTCACGCGTTTCGCAGCGGGTCGAGCAACTCTCCGTACACGTCGAGCAGCCGGTCGGTCACGGCCGGCCATGCGAACTCCGCATCCACCAGCGCGCGTCCGGCATCGCCCATGGCCGGCAGGGCCGGGGCCAGCGCGATCGCGCGGCGCAGGGCCGCGGCGAGCGCCGCAGGGTCGCCGGGCGGCACCAGCCAGCCCGTGGCGCCATCCCGCACCTTGTCGGGCAGGCCACCCGCAACCGTGGCCACGACGGCGCGCCGGTGCGCCATCGCTTCGAGGGTGACCAGGGAACTGCCTTCGTACAGCGTCGGGTGCACGAACAGCGTGGCCGCTTCGTACCACGCGTGCAGTTCGGCATCATGCACGCGCCCGGCGAACCGCATCCGGTCGCTCAGCCCGGCCTCGGCCACCCGCTGCTCGAGGTGCGGGCGGAAGGGCCCGTCGCCCACCAGAATCCACTGCCACGGGCAGTCCAGCAGCGTCGCCAGCGCGTCGATCAGGACGTGGAAGCCCTTGTTTCGCTCGAGCCGTCCCGCGCTGACGAACAGCGGCGTGGTGTGATCGAGGCCGAGCAGGCGCCGCGCGCGCGCACCGTCGGCCTGCGTGGCGAGCCGCTCGCAGGCCTCGACGTCGACGGCGTTGGGCACGAGCCGCATCCGGTCCCGGCCAACGGCCAGGTGGCGTGCGATGGCGGGTTCGATGGACCGGTCCGTGGCCAGCACGCGGTCCGCCGCGTCGGCGCAGGCGCGCACCGCGCGGCGCAGCGGCGCGTACCCGATTCGTTTGGCCCAGGCGCCGCCGTACCTGCCGTCGAGCCCGCCGAACTCCTCCAGGCCCTGCGGATTCATGACGTACGGCGCCGCAGGCGGAGTTGCCGCGGCGCGGGCCCGGGCATACCCGAGACTGGCGGCCCCGAGTCCATGCACGAGATCGACGGTGCCGTCGGCCACGAGACGCGCCGCCAGGCGCCCCGCGCGCAGGCCGAACCACGGGTACGCCGTGGCGCGGTCGACGACCGTCGTGCCGCGGCGCCCGGCGAAGGGGAACGTCCGGTAAGGCACCGCGTGTGGCGTGACGCCGTCCACCGGGAACACGGCGTCCACGCCCGGCACCGGCGGGCGTGTGATGAGCGCGATCCGCACGCCACGCGCGGCCAGGTGGCGCACCAGGTCGCAGACGTGCCGCTCCAGACCCCCGACGCCGTGCCACGGGTAGACGGCGCGGGTGACGATGGCCACGCAGGGGTCGCGGTCGGCCCGGCAAACGTCAGTCACGTATGCCTCCCGGTGCCGCCATCACGCTCCGGTAGAGCTGTTCCATGCGCGCGGCGACGCGGTCTGATGCGAACGTGCGCTCGACCAGCACGCGCGCTTCGGCGGCCAGCATGCGGGCGGCGGCGCGATCGGTGGCGAGACGCGCCACGCCGTCGCCGAGTTCCTGCGGGGTGGCGGCGAGCAGCCCCGTCTGCTCGTGCTTGATGATGTCGCTGGTGCCGCCGGTGTCCATGGCGGCGATGGGAATCCGGAGGGCCGCCGCCTCGAGCAGCACCCGGCTCAGCGACTCGGGGCCGAACGACGGAAACACGAGCAGCGACGCGTGGGCCACGCAGGCCAGGGCCTGGCCGCGATCGAGCCAGCCCGTGAACCGCGCGTCGATGCCGAGGACGCGGGCCTGCTGCTCGAGGCGCTCGCGCTCGGCGCCGTCGCCGACGACCATGAGCGGCCACGAGACACCCGCGCGCTTCACCGCCGGCATCAGGTGCTGCACGCCCTTGTTGATCTCGAGCTTGCCGACATAGAGCGCGTAGTCGCCCGGCAGCGGGGGACGGGTGGCGGCAGCCGCCGCGTCGAGGTCGCCCAGGTGGACCGGGTTCGGGATGACCTCGATCCGCGCGGCGCCGAGCTGTGCCGATCGTGTCCGCAGGTCGCGCTCGATGGCACGGCTCACCGCGACGATCGCATCGGTCTCGCCGAGGGCCGACTGTTTCCGGGCCAGGTTGGCGCGCATGTACGGGATGGCCGGCAACGCCGCCGGCCAGGCCCAGCCGGCCCGCGGGCGCACGCAGCGCGCCATCATGCCGGGCGTGCAGGCCGGGCACAGGCCGGTCGCCCGTGGATCGTGGATGAGCGTGCCCCAGTAACACACCGGCCAGTAGTCGCGGACCGTGCAGACCACCGGGCGGCCGGTCGCCCGGGCCGCGCGCACGGCTGCCGGCCCGGTCAGCAGGTGCTGGCCATGCAAGACGTCGATGGCCCCGGAGGCGACGACCTCGCTCAGCCGTTCGCCCAGGCGGACCCACAGGCGTTCGTTCTTGACGTAGTTGCGCACGAACGGGACGCGCGGATCGGGGCTGGCCATCTCGTGCACCACGAAGCCGTCGTACTCGCGGCGGCTGTCGCGGGCGCGGCCCGGCCGCGGCTGCACGACGGTGACGGCATGGCCGCGCGCGCGCAGGGCACGGGCCAGCTCCCAGGTGCTCCACCCGCTCCCGCCGCACCGCGGCGGGAACGCGTCGGTGGCGACCAGCACCCGGATCACGCGGGCCTCCGCGCGAGGGCGGCGTGCACGGCGGCTTCGAGCCGGGCGCAGTGGGCCTGCCAGCTGAACTCCCGCTCGACCCGGGCGCGCGCCGCCCGGCCCATGCGCTGCCGCAGATCGGCATCGTCGGCCAGGCGGGCCAGGGCCCGGGCCAGGCCGTCCGGTTCGGCCTGCCCGAAGAGTACGCCCTCCGCTCCGTCGCGGACGATCCCCGCCAGCCGATCGATGGCCGGGGCCACCACCGGCAGGCCCGCCGCCATGTACTCGAAGACCTTCAGCGGCGACCAGTAGAACGCCAGCTGCAGCGGCGCGTGGGCGGACACGTCGAACGGCGCGACGCCGATATGGGCCCCGGCCAGGGCGGCGGGCATGTCGCCGTGGGGCAGCGGGCCCGTCAGCAGCACCCGCTCCAGGCCACGGGCCTCGGCCGTCACGCGCGCGCGCTCGGGCCCGTCGCCGATGAGCACCACGCGGAGGTCACGCCGTCCCCACGCCTGAAGCGTCCGCGCCGCGCGCACCAGCGAGGCGGCGCCGTGCCACGCGCGGAACGCGCCGGCGAAGACGGCCGTGACGCCGCCGTCCCAGGGCGGGTACGGCGCCGGTCCCGAGGCCCCGGGTCGGAACCGATCCGTGTCGGCACCCCACTCGAGCTCGACGACACGGTCCCGCGCCACGTGCGGCGGCAGGATCGCCGCCGTCGGCGTCACGATGAGGTCCGCGAGGGCGCACTGGTGGTCGCGCCAGCGCCGCATGGGTTCCACCAGCAGGGCGCGATCGAGCCAGGCCTTGGGCGACCCCGGATAGTCGATGACCGGCGCGTTGACCTCGAGGACCGCCAGCGCGCCCGTGGCGCGGGCCGCACGCACACCCTCGCCGCCGAAGTTGTAGTACCGCTCGATGATGACATCCGCCCCCAGCCGCCGCGCGGCGGCTTCCACGGCCCCGGCGCGCCACGCGCGCAGGTACTTCAGGCCCAGTGGGGGGGCCATCGCCTCCCACCGCGCGCCACCGGCCGGGAACGCGCCCGTGCCGCGGGAGGTGAGCACCGTGACCTCGTGGCCCCGAGCCGCGAGCCCCTCGGCGACGGCGGTCACGTGAACCGAGCCGCCCGTCGTGCCCGGCACCCGCTGATCGAGGGCGGCGTAGAGGATCTTCACGACGTCGTCGGCTCCTTGACGAGGAGGGCGAAGAAGGGTCCCGATCGGACGCGGCTGAAGAGCACGAGATCGAGCTTCATGAGCCAGGTCGTTGCCACCAGTGCCGCGTACAGCGGCCCGCGGCGCGACACGCGGTGCTTCGCCGCCGTGCGCGCGTCCCGGGCGCCGGCGCCTGCCTCGCTCCTGTCTGCGGCGGCGCGGTCGGCGCGGCGCGCCAGCCAGTGTTCCGCCATGCGCATGAAGATGTTCTCCACCACGGCGCCCACCAGCGGCGTGTAATAGCGGATCCGCTCGATCCGGAATCCGGCGGCCCCGACGGTGCGTTCGAGATCCGGGATGTCGGCGAGCGGATTGAGGTGATCCGACTTGCGCAGACGCTCGCGGGAGAGGTCCACGAGGCCGCGGCGTTCGAGCCAGCGCGCGAACCCGTTCACGGCCTTCAGGCCGCCGGCCAGCGCGGAGTTCTTCCGGACGTGGCTGTACACGAACAGGCGCCCGCCGGGGGCCAGCACCCGGGCGGCCTCCCGCAGCACGCCATCCAGGGCCTCGCGCGACAGGTGCTCCATCACGTCCAGCGCCCAGGCCTTGGTGAAGACGCCGTCGGCGAACGGCAACCGGCGCAGGTCGCCCAGCACGAGGTTGACGCCCTCGGCGGCTTCGCGGGCGAAATAGGGGCTGACGTCGATGCCGGCCAGCCAGGCACCGCAGTCGGCATTCCACACCAGCGCGCGGCCGCTGCCGCAGCCGAGATCGATGAGCGTGTCGGCCGGGCCGGGGGCCAGGAACGTCCGCAACATGTCGTTGCGGATACGGGCGGACAGCAGAGGCGGCGACACGTGTTCGTGGCGGGCGTCGGCGTGCAGGGCCTCGTCGAGGTACTTGGTCTGTTCCGCGTACGTGACGCCCGGATGCAGGACGAGGTACTCGTCGCCGGCGGGAAACCGCCGGCCACACGCCCCGCACGTCAGTTCAGGCCGGCTGCCCGCCAGCCGGCCGCCGCAGTCCGGGCACCGCGCGATATCGATCAGCCGTGGTGAGATCACGCACACCTCCGCGGCACCGGACCAGCCCAGGCGCCGCTGACCAGTTCCAACAATGCCTCGACGCGCTCGGCCCGCCGGTCCCAGGAATACGCCTGCACCGCCTCGAACGCCCGGGCCGCGAGGCGCGCCGCCAGGCCGCGGTCGTCGAGCACGCGCCGGATGGCGGCCGCCAGCGCCGCCGGATCGCCGGGTACCGCCAGCAGCGCGTGCTCGCCGTCGGTCAGCACTTCGCGCAGGGCCGGCAGATCCGACGCCACGATGGGCCGGCCCGACGCCATGTACTCGAACAGCTTCAGCGGCGACGTGTAGGCGGACGACACCGGACCCGGGGGGTTCGGGATCACCAGCACGTCGGCCTGCCGCAGCAGGTCCGCGACACGGCCGGGTTCCACTTGTCCGGCAAACGTCACGCGGCCCGGCACCAGCTGGTCCGCGAGCGCCCGGACGCGGGCGGCATCCGGTTCGCCCTCCAGGCCTCCGACAACCAGGCCCCGGACATCCGCCAGCTGCTGCAACGCCGCCAGCAGCACGTCGGGGCCTTTCCAGGGATACAGGTGGCCGGCGTACCCGACCACCGCCGGGCGGCCCGCACGCTCGCCCAGCGGCGGGCACGACGCCGGCACCCGCGTGCCATCCGCGGCCACGATGACGCGGTCGCGGCTGCCGAAACGCGCGGCCAGTTCGTCGCGCAGCCCGGCCGTGATCGTGACATACCCGTCGGCCGCGCGCCAGACACGCGCTTCTCGGCGGGCCAGGCGACGGGCCTTGGCCGACGACGGCGTGGCGCTGCCGGACAGCATCGCCGGCAGCGCGTGGCTGACGGCCGGCGCGTAGCCATGGGATTCGTAGACGACCGGCCGCCGGCACGCGCGCGGCAGTCGCAGGAGGACCGCGGCCAGACCGAGGTCCCGTGTGTAAATCACGTCGGCATCGTCCGTGCCGACGGCGAGGCGCAGCGCGTGCGCAAGGTAGGCGGCGCGGCGGGTCGCCAGGGCCGCCGGCACCGGGACGGCCTCGATCCGGAACCCCTCGACCCGGATCACGCCGTAATAGGTCCAGGGGTCCCGCGCCGGCGTCTGCGAATCGGGTCGGACCACGAGGTGAACCCGATGCCCGCGCCGGGCCAGCGCGTCACACGTCGCCATCGTCTGCACGCCGTTGGCGCGTTCGAGCGGAAAGCGGACGTCAGCGAAATACCGGATACGCACGCGCCTCGGGCCTCAGCGGGGGTCACTCGCGTCGCGTGCCGGCGGAGAGGGACGGTAGAAGCTCTCCCGGGCGAACAGGTAGCGCCAGGCGATGCCGGGCAGGCGCTGCGGGACCGTGATGAAGGTATTGTAGGCGTTCCGCGCCGGTTCCAGACGCTGACGGTCCATCATGCCCGTCCCGAACTGCACGACGAGCCCGAGGTTCCACCAGACGCACAGCACGGCCAGCGCGCCGACCCAGCGCCGGCGGCGCGGGACGGTGGACGCGGCCAGTGCCGCGAGCGCCGCCACCAGCACGACGGTCAGGCCGACGAAGCGGCGCTGGCCGAAGGCGCCCGCCAGCGTCCAGCTCTGCACGGCGCCGGTCACGTACACCTGCAGGACGGCCATCGCCGCAAGTCCCCACGCCACCGGACCGCCCGTGTCGCCCGGCCGCCGGCGGGCGGCGATGAGGCGGACGAGGCCGGCCGCCGCCAGCAGCACCAGCGGGGTCCAGAAGACGAACCCGTGCTCCGGCGAGACGAGCACGTCCAGGGCGTGCGGCGAGGACCAGTCCATCTTGCGGCTGGTGACCTGCGAGGGGCCGATGCGCCCGTTCAGCGCCAGGTAGGCGGCCGCCTGCGGCACATAGACGATGACGGCGCTCACCGCGCCGGCAGCCGCGGACCGCAGCAGGCGCCACTGGCGGTGCCTGAGCACGGTCCAGCCGAAGTCCAGTGCCGGGCCGACGACGTAGAAGGCGTCCTGTTCACGCACCATCGCCATCAGCGCGGCCGCCGCGCCCAGGGCGGCCGTGCCGCCGACTGTCCAGCGGTCGCGCACCCGCAGCCAGAGCCAGACGAACAGGGCGACGGCGAACGCCGAGGTGGCGTGCGACATGACGGGCGCCACGTACATGTAGAAGACGAGCGGCGTGCCGAGCCAGACCGCCCACACGGCGGCCGGCACCGGGGCGCCGGCGGCGAACGGCGTTCCCGCCACCACGCGGCGCGCCACGGCGCCGGACAGCAGGAGCGCCAGGAAGCCGTACACGGCCGATCCGTAGCAGACCGCGGCGATGTAGGGCTTTGAATACCCGTCTGCCGCGATCGGGTTGCCGGCACCGCGGGCCAGCCGCACACCCGCGTCGGCGGCCGCATAGAACGGGGCCCACAGCAGGGCGCTGCCAGCCGTGCCGAAGTTCAGCCGGAGACCGGTGGCCGTCTCCCGTTCGAGGAACGTCTCGCGGAACAAGTCCGTCCGCGCCACGCCCGACTCGTAGAACTGCCGGTACTCGTTCTCGAACGACACGTCACCGTCGAACCACCACGATCGCAGGAAGGCATAGAACTGGATCTCGTCGGAGGCGTAGATCCGGGTCGTGACGGCCGGCAGCGACAGGAGGAACCCCGCGACGAGCAGGAGCGCCGCCAGATGTCGGCTACGATCCGAAGACGGCGAACTGGACGATCTGCGCCGCATTGAACCCCCCGTGACTCACGATGGGCGCCACCGCGCTCCGGCGCCGCAGGTAGAGCAGGCCCCAGAACAGGCCGAGCAGCCCCGTCACGATGCCCACGTCCCAGCCCTGCATGGCGTGCCCGGCGCCGAACACCAGGCTGTAGATCACCAGGCCGACGCGCGCGCCTCCCAGCGACTGGTCGAAACGCCGGAGGATGAACCCCCGCTGCAGTTCTTCCTTCAGCCCGCCGCCCACGACCGCCGCCACGCCGAGGATCACCGCGTCGACCGGGCTGCCGATGGCGGACTCAAACGGGTTGGTGGCCACGTTGTGCAGGGCGGGCCAGACCGCCCGCAGCACGCTCATCAGCCCGACCGTGGCGGCGACGATGGCGGGGACCAGGAGCAGGCCGACGGCGGCCTCGCGTCCCGGGGGACGGATGCCGAGGAAGAGCGGCCCCGGCTGCTCGCCGTGGACGCGGAGCAGGGTCCAGATGAGGCCCAGCACGACGACCGAATCGAGCAGCAGCAGGGCCACGAGGTACCCCAGCGACAGGCCCCCGGCGTGGTCCCAGGGCGGCACGCCGGCAATGACCAGGAGAGCGCCGAGGGCCAGCTGGGTGGGGAACCCGGACACCAGGATCACCTGGAGCAGGGCCGACACCCGTCCCGGGCGCGGCGGCGCAGGAGGCGCCCCGGCGGGGGGCGCCTGGTCCGGTATGGTGTCGAGGGTCACAAGGTGCGACTTTATCAGAGTGGGCGGGGCGTGGGGCGTGGGGATTGGGGCTTGGGGTTTGTCAGAAGCAAGAAGCAAGAAGCCCTATGCCCCACGCCCCACGCTGGCCGTGCTATGATGGCGAGAGAACATAATACGAAAGTCATGGATTGTGGCTGAAAATATACACCATATTGCGTGTGACCTAAACTTTGGACACAACATCTAGTGTGTTTGCGCTTGACAAGGACAGCCTCAGCAGCGCATATTTCGGGTCTGTCAATTACAGCGGCTGCGCGAGAATCCCCAGCTTCTCGCCCACCACAGACAGCACAGCGGGCACGTTCGTGAAGGCGGTCAGTTCGTTCCAGGAGTGCCAGGGCAGACGACGGACAGACAGTCAGCTCCCACCAGTGGAACGGCAGGGCGCGTTGCGCGAGCGTTGTCTCGATAGGCGGAGTCTTTCGCGCCGACGGCCGGCGGCGGGGCTTCGCGGGACATTGAACGGGGTCGGGACGTGAAGGCGGCCATCCCGGGCCAGGACGGGCCGCTAGGGGTCGGAGGAGGCATGCAGAGAGGGGCGCAGGACACGGGGGCGAAGGCGGCGGAGCCGCGTCCCGAGGCGGCACGGCGGACGGCCAGGGGCGCGCACGGCCTGGAGTACACGCGGTTCTTCTCGCGGGCGGGGGTGGACCCCTTCGACGAGGTTGAATGGGAGTTGCGTGACGCGGTCATCGCGAACGAACGCGGCGAAGCCGTCTTCGAGCAGCGCGGCGTGGAGATCCCGAAGGCCTGGTCGCAGCAGGCGACCAACATCGTGGTGTCGAAGTACTTCCGCGGGCAGACCGGCACGCGGGAGCGCGAGTCGAGCGTGCGGCAGCTCATCGGGCGCGTGGTGGACACGATCACCGAGTGGGCCCGGTCGAAGCACTACTTCGCGGACGAAGCGGACCTCCAGGCCTACAGCGACGACCTGAAGTTCCTGCTGGTGAACCAGATCGGGGCGTTCAACAGCCCGGTGTGGTTCAACTGCGGCATCGAAAAGCACCCGCAGTGCTCGGCGTGTTTCATCAACTCGGTGGAGGACACGCTCGACTCGATCCTGACCCTGGCCAAGACCGAGGGGATGCTGTTCAAGTTCGGGTCGGGCACGGGCAGCAACCTGTCGAGCCTGCGGTCGTCGCGCGAGGCGCTGGCGGGCGGCGGCACGGCCTCGGGCCCGGTGTCGTTCATGAAGGGCTACGATGCGTTCGCCGGCGTGATCAAGTCGGGGGGCAAGACCCGGCGCGCCGCGAAGATGGTGATCCTGAACGCCGACCACCCCGACATCCTCGAGTTCATCACCTGCAAGGTCGAGGAGGAGAAGAAGGCGTGGGCCCTCATCGACGCGGGCTACGACGGGTCCTTCACGGGGCCCGCCTACGCGTCGGTGTACTTCCAGAACTCGAACAACAGCGTGCGCGTGACGGACGATTTTATGCGCGCGGCGCTCGACAACGGCGTCTGGCAGACGCGGGCCATCAAGGACCGGGCGAAGGTGATGGACACCTACAACGCCCGCGACCTGATGCGGCAGATTGCCGAGGCCACCCACGTCTGCGGCGACCCCGGCATGCAGTTCGATACGACGGTGAACGAGTGGCACACGTGCCCGAACACGGATCGCATCAACGCGTCGAACCCGTGCTCCGAGTACATGTTCCTGGACGACTCGGCGTGCAACCTGGCGTCGCTCAACCTGATGAAGTTCGGCAATGAGCGCGGCGAGTTCGACGTCGACGCCTTCACGGCCGCCGTGCGGGTGTTCATCACGGCCCAGGAGATCATCGTCGACAGCGCCAGCTACCCGACGCGGGCCATCGAGCGCAACAGCCACGATTACCGCCCGCTGGGGCTGGGCTACGCCAACCTGGGCGCCCTGCTCATGTCGCGCGGCCTGCCGTACGACAGCGAGGGCGGCCGGGCGTACGCGGCGGCGATCACCGCCCTGATGACCGGCGAGGCCTACGCCCAGTCGGCGCGCATCGCCCGCGACCACGGCGGGCCGTTTGCCGGGTACGACCGCAACCGCGAGCCGTTCCTGCGGGTCATGCGCAAGCACCGCGACGCCCTGCGCGACGTCAACAGCAGCCTCGTGCCGGCCGACCTCTACGACGGCGCCCAGCACGCCTGGGACGAGGCCGTCGAGATCGGCGAGGAGTTCGGCTACCGCAACGCGCAGGCCACCGTGCTGGCCCCCACGGGCACCATCGGCTTCATGATGGACTGCGACACCACCGGCGTCGAGCCCGACATCGCCCTGGTGAAATACAAGAAGCTGGTCGGCGGCGGCCTGATGAAGATCGTCAACACGACGGTGCCGTCGGCCCTGGCGCGCCTCGGGTACACCGACGCCCAGGTGAAGGCCATCGTCGACCACATCGACCAGCACGAGACCATCGAGGGCGCGCCGCACCTCAAGGACAAGGACCTGCCGGTCTTCGACTGCGCCTTCAAGCCCGCCAGGGGGCAGCGATCCATCCACTACATGGGGCACATCCGGATGATGGGCGCCACGCAGCCCTTCATCTCGGGCGCGATCTCCAAGACCGTCAACGTGCCCAAGGAGGCCACGGTCGAGGACATCTCGCAGGCCTACGTCGAGTCGTGGCGCCTCGGCGTCAAGGCCATCTCCATCTACCGCGACGGGAGCAAGCGCACGCAGCCGCTCAACACGTCCAGGGAGAAGGAGAAGGCGGCGGCGGCCGTGGCCGAGGTGGTCACCAAGATCGTGACCCAGCCCGTCCGGCGCAAGCTGCCGGAGGAGCGCCAGGCCATCACCCACAAGTTCGACATCGGCGGGCACGAGGGCTACATCACCGTCGGGCTGTACGAGGACGGCACCCCGGGCGAGCTCTTCCTCGTGATGGCGAAGGAGGGGTCCACCATTTCGGGCTTCGCCGACGCCTTCGCGCAGGCCGTGTCCTACGCGCTGCAGTACGGCGTGCCGCTGCAGGTGCTGGTCGACAAGTTCAGCCACATGCGCTTCGAGCCCTCGGGCATGACGCGCAATCCCCAGATCCGGTTCGCCAAGTCGATCGTCGACTACGTGTTCCGGTGGCTGGCCACGAAGTTCCTGTCGCCCGAGGCCCAGTTCCGCGCCGGCGTCAACGGCCAGGAAGACGCGCAGCCGCGCGAGGCCGAGCAGCTGCCCCTCGCGGGTATCACGCCCACGGCGGAGTCGGCGGCGGCCCGGCCGGCGCCGTCCGTGATCGAAATGTCCACCGTGCAGAACCAGGAGGACGCGCCGCCCTGCAACATGTGCGGCTCCATCATGGTCCGCAGCGGCAGCTGCTACAAGTGCGTCAACTGCGGCAGCACGTCGGGGTGCGCGTAGGGGAAGAAGACAGAAGACAGAAGACAGAAGACAGAAGACAGAAGCAAGAAGCAAGAAGGAATACGCCTCAACGAGACGGGCGCGGCGACGTAGTGCAGGGCTTCAGCCCTGCCTGATGTCGCCGCGCCCGCCGTCTTTTCACATTCGGCGGTTGTTCACGCTTCGCGGTTCCAGAGCCCCGGGCACCGGCCCGGCATCGGGCAAGGTGTTCCTTCTTGCTTCTTGCTTCTGACTAGCCTCTAGCCTCTAGCCTCTAGCCCCACGCCCCTAGTAAGATCCCCCCGTGCCGGTCATCGTCTTCCTGCATGCCTTCCCCCTCGACAGCGAGATGTGGCGTCCGCAACTGGCGGCCCTTCCACCCGGCTGGACAGGGCTGGCCCCGGATTTTCGCGGGTTTGGCGACGCACCATCGGACGTGGGGGGGACGACACGGGAACCCGGGGCAAGCCTCGACGACTACGCGGCCGACATCGTGGCCCGGATGGATGCCGGGGGCATCGACTCCGCCGTGTTCTGCGGCTGTTCGATGGGCGGCTACACGGCCCTGGCCCTGCTGCGCCGGCATCCGGAGCGCGTGTCCGCCCTCGTGCTCGCCGACACGAAGATGACGGCTGATGCCGACGCGGCCCGGGCCGGACGCCTGGCCATGCTGGAACAACTGGACCGCGAGGGGGCTGCCTCGGTAGCCGATGGGCTCGTGCCGAAACTGCTGGGCCCGACAACGATCCGGACACGGCCGGCTGTGGTGGCGGCGGTGCGCGCGATGGCGGCCCGGGCGTCTGGCGCGGCGATCGGCCACGCCGTGATCCGTCTGATGAACCGGCCCGATTCGACGGCGGTGCTGGCGGCGTTCGCGGGGCCCGTCCTGGTGGTCGTGGGCGAGGAAGACGCGCTGACGCCCCGGGCCGACGCCGAGGCGATGGCCCGCGTGGCGCCTGCCGCGCGCCTGGCGGTCATCCCGGGTGCCGGGCACCTGTCGAATCTCGAGCACCCGGCAGCCTTCAACGCCGCGCTCAGCCGTTTCCTCGTCGAGATGGCCGCGTCTCCCGGCGAGCCTCGAGTGCCGAGCCCCGGGTCCCGAACCCCGAGCCCCGAGTCCCGAGCCCCGAGCCCCGGGTCCCGAACCCCGAGTCCCACGCCCCGAGCAGAGCCATGAACCTCGAACTGGGTCGCAAAGTCGCCATCGTCACCGGATCGAGCCGCGGCCTGGGCCTGGCCAGCGCCCTGGCCCTTGCGCGCGAGGGGTGTGCCGTCACCCTCTGCGCCCGCGGCGCGGCACGCCTGGCCGAGGCGGCCGCCGAGGTGGCGGCGGCCGGCGGCGGCGCCGACCGGGTGCTGGCGGTGGAGGCCGATCTCGCCACGGCGGACGGCATCGCCGCGGTCGTGGACCGCACGGTGGCGCGTTTCGGTGGGCTCGATATCCTGGTGAACAACATCGGCCTGGCGCGCGGCGCGGGCCTGCTCGAGACCACCGACGACGACTGGCAGGAGGCGTTCGACCAGACGCTGTACCCGGCCATCCGGGCGTCGCGCCTGGCGGTGCCGCACCTGCGGGCGCGCGGCGGCGGCGCCATCATCATGATTGCGTCGATCTTCGGCCGGGAAACCGGCGGGCGCATGACGTACAACGCCGTGAAGGCCGCCGAGATCTCCCTGGCGAAGTCGCTCGCGCAGCAGCTGGCGAAGGACGGCATCCGGGTGAACAGCGTCGCGCCGGGGTCGATTCTCTTCCCGGGCGGGTCGTGGTGGAAACGCCAGCAGGCCGACCCGCAGGGCATCGCGGACTTCGTCGCGCGGGAGCTGCCGTTCGGCCGGTTCGGCACCCCGGAGGAGGTCGGGAACGTCGTGGCCTTCCTCGCGTCGCCCAAGGCCAGCTGGATTGCCGGCGCCAGCATCGTCGTCGACGGCAACCAGTCACGTTCCCTCTTCTAGGTATCCGCATGCTCCAGCCACTCGACTACGAAGCCGCCGGCTTCATCTCCGGCCTGGAAGTCCATCAGCAGCTCCTCACCACCCACAAGCTCTTCTGCCGCTGCCCGGCCGGGCTCTACACCGCGGACCATGACGGCGAGGTGCTGCGCCACATGCGGCCCACGTTGTCGGAGCTCGGCGTGTACGACGGCACGGCGCTGATGGAGTTCAAGACGAAGAAGGAGATCATCTACCTGCTCAATCACCGCAACGTGTGCACCTACGAGATGGACGACACGCCGCCGTTCCTGGTCAACCAGGAGGCGATCGACGTGGCCATCGAGCTCTGCCTGATGATGCAGATGGACATCATCGACGAGGTGCACGTGGCGCGGAAGCAGTACCTCGACGGCTCGATTCCCACGGGGTTCCAGCGCACCGCCATCGTCGGCGTGAACGGCTGGCTGCCGTTCCGCGGGCGGCGCCTGACGGTGACCCACGTGAGCGTCGAGGAGGACTCGTGCCGCGAGGTGTCGGACAAGGGCCACCGCATCGTCTGGCGCACGGACCGGCTGGGCATGCCCCTCACCGAGACCGTCACGGGGCCCGAGCTGCGCACGCCGGACGAGGTGCGTGAGGCCATCCTGCTGTGCGGGCTCACGGCACGCTCCACCGGGCGCGTGCGCACCGGCATCGGGGCCAGCCGCCAGGACGTGAACGTCTCGGTGCGCGGCGGCAGCCGTGTGGAAATCAAGGGTGTGCCGCGGGCGGGGTACGCGGTGAAGCTGGTCCACAACGAGGGCATCCGGCAGGTGAACCTGCTCCGCCTGCGCGAGGAACTGCGCCGCCGGGGCCTCGCCTCGCCCGCCGACATCCGGATCGACGGCGTGGACGTGTCGGACATCTGGGCCGGCGCCGACGTCGGGTTCATCCGCCGCGCGCTGCAGGCCGGCGGCCGCGTGCACGCCGTGCGCGTGCAGGGCGTGGCGGGCCTGGCCGAGTTCCCGACCCAGCCCGATTCGATCTTCCTGGACGAGCTGGCCGGCCGCATCCGGGTCATCGCCTGCCTCGACGAGGCGCCCATCGTCTTCGCGGCGGCGCAGTTCCCGCAGGTGGCGGGACGGAACCAGCTGCTCGACCGCGTCCGGCGGCGGGCGCGGGCCGGAGCCCAGGACGAGATCTTCGTCGTCTTCGGCCCCGAGGAGGACGTGCGGACCGCGGCCGACGAGATCCGCCTGCGGTTCGCGGACGCGACCGAAGGCGTGCCGAAGGAGACGCGGCAGGCGCTCACGGGGGGCTACACCACGTTCGAGCGGATCCTGCCCGGGCCTGACCGGATGTATCCCGACACCGACTCGCCGCCGACGAGGGTCACCGAGTCGCGCGTGGCCGGCATCCGCGCCAGGCTGCGGCCTGCGCCCTGGGAGCGGCTCGAACGGTACCTGGCGTGGCGCGTCCCCGAGGAGACCTGCCACTACCTGATCCGCCGGGGCGGCGCCGAGATCCTGGACGCCGTCGTGGCGCAGACCGGCATCGACGGCCTCACCGCCGCGATCGAGATCGGGCAGCGCGCCAGGGCCCTCGGCCGGGCCGGTGTGCCGGTGAGCCGGCTCGGGCCCGGCGAATGGGTGCAGGTGTTCGACCTGCTGACCGACGGCCGGATCCCGCGCGAGGCGGTCGGCACCGTCGCCTCGCGCATGGCGACCGACGCCCTGTCCGCCTCGGCTGCCGCCAGCGCCGAGGGTGTGGCCCTGGCCTCCCGCGAGACCTGGGCCGCCGAGCTCGGGCCGCTGTCGCTCGACGGCTACGTGGTGCGCGGGCGGCGGCGCGACACGCCCGACCGGCGGCTGCGTTTCGTGGCGGGGCGCGCGGTGCGCCAGTTGAAGGGGCGCGCCCCCGCCCGTGAGGTGGCCGCGTACGTGGCCCGGCAGCTCGAGGAGATGGCCCGATGACCGATCCGGTGCACGACCGACACGACCGCCTGCAGGGGTACCGGGGCCCGGCCCGCGAGGTCCTGGACCGGTTCCAGGTCGGCGTCTGGAGCGAGGTGGAGGTGACCAACGACGAAGGGTCCACCTTCACGGGCGTCATCCTGCCGCGCAACGAGACCTGCGACGACCTGCACATCGTCGTCAAGCTGTTCAACGGCTACAACGTGGGCGTGGCCGCCCACCGCGTCACGGCGGCCCGCGAGACCGGGTACCGCCGGGCGGTGTACAAGATCCCCGAGAAGGACTTCCCGTCGGATCCGAAGAAGAAGAACGTCACGCTGCTCGGCACCGGCGGGACGATCGCCAGCCGCCTCGACTACCGGACGGGCGCCGTGATCCCGGCCTTCACGCCGGGCGAGCTCTACGGTGCCGTGCCCGAACTGGCGGACATCGCGAACCTGACGACGAAAAAACTCTTCGGCGTGTTCAGCGAGAATATGGGGCCCGAGCAGTACAAGGCCCTGGCGATCGCGATCGGCGAAGAAATCGCCCGGGGCGCCGACGGCATCGTCATCGGCCACGGCACCGACACGATGGCGCACACGGGCGCCATCCTGAGCTTCATGGTGCAGCGGTCGCCGGTGCCGCTGGTCCTGGTCGGCAGCCAGCGTTCGTCGGACCGCCCGTCGTCCGATGCGGCGCTCAACCTCATGAACGCCGTGCGCACGGCGGCCGAGTGCGACATCGCCGAAGTCATGCTGTGCATGTTCGGCCCGACGTCGGACAACTACGACCTGCTGCACCGCGGCACGCGCTGCCGGAAGATGCACTCGAGCTACCGCAGCACCTTCCGGACCGTCGGCGCCACGCCCATGGCCACCGTGAGCCGCTATCCGGACGAGACGGGCAGCCACTTCCGGTACCTCACCACGGACTACCTGGGCCGCGACCGCTCGCGCACGCCGGTGATCACCCCGGTGTTCGAGGAGAAGGTGACGATTCAGTACTACTACCCGAACTTCAACCCGGACATCATCGACGGCCTGTCGGCGATGGGCTACCGCGGGATGGTCATCGCGGGCACGGGACTCGGGCACGTCAACAAGCCGCTGTATCCCGCCATCAAGCGGGCCATCCAGCGGGGGATGACCGTGGCGATGGCGGTGCAGACGTTGTGGGGCTACGCCCAGATGTACGTCTACGACACCGGGCGCGACCTGCTGGACCTCGGCATCATTCCCCTCGACAACATGCTGCCCGAGACGGCCTACATGAAGCTGGGATGGGTGCTGGGCCAGACCGACGACCCGGCCCGCATCCGGCAGATGATGACGACGCCCATCAACCACGAGACGACGCCGCGCGAGCCGCACAACGGCTACCTGATCCTCCAGGGCGGATTGCCGGAGGTGGACAGTTTCGTCAAGCATCACTGGAAATGACCTCATGACCCTCCAGGACCTGTTTCCCGCCCTGCTCACCATCTCGTGGCAGCAGGTGGTCATGATTGGCGTCGGTCTGACGCTGATCTACCTCGCGGTCGCGAAGGAGTACGAGCCGGGCCTGCTGCTGCCCATGGGGTTCGGCACGCTGCTCGTCAACATCCCGCTGTCGTCGGCCACGGGGCCCGACGGCGCCCTCACGCTCTTCTTCAAGGCCGGCATCGCCACCGAAGCCATGCCGCTGCTCATCTTCATCGCCATCGGCGCCATGGTGGACTTCTCGCCGCTGTTCCGCCGGCCGTTCCTGCTCCTGTTCGGCGCCGCCGCCCAGTTCGGCATCTTCTTCACGATGACGGCCGCCACGGCCCTCGGCTTCAGCCTGAAGCAGGCGGCCTCCATCGGCATCATCGGCGCCGCCGACGGTCCCACGTCGATTGTGGTGGCCGGGCGGTTCGCGCCCGACCTGCTCGGCCCGATCTCGGTGGCGGCCTACTCCTACATGGCCCTGGTGCCCATCATCCAGCCGCCCGTCGTCCGCCTCATCACGTCGAGGCAGGAGCGGCTGATCCGGATGGCGACGCAAGCCAAGTCGGTGTCGAAGACCGCCCTGATCGTGTTTCCGATTGCCGTCACGCTGATTGCCTCGCTCGTGGCGCCGTCGGCCGCCGCGCTCATCGGCTTCCTCATGTTCGGCAACCTGATCCGCGAGTGCGGCGTCCTCAACAAGCTCTCGCAGGCCGCCCAGAACGAGCTGGCCAGCCTGGTCACCATCCTGCTCGGCCTCAGCATCGCCTCGACGATGGAAGCGGAGCGGTTCGTGCGGGCCGATACGCTGATGATCATCGGTCTGGGCCTCGTCGCGTTCGTCTTCGACACCGTGGGCGGCGTCTTCTTCGCGAGACTCGTCAACGTGTTCCTGCCGGCGGAGAAGAAGATCAACCCCATGCTCGGCGCCTGCGGCATCTCGGCGTTCCCGATGTCCGCCCGCGTCATCCACACCATGGGCCAGAAGGAAGACCCCTGCAACTACCTGCTGATGCCGGCCGTGAGCGCCAACGTCAGCGGCCAGATCGGCTCGGTGGTGGCGGGGGGCCTGCTCCTGGCTCTCGTGCCCCTGTTCCTGTAGGCGCGGAGGGAGGCAGCCATGACCCCGTTCAACGCCGCGCTCCAGGTCAGCGCCATCGGCCTGGCCGGTATCTTCGGCTTCATGTTCGTGTTCTACCTGGCGATTCGGTTCATCGACCGCCTGTTCCCGAAAGAGGACCTCCACCACGAGGAACGCTAGCCACGCGTCCGGCTGAAGCCGGACGCCACGGAGGACGCCGGACGCCACGACGGAGCCGGACGCCACGGAGGACGCCGGACGCCACGACGGAGCCGGACGCCACGACGG
>CAYNDV010000030.1:0-2648 GCA_964396055.1 uncultured Vicinamibacterales bacterium | reverse complement strand
AGCCGGACGCCACGGAGGACGCCGGACGCCACGACGGAGCCGGACGCCACGACGGAGCCGGACGCCACGACGGACGCCGGGTGTGACGGACGGCGCCGACGACCGCTCGACCCTTCGTGGGCGCCGGCTTCAGCCGGCGCCTGGGCTCCCACTTTCGCCTCTTGATCGGTACCGGACCGGCTAGTACGATCCGGACATGCCGTTCATCACCGACGGGTCGCGGTCCGACGAGGGGCGCAACCGCGCCCTCGACCTGGCCCTGCGCGAGGTGCTGCCCGAACAGGCCCTGGTGGAGCGGGCCGACGACCCCGACGGGTTCATCACCGCCGTGCGCCGGGTGCCCGCCGCCGACGCGGCGTACGCGCCCTTCCCCGACGGCCTGGACCCGCGCCTGGCCGAGGCCCTGGGCATGCGGGGCATCGACCGGCTCTACACGCACCAGGCACAGGCCATCGAGCACGCGCTGGCCGGCCGCCACGTCGTGGTGACGACGCCCACGGCCTCCGGCAAGACGCTCTGCTACAACATCCCGGTGATGCACGCGGTCCTCCAGGACCACGCCACGCGGGCCCTGTACCTGTTCCCCACGAAGGCTCTGGCGCAGGACCAGCTGGCCGAGCTCGACCGCCTCACGCAGCAGATCCAGCGCGCTGCCGACGTCGAGGTCGGGGTGTTCACCTACGACGGCGACACGCCCCAGGATGCCCGCCGGGCGATTCGCGGCCGCGCCCACGTGGTGCTGACCAACCCGGACATGCTGCACGCCGGCGTCCTGCCGCACCACCCCCGGTGGGCGAAGCTCTTCGAGAACCTCCGGTTCATCATCATCGATGAACTCCACGCGTACCGGGGCGTGTTCGGCAGTCACCTCGCCAACGTGCTGCGCCGTCTGCGGCGCATCTGCCGGCACTACGGGTCGTCGCCGACCTTCATCTGTTCGTCGGCCACCATCGCCAACCCGCGCGAGCTGGCCGAGAGCCTCACCGAGCAGCCCTTCGAGCTGGTGTCGGAGAGCGGCGCCCCGCGCGGCGAAAAGTTCTTCCTCTTCGTCAACCCGCCGATCGTCAACCGGCAGCTCGGCATCCGGCGGTCGTACATCGCGCAGGCGCGATCGGTGGCCCTCGACTTCCTCCGAAAGGGGCTGCAGGTCATCGTCTTCGCGCAGAGCCGCCTGTCGACCGAAATCCTGACGCGGTACCTCAAGGATGCGCACGAAGGGGAGCCGGGGGCGTCGGACGTGATTCGCGGGTACCGCGGCGGCTACCTGCCCAACCGGCGTCGCGAGATCGAGAAGGGGCTGCGCGACGGCACGGTGCGCGGCGTGGTGTCGACCAACGCGCTCGAACTCGGCATCGACATCGGTGCCCTCGATGTGGCCGTGCTCGCGGGATACCCGGGCACCATCGCCTCCACGTGGCAGCGGGCGGGCCGGGCCGGTCGGCGGGCCAGCCGGTCGGCGGCGGTGCTCGTGGCCAGCAGCGCGCCCCTCGATCAGTACGTGGTGCGCCATCCGGGGTACTTCTTCGACGCCTCGCCCGAACACGCGCTGGTGAACCCCGACAACCTGCAGATCCTCGTCGACCACATCAAGTGCGGGGCGTTCGAGCTGCCCTTCGGCGCCGGCGAAGCGTACGGCCGCGAGGACCTGCAGCAGATCCTGGCGGTGCTGTCCGAGGAGGGGTTCGTCCACCTGAGCCGGCCGGCGGGCGGCGACGAGGCGTCGGGCCAGTGGCACTGGACGCACGAGTCGTACCCGGCCGACGCCATCAGCCTGCGCACGATTTCGTCGGACAACTTCGTCGTCGTCGACAAGACCGACACGACCCGGGTCATTGGCGAGACCGACTTCAACAGCGCCCTCGAGATCCTCCACCCCAAGGCGATCTACATCGTCGAGGGGCGGTTGTACCAGGTGGAGGAACTGGACTTCGTGGGCCGCAAAGCCTACGTGCGCAACATCGACTGCGATTACTACACGGATGCCATCACCTACAGCAAGGTGACGGTGCTCGACACCTTCGCGTCGGGCGGCGAACGGCCGGCCGCGCTGAGCGCCCACGGGGACGTGCACGTCGTGTCGCGCGTGGTGGGGTTCAAGAAGATCAAGTTCTACACCAACGAGAACGTCGGCTCAGGCGAACTGGACCTGCCCGAGCGGCAGATGCACACGACGTCCTACTGGCTGACGATCCCCCGGGAGGTGACAACGGCGCTGCCCTACGGCGGCGACGACCGCCGCGACGGCGTGGTGGGCCTGTCGTACGCCATGCGGCAGATCGCCCAGTTGCTCCTGATGAGCGACAGCCACGACATCGGCGTGTCGATCGGGCCGGCGAGCGAGCGCAGCGACGAGCAGCCGCCGGCCAGGGTGCCGGCCCGCTGGGGCGCCGCGGTGCAGGATGGCGGCGACGAGCCGCGCGTCTTCATCTACGACAACTACCCGGGCGGCATCGGCTTCAGCGAGCCGCTGTTCCGCATGCACGCCGACCTGCTCGCGCGGACGCGCGACCTCATCGCCGAGTGCCCCTGCGAGTCGGGCTGCCCGTCCTGCGTGGGCCCGCTCGGCGACGTCGGCCCGAAGGCGAAGGAGGTGGCGCTCGCCTTGCTTGGACACTTGTAGAAGCAAGAAGCAAGAAGCAAGAAGGAGT
>CAYNDV010000029.1:25152-39887 GCA_964396055.1 uncultured Vicinamibacterales bacterium | reverse complement strand
GCCGTCGTCCCTCGGCATGCCTTCGCCGGCCTTTCGCGGCGGCCCGCGCGGCGCTGCTGGATCTCGCAGACCGCGAACGGATCGGCACGCTCTGGGTGCAGGTCTCGACCGTGCCGGCCTCGCCCGCCGGCGGCCCGGCGCGCACGCTGGCCGGCGCAGACGGCTGGCGCCGGCTCATCGCCGACGCCCACCGCCGCGGCGTCCGGGTGGAAGCGCTCGACGGGGATCCCACCTGGGCACTCAAGGTCTTTCACGCGGCGCCGCTCGCCGTGGTCGACGCGGTGATCGCCTACAACGCCGGCGTCGCGCCGGACGAGCGCTTCGACGGCGTCCATTTCGACATCGAACCGTACACGCTGCTGTCCTGGCGGTATCCGCGCAGCCGCGAGCAGGTGTTGCGCGAATGGCTGGAAGTCGTCCTCCGGTGCCAGGCCCGTGCCCGGGCGGCCGGTCTGCCGTTTGGCGTCGACGTGCCGTCCTGGTGGGACTCGCCCGACAGCCTGACCGGCCGGCCGATCGCCGCGACCGTCTTTGAAGGCACGTGGGTGTCCGCCCTCCGCGTCGTCATCGACCACCTCGACAACGTGGGCATCATGAACTACCGCAACACGGCCGGGGGCCCGGACGGCATGATCGCCAACGGCACCGCCGTGCTGGCGTACGCCGATCGCGTGAAGCGGGCGCGGGTGTACATGGGCGTGGAAACGTCGCTGTCGGATCCCGTGGACACCTGGTTCGTGGCCGGGCCGCCGACGGAGGTCACCGACGAACGCCTGCAGTCGCCGTCGAGTGGCGTGGGCCTCGACAACCGGTTCTTCGGCTTCAGGCTCAAGGTGCTCGACGATGGCGCGAACGGGCATGTGGGTCTGGCGGCGCCGTCCGGGATGGGGCCCGAGCCGGACCCGGCCTTCGCGGAGGCGCTGGTCCACCTCGGCCGCCGTTTCGCCGCGTCGGCCGACGCCCGCTTCGCCGCCACGGCCGAGACCCGGCGCGACCGGGGGCTGTGGGCGCTCACCCGCGATCCCGAGTGGCGGAACCCCGTGGCCCGGACCGTCCGCGATGACCGGGACCGGCGTGACTACCTCGCGTTCTCCGCCACCAGCATCATGCTGCCGAAGATCACGTTTGCCGGGCTGGGGGCCGACGTCCTGCGCCGGGAGATGGCCCTGGCCGACGCCGCCTTCGGGGCACACCCCTCGTTTGCGGGCATGGCGATCCACGACATGGCCAGCCTGCGGACGATCGTGGAGCGCTAGAAGCGCACGTAGAGTTGCGCGGCGGCCGAGTACTGCTGCACGTCCTCCCGCAAGGGCCGGTCCTCGCGCGCCCAGGCGCCGCGCAGCGTCAGTTCGAGGCGGCTGCCGAGGCGTTTCACCACTTCGGCCGACAGCCCGTCGGAGTCGAGCACCAGGACGTCGTCCACCTGCCGGGCTTCCTCGTTCCAGGCCCCGTGCCGGTAGCGCAGCCCGACGTACTCGCGGTCCCCGAAGTACCGGCGCACGGCTCCGTGATAACTCTGCGACGTGCCTGCGGCTTTCGGCGTGAGGAACACCTGCCCGGTCAGGAGCCAGTTGCCGAGGTACTTGCTGAGCGACCCGATGTAGATGTCGACCCCGTCGCCGAACTGCAAGCGGTGGTACCCGATGGACGCCTCGACGCCCTTGCCGAGGCTCTGGTACAGGTCAGCGCCGAGCCGGTACTCGGGATAGAAGACCGCATCGGGCGACCAGCCGGCGTTGAGGTACATGTAGGTGCCGCGCCGCAGCTTCGGGTAGAGATCGACCTCGATCTGCTGGTCCCGGCGCGGGACCGCGTCGGATCGGCTGTGCCGCTCGGACTGCGAGAACCGGACGACGCTGCTGCCGCGCTCGCCGCTGCGCCCGACCATCACCTGGTGCTCCTGCCACGCCGGACGCCCGTCGTCGAAGCCGTCGTAGTTGTAGGCGTAGCCCGCGCGCCACTGCCGCAGGTCGTCCTGGATCCGGTCCCGCATCTGGCGCGCGGCCGTCATCGACGGGTCGACGGCGAGCAGGCGGCGCAGCACGGCCAGCGCCTCGCGCGGCCGACCCAGAGACTCGAGCGCACGGGCCCGCGCGAGCAGCAGGCTGACGTCCTCGGGGGTGCGCGCCAGCGCCCGCGCGCTGTAGTCGGCGGAGCGGGCATAGTTGCCGCTCCACAACTCGAGGTACGCCAGGGCGCCCAGCGCGTCGGCGTAGTCCGCGTCCACCGACAGCACGCGGGTCAGTTCCGCCCGCGCCTCGTCGTACCGCCCGTCCCACAACAGGACGGTCCCCAGAAGCGTCCGGGCATCGAGATCGCCGGGATTGCCGGACAGGCGCTCCTGCAGGAGGTGCAGGGCCTCGGCACGCTTGCCCGATCGCGCCAGGTGTCGCGCCTCGGCAACCGCGTCCCGCGGGGCCTGCGCGGCGGCCGGGGCCTGCGGTGGCCGGCTCCCCGCCACCGCCTGCGCCGGCACAGTGAGGGTCGACACCACAACGAGACCTGCCAGCAGGCCGGCACACGCGCACGAGGGGCGGGGCACACGCATCGGAACCATCCTACCGGATCGTACGCGCGCGGCGCTGAGGTGTGAGACGATACCGGCCCATGAGCCATCCGTTTGCCGCCGCCGGTGAGCCGGCGGCGCCCCGCTTCAGCCGCTTCGGCCGGCTGGCCATCGCCGGCCTCCTGTCGCCATCCCTCCTGCGCGCCGCCGCATCGGCGGCCGGGATGCCGCTGCGCGGCCTCGCGCAGGATGCGCTCTTCGTGATCCCGCCCGTGCTGTTCGCGGTGGCCGCCGTCCTGGCGGGCGCGCCGTGGGCGACGCGTCGGCGCGCGCGCCTGGGCCTGGCCGCTGGTTTCTTCCTGGCCGGGGCCCTGGTCGCGCCCGCGTACGACAGTCTCCAGGGGCTGACCGGACGCGAACCCGCGGCCATCGCCATCGGCGTCGTCACGGGCGCCTTTGCCGCAGGCTTCGCTCTGGCGGCCGGCCTCGCCGCGGCCGGGGCAGGCGCCGCGGCGCGGGTGGTGGCAACCGCGGCACTGCGCGGATTCGCCGCCGGTGCGGCCGGAGGGGTGATCGCGCTGGTGCCCCTGCTCGCGTCCCTCGCCGGCGCCGCCGGGCGCCTGTCGTACCTCGACATGGCCGTGGCCGTGGCCGCGGCCTTCGGCTGCGTCCTGGTGCCGTTCCGGTTGACAGGCGCCGCGCTGGACGCGGTTTGGCCGCGGTCACCGGCGGCGGTAGAATGACCCGCCCTTGAACGTTGTTGTCCCGATCGGAGTCGCCGACATGAAGAAGTACCCGTGGATTGTCCTGGCTGCCCTCGCGGCGGCCACTGTCATGGCGCAGGCCCAGGAACGTGAAGACCGGACGCTGCTGTCGCACGCGGAGATGCGCGCCATCATCAACGAGGCGTCCGGCGAGCGCGGCGTCCGCCACGTGCTCGAGATGGCGCCGTGGCCCCGCGTCCGCGAGCGCAGTGAGTACACCGGTCAGTTCCGCGAGAGCACCGTCGTCGCCCGCTACGCGAAGGACTACGGCTTCAGCGACGTGAAAGTGGAGTCGCTGCCCCAGGGCGGGCCCACCTGGCACGCCAACCGGGCGGAACTGTGGCTGGTGGCGCCGTACGAATCCAAGCTCTACGACGTGCACGACGTGCTCGTCTCGGTGGCCAGCGGCAGCGAGAGCGGCGACGTGACGGCGGACCTCGTGGACGTGGGCCAGGGCGCGCGGCCCGAGGACTACGCCGGCAAGGACGTCGCCGGCAGGATCGTGCTCGGCGCCGCCTCGGCCAACCAGCTCCAGCGCCTGGCGGTCTTCGAGCGCGGCGCCGCCGGTGTCATCAGCTACAACGCCCTGCGCGCCGACGACATCCCGGACCAGCTGATGTCGCAGAGCGTATCGACGATGGCGCCGGCCGGCAAGAAGCCCGGCTTCGGCTGGTCCATCGCGCCCCGCGTGGCGCGCGACCTCGCGGCGAAGCTGGCCCGCGGCGAGAAGGTGACGCTGCGGTCGATCGTCAACTCGGAGACGTTCCCCGGCGAGACCGAGCTGGTGCACGCGACCATTCCCGGCGACGGCAGCAGCGCGCAGGCCATCATGGTGTCGGCCCACCTCTACGAGGGCTACACCAAGCAGGGGGCCAACGACGATCTCTCGGGGTGCGCCCTGACCCTCGAAATGGGCCGCGCCTACCTGCGGCTCATCAAGGACGGCAAGCTGCCGAAGCCGAAGCGCACCATCCACTTCCTGTGGGTCCCGGAAATCAGCGGGACGATGGCGTGGCTCAACGCGCACCAGGACGTGAAGCAGGCGCTCATCGCCAACCTGAACTTCGACATGGAAGGCCTGTGGCTGAAGCTGAGCGGCAGCGCCTGGGTGATGCACCGGACCCCCGACAGCCTGCCCACCTTCCTCAACGACCTCTGCGCCAGCGTGATGCACTACGTGGCGGACCTCAATCGGGAGCGCGTCCGCTTCCGGTCGGTGGCCTACGGCTTCACCCTGCCGGTGGTGGCGCCCACGGGCAGCCGCGATCCCTTCTGGGTCATCGAGGACAAGCACTACGGCGCCAGCGATCACGTCGTGTTCATCAGCCAGGGCATCCCGGCCGTCATGTTCATCACGTGGCCGGATCACTTCTACCATTCGTCGCAGGACACCCCCGAACGGCTCGATCCGACGCAGATGAAACGCGCCGCGGTGGTGGGCATCGGGGCCATGAGCCTCCTGGCGTCGGCCGGTGATGAGGCCGCGCTCAGGATCGCCGGCGAATCGCTCGCGCGCGGCGCCGAGCGGATGGGTGAGGCGCAGAAGAAGGGCGTGGCGTACCTGGCGGACCTGCCGTTCGGGCTGACGCTGCCCGATGCCTACAAGGAAGCCCGGGTGGCCGTGCGGCACCAGGCGGAGGTCGAGAAGGCGGTGGTCCGCTCGGCCGCGATCCTGTTCGCCGACCCGGCGGCGGCCGCCAGGAAACTGGGCGCCTTCGACGCGCTGATCGACCAGCGCGCGGCGGCACTGCAGAACGAACTGGCGGCGCTGTTCGCCCTGCGGGCCGAGCAGCAGAAGGTGCCGGTCGCCGAGCCACAGCCCACAGACCTCGAGCGCCTGGCGGCACGCACGCGGGTGGAGCCGGTGGCGTCGGCAGGAGGGATGAGCCTGTTCGGCGGCGGGGGACGCGGGGGCGCGGGCGCGGCGCAGGATACGCCGCTGGCCGCAGCCCGACGGAAGATCCCGCAGCACATGACCGGCGAACTCGGCGCCATCCTGCGGCAGAAGCGCTCCGTGCTCGACGTCCGCAATTTCCTCGCGGGCGAGTTCGAGCCCCTGCCCCTGCAGGACGTGTTCGACTACGTGAAGGCCCTGCAGGCCGCCGGCCAGATCACGCTGATCGAACAGCCGGAAGCGCCCGCGAAGGGCGTGAAGCGCCCGGCGAAGAAGTAGGCGCGGGCATGAGCCGGACCGCAGTCCGTCACGCCGCGCACGAGACGTGCTACACGTACCTCGACACGCCCATCGGCACCGTGATGCTGGCGGGGTGCGAGGACCACGGTCTGCGGTATCTTTCCTTCCAGTGCGGCGCGGGCGCCAGGGGGCCCGAGCCGCACTGGACGTGCGCCGACAAGCCGTTCGGTGCGGCCATCGCCCAGTTGCGGGAGTACTTCGCCGGCACCCGGCGGACCTTCTCTCTGCACCTGCACCCCAAGGGGACGGACTTCCAGAAGTCGGTCTGGCAGGCGTTGCAGCGCATCCCGTACGGCGAGACCCGCAGCTACGCCGACCTCGCCGCAGCCATCGGCCGGCCCACGGCGGTCCGCGCGGTGGGCCTGGCCAATGGCGCCAACCCGCTGCCGATCGTCATCCCCTGCCATCGCGTCATCGGCAAGGACGGGTCGCTCACCGGATACGGCGGCGGCCTGGCCGTCAAGGAAGCGCTGCTGCGGCTGGAGGGAGCGTGGGACGGTGGCGGCAGGCGGCCGGAATCGTTATGATCAGGGGCACCCATGGCACACGCAACGGCGCGGCGGCTGGTCGGGCTGGCTCTCCTGGTGGCAGCGTTGTCTGTCGCGTGCGGCGACGGCGAGTTCCCTGATCTCGCGCCCGACGCGGCGGCAGCCGGCCTCCGGTCGTCGCCGACCTTCACCACGCGTCCGGGTTCCGCCGTCGGCCGGGAACTGATCGAAGTGCTGGCGGTCCGGCGCATCGGCCGATCGTCCACCGAGGTGGAGTTCACCTGGCGCGACACGCCGGCAGCACCCGGGCAGGCCGTGACGACCGTCCGGACGTCGATGGCACTGTTCCGCGTGCGCGAAGACGGCACGTGGGGATTGAGTTCACTCTACAAAGTCAACTGACCCGGGCGCCAGGCCCGCGACCGCGCGCGGCCGGCAGACGCGGCTGGGTCTCGCGCGACGACACGGGCACGGGAGGGCGGTATGCCATACGACATCCAGAAGTTCCGCGACCTGATCAACGACATTCCGTTCGCGATGTTCACCACGCGCACCGACGACGGGAGCCTGCGCAGCCGGCCCATGGTGGCCAGCGCGGGCGCCTTCGACGGGGACCTGTGGTTCTTCACCCGCACGACGTCGGCCGTGGCCCAGGAAGTCGGATCGGCCGCCCAGGTGAACATTACGTACGTGTCCGCGCCGGAGGATCGGTTCGTCTCCGTCTCGGGCGAGGCGGCGGTCGTGCGTGACGAAGCGCATGCGGCCCAGATGTGGCAGCCGGCCTACCAGGCCTGGTTCGCGGGCGGCCCGGCCGACCCGGAGTTGTCGCTCATCCGCATCACGGTCGGGCGCGTGGAGTACTGGGACCGCAAGATCGGGCGGATGGTCGCCCTCTGACACGGGCTATTCGTAGCGCAACGACTCCACCGGATCCAGGTTCGCCGCTCGGCGGGCGGGCAGGTAGCCCGCCACCACGCCCGTCGAGACGGCGGACACCAGCCCGCCGACAACCGCCCAGGCCGGCGGCACAGCCGGGAACGCTGGCGCCGCCAGGCTCAACAGCAACCCGAGGATCCACGAGACGGCCACGCCGACACCGCCCCCGAGGGCAGACAGCATCGCCGCCTCCAGCAGGAACTGCCGCAGCACGTCGCGGCGCCGCGCCCCGATGGCGAGGCGCACGCCGATCTCGCGCGTGCGCTCGGTGACGCTGATGATCATCACGTTGGCGATGCCGATGCCGCCGATGATCAGGCTCACCGCCGCCAGGGCGAAGGTGGCCAGGCCAACCCGCGCGTTGATCTGATCGAGCTGCGAGATGATCTGTTCGGCGGTGGACGTGGTGAAGTCGCTCTCCGCCCCGGGCGGCACCTGGCGCAGGCGCCGCAGCAGGAACTCGGTCTCCGCCTTCGTGATCGCCAGACGGCCGGGTTTCGCCTGGACGTACAGGATCGTCTGCTTCGCCTCGGGAAACCGGCGCAGGACGGTGCCGGTCGGGATCGAGATCACGTTGTCCTGCCGGTTCTCGCCGAAGAACCCGCCCTTGCGCGGCGCGGCCTCCCCCACCACGTAGTACACGTCGCCGGCCAGGCTGAACGGCTTACCCAGGCTGCTCGAGGCGCCGAACAGCGCGCGGGCCACGTTCGAGCCGATCACGGCCACCCGTGCGGCCGACCGGTTCTCGAGGTCAGTGAACGGGCGGCCCACCCGGAACTCGGTACCCGTGACGTCGAAGAAATTCGGCGTCGCGCCCTCGACCAGCACCGTGTCGGATTCGTTGACGCCTGCGCGCGCGACGATCGGCCGCCCGTCCGCGACGGGTGGCACGATGATCTGCGCCGCCGACGCGGCCACCGACGTGCCGTACCGGGCGATGTAGGCCGCGTACGCCGGCTCGAGGGGCTTGCGCTGCGCGTCCTTGTCGGACGCCGGGTTGTACGGATCGCCGTCGCGGTGGAAGGCGAAGACGTTGTCGGTGCCGAGTTCGCGGAACAGGCCGGCAATGCCGTTGCGCACGCCGACGAGGATCGTCGCCACGAGCACGACCGTCACGATGCCGATGACGATGCCCGCCACGGCGAGGGCCGACCGCAGCGGCTGGCTGCGCACCGCGTCAATGGCCAGCGATGCCGTCTCGGCGGCGTCGATGGTCCACCGGCGGAAGGTGTGCCGGCCCCCGTCCTTCACCGTGAAGCCCTTCACGCGTCGTGTCCCTCCGTCACCACGTCACGCCCGGACTGATTCCGGGCACGACCCGCCCCGATCCCGGCCGCGTCACTCCGCGCGCACCGCCGCGATCACGTCGATCCGCGTGGCCCGGCGCGCCGGGTAGTAGGCCGCGACGAGGCCGCTCAGCGCCGCGGCGCCAAGCGCCCACGCCAGCGTGGACGGCCGCACGACGATGTCGATCTCGAGCACCCGTGCCAGGCCCGACAGGGCGACGGCCGACAGGCCCGTCCCCGCGGCACCGCCGGCCAGCGACACGAGCAGCGATTCCGCCACGACCTCCCGCTTCACCTGCGCCTGCGACGCGCCAACCGCGCGCCGCACGCCAATCTCCCGCGTCTTCTGCGTCACCGACACCAGCATCGTGTTGGTGATCACGACGATGGCCGCCAGCAGCGCCATGGCCGAGATGGGGCCGGCCGCGGCGCCGATCCGCTCCGCCAGGTTCTGGACGAACGAGCGCGCCGCCTCGGGTGTCAGCACGTCGAAGTTGTCGGCCACGCCAGGCCGCAACTGGCGCCGGGCCCGCAGGGCGGCGCGGGCCGTCGATTCGGCCGCCAGCAGCCGCTCGGGATCCTGCGGGCTCACGAAGATGCTCAACGAGGGCGGTGGCCCGAACACGCGTTCGTACGTCGTGAGCGGCACGTACGCCGACCGATCGAGTGACGTGCCCCCGGACGAGCCGAGCCGCTGCTGCACCCCGACCACCTCGAAGCGCCGGCCCGCGATGCGGATGGCCGCACCCAGCGGATCCCGGGACGGAAACAGGGTCTCGGCGAGGTCAGCGCCGACGACCGCCACCTGCGCCCCCCGTCGTTCGTCGTCGCGCGTGAGAAACCGGCCGCGCCCCAGGCCGAGGTCCCGCAGGTCGGCCAGCGTGGACGTGGCGCCGACGAGCGCCGCGTTCTCGAACGTGCGGTTCCCCGCCGTGACGTCGCCCACGCGCTGCACGGTCGAAGCGAAGACCACGCCCTGGCCGTGGCGCTCGAGGAACCGCAGGTCGCTGCGGGTGATGACGGGGTTGCGCTGCAGCTTCTCGGTGAGTTCACGCCGGTTGATCCGGCCGGACGACGCGATCTGCGCCACCAGGAAGGTATCGCTGCCGAAGGCGCGGGCGCCCACGGCCCGCGCATAGCGGCCAACGCCGTCGATGGCCGTCACCACCACGACGATGGTCGCAACGGCCACGGCGATCGCCAGGGCGCCCAGTCCCGCGCGAAGCGGGTTGCCGAGCGCGGAGGCGGCCCCCTGGCGGACGGCTTCGACGGTGTCGTGCACGGCTCTCATCACGAATGCGCCAGTGATTCTACCTTGGGTGGCCGGCACCAGCGCGGGCCACTTCTGGGACGCCGGGCGCCCGGGTCCGGATCCGGACCCGAGCCTCCTGGCGTCTCAGAAGAGGCCGGATCCGCATGATAGAGTGAAGGGACTTCTATGGCACTACGCTCGAGATCCACTGCTCTCGCCGCGGCGATCGTCGTGCTCGCCGTGGCGGCCGCGCTCATCTCCCGCCGCGGCGGGGACGGACCCGCCGTCGACGTCGAGGCGGTGGGCCGCAAGCCGGTCTTCCGGTCCTTCGTGACCGCCTCGGGCCAGATCGTGGCCCAGCGCTACGCGGACATCGGGTCGAGCGCGATGGGCCGGCTCGTCGAATTGCGGGTGCGCGAGGGTGAGGCCGTGAAGGCCGGCCAGGTGCTGGCGCGCATCGACGCGGTGCAGGCCTCCGCCGGCGCCACGGCCGCTGCGGCGCGCGTCAAGGCCGCCGAGTCGGACACCAGCGCGGCGGCCGACCTGCTCGCGGCCGCCCGCGCCGATCTCGACGCGGCCCGCGCCCGGGCCGAGGAGGCCCGGGAGAGCCTGCGGCGCAACCAGGACCTGCGGCGCGACGGTCTCGTGCCCATCGCGGAACTCGACCGCGCCCGGGCGAATGCTGACGCCGCTGCCGCGCAGGTGAGCGCCGCCGAGGCCGCCATCCGCCGCCTCCAGGCCTCGCAGGAGTCCGCGAACCGGCGTCTGGCCGAAATCCGGGCCGAGGCCACCCGCGCCCGCGACGTGCTCGCCAAGACCGACATCGTCGCGCCCATCGACGGCACGGTCACCCGGTTGCCCGTGCAGGAGGGCGAGATGGTGGTGATTGGTATCCAGAACCAGCCGGGCACCACGCTGATGACCGTGTCAGACCTGAGCGCCATCGATGCTGAAGTGAAGGTCGCGGAAGCCGACGTGCTGCGCGTGCGCGTGGGCCAGCCCGCCACGGTCACGCTCGAGGCGATGCCCGGCACGACCTTCCCGGGCAAGGTGGTCGAGGTCGGCGCCAGCGCCCTGCCTGTCACGGGCACCGGCGCGGCGGCCCGCGAGTTCAAGGTGAAGGTGCGGCTCGACAAGCCCGATCCCGCCCTGCGGCCCGGGCTGACCTGCGACGCCGAGATCCTGACCGCGGAACGGCAGAACGTCCTGGCCGTGCCGCTGCAGGCCGTGGTCGTCCGCCCGGATGCAAAGGGCGCGGACCAGACCGGTGTGTTCGTCGTCGACGGCGGCGCCGCGCGGTTCCGCCCGGTGACGGCGGGCCTCATCGGCGGCCTCGACATCGAGGTGGCCGGCGTGGACGCCGGCACGCCCGTCATCGTCGGACCATTCCAGGCCCTGCGCGACCTCCGCGACGGTCAGGCGGTGCGCACCGAGCCACGCAAGTAGATCAGGGGTCCCCGTGAAGCTGAGCACGAAGCCCGCCCATCACGTCCAGACAGCCTGCCCGCTCGATTGCCCGGACTCGTGCAGCGTCGTCGCCACCGTGCGCGACGGCCGGGTGGAGGTCCTCGACGGCGGCCACGCGAACCCGGTGACGAACGGCTACATCTGCGCCAAGGTCCGCCGGTTCGCGCGCCGGATGTACGGGCCCGATCGGATCCAGCAGCCTGGCATCCGGACGGGCCCGAAGGGCGCCGGTGTGTTCAGGTGGGTGGACTGGGACGAAGCGCTCGCGCGCGTGGCCGCCGCGATGCAGGAGGCCGCCCGCGAGTACGGCACCGAGTCCGTGCTGCCGTTCTACTACGGCGGGTCCAACGGCCTGCTCACCCAGGACACCAGCGACGCGCGGCTGTTCCGGCGCTTCGGCGCGTCGCGCCTGGCGCGGACCGTGTGCGCCGCGCCCACGAGCACCGTGAACGGGGCCCTCTACGGCAAGATGCCGTCGGTGAGCTACCAGGACTACGTCCACGCCCGCCTCATCGTCGTCTGGGGCGCCAACCCGTCGGCGTCCGGCATCCATCTGGTCCCGTTCATCCGCGACGCGCAGAAGGCGGGCGCGAAGCTCGTGGTGGTGGATCCGCGCCGGACACCGCTGGCCAGGCTCGCCGATCTGCACCTCGCGGTGCGGCCCGGCTCGGACGTGGCGGTGGCCCTGGCCGTGCACCGGCACCTGTTTGAGTCCGGCGCCGCCGACCTCGCATTCCTGGCCGAGCACACGACGGGCTACGAGCAGGTGCGGGAACGTGCCGCCCCCTGGACCGCCGCGCGGGCTTCGGAGGTGTCGGGCGTGCCTGCGGCAGATATCGAGCGCCTGGCGCGCATGTATGCGGGCATCTCGCCGGCCGTGATCCGGTGCGGCTGGGGCCTGGAGCGCAACCGCAATGGCGGCAACGCGGTGGCGGCCGTGCTCGCCCTGCCGGCCGTCGCCGGCAAGTTCGGCGTGCGCGGCGGCGGCTTCTCGATGAGCAACTCGGGCTCGTGGGGCATCACGAAGACGTGGATTGGCGAGCCGGAACCCGCCACGCGTGTGGTCAACATGAACCACCTCGGGCGCGTGCTCACCGAACCGGCCGGCACGCCGGTCAAGGTGCTCTTCGTCTACAACTGCAACCCGCTGGCGACCATGCCGGACCAGAACCGTGTGCAGCGGGGGCTGGAGCGCGCGGACCTGACCACGGTCGTGTTCGACCAGGTGATGACCGACACGGCCCGCTACGCCGATGTCGTGCTGCCGGCCACCACGTTTCTCGAGCAGTACGATCTGGCGCGCGCCTACGGCCCGATCAGCCTGCAGCTGGTGCAGCCCGTCGTGGAGGCCGTCGCCGAGGCACGGCCCAATACGCAGGTGTTCGCCGACCTCGAGGCACGCCTGGGTCTGGCCCGTCCGGGCGAGCCGGCGGACGACATCGAGATGATGCTGAAGGTCATGGGCGACCTGCCGGAAGCCGTCGGCGGCGCCCTGCGCGACGGGCGCACGCCCGAGCCCGCCTGCGGTCTCACGCCGGTGCAGTTCGTCGATGTCTTTCCGTTGACAGCCGACCGCAAGGTTCACCTGTTCCCGCCGGACCTGGATCGCGAAGCGCCGGCGGGCCTCTACGCCTGGCAGCCGGATCCCGCCACCGAGGCGTACCCGCTGGCGCTCATCTCGCCGTCGAACGACCGGATGATCAGCTCGACGCTGGGCGAACTGGTGACCAGGCCCGCCGAGGTGGTGCTGCACCCCGACGACGCCCGTGCGCGCGGGATCGAAGACGACGAGCCCGTGCGGGTGTTCAACGCCCTCGGCGAGGTGCACTGCGTGGCGTCGGTGTCGCCGATCGTCCCGCCCGGCACCGTCTCGCTGACCAAGGGCCTGTGGAGCCGCCACACCGCCAACGGATCCACGTCCAACGCCCTCTCGCCGGACACGCTGACCGATATCGGCGCAGGCGCGTGTTTCAACGATGCACGGGTGCAGGTCGAGAAACGCCCCGACATTCCTGCAGGGCCGGGGTTGGGGAAGGTACACTAGGGACGTGGGGCGTGGGGATAGTGGGTCAGAGTCAGAAGCAAGAATCAAGAAGCAAGAAGGGATCACGCGGTCACGCTGACCAACGGCCCAACCGCGAACTGTGCCCCTGCGGCGACGCTCGGGGTCACCCCGGGCCAGGTCGAGGGGTGAACCGTGAACCGCGACGCGTGGACCCCGAACCGTGAACCGCGGACCGAAACGGAGTGAAGAGACCATGAGCCGGACCGTGAAGTGCGTGAAGCTGGGAAAAGAACTGCCGGGGCTGGATTCGCCGCCGTGGCCGGGGGAACTCGGGCAGCGCGTCTTCGAGCACGTCTCGAAGGAGGCGTGGGCGATGTGGCAGGAACGGATGAAGATGATCCTGAACGAGTACCGCCTGCTGCCCTTCCAGAAGGAAGCTCAGGAACTGATGGCCAAGGCGATGGACGAGTTCTTCTTCGGCGCCGGCGGGCCGATGCCGGCCGACTACACGCCTCCGAAGCAGAAGTAGCCCTCAGGGCTTCGTCAACGGCAGCTCACGGCCGATCTGGAACCGCAGATCGCCGTGGGCCCGCCTCAGGGCCTCCACCACCTCGTCCGGCCCGTCCGCCCGCGCGAAGATGAACCCGAGATAGCTTGCGCCTTCCGGCAGCGGCACCAGCGGCTGGTTCGCCACGGCCGTCACGGTCACCCCTTCCACGTGGGGCCTGGCCGACGCCTGCTCCACGCCCGCCACGCCCTGGTAGACGCCGGCGTGGGGAATCGGGATCATCATCACGCCGGACGCCCGGGCCTCGCGCACCCAGCGGTCCGTGTCTTCGCCGAGCGCGTGGCGCAGCAGCAATGCCTCGAAGGGAATCGGGGCTCCCCCGGCGGTGAACCGCAACGCGCGCGCGCACAACCCGCCAATCGGGCGCGCCGCCGCCTCCAGGACGAACACGCCGCGGCCGTTGACGCGGCATTCCGCGTGGACCGGCCCGTGCGCGAGCCCCAGCGCCACCGCCGCGAGGCCCACCGCCGCCTCGATGGCGGCACGGGCCGCGTCGGGGAGCCGAGGCGGCGTCACGTAAATCGTCTCCTCGAAGAACGGGCCCTCCAGCGGGTCGGGCTTCTCGAACACCGCCAGCACCCGGAACCGGCCGGCGGTCATCAGCCCCTCGACCGCGAATTCGGCGCCCTCGATGTACTCCTCCGCCAGCCACGATCGATGAGCGGGGTCCTTCTGCACGACGACGTCGGGCGCGCGCAGGATGTGACGCAGGCGTTCGACCGCGGCGCGCAGCGCATCAGGCCTGTCCACGCGCATCACGCCTCGGCTGCCCGACAACGCGAGCGGCTTGATGACACAGGGGTAGCGCAGCCTGGCAGCCAGGGTCGCCACATCCGCGTCGATCTCGAGCGCCTCGTAGTGCGGCACCGGCAGGCCGGCGGCCCGCAGGGCGTCTCGCGTGCGGCGTTTGTTCAGGCTGGTCGCCGCCGCCTCGGGCGGATGGAACGGCAGCGAGAGACGGCGCGCGGCGAGGGCCGCAAGCAGGGCCGGGCGGTCGCCGACGGCCAGCACGCCCCGCAGCGGCGCCTCGCGGTGGGCGCGCGCGATCGCGTCGAGCGACCGCGGATCGTCACGGAAGCGCACGGCCAGTGCGCGATCGCCCCAGGGATCGTCGAGCCCGCGGCAGTGATCGGTGCCGAAGACCAGCTCAACCCCCAGCGCGCGTGCGGCCTCGCCAAACGCCCTGGTCTGGTACCCCGTCGTCGCCGCCAGCAGCAGTACCCGGTGGTTCACGGTTCCAGGTTCACGGTTCACGGTTCAGGGTTCACG
>CAYNDV010000029.1:0-25052 GCA_964396055.1 uncultured Vicinamibacterales bacterium | reverse complement strand
GGTTCACGGTTCACGGTTGGGGCGTGACAGCGTGATCCCGTCTTGCTTCTACGTGTGAACAACAATCCCCACGCCCCACGCCCCTAGAGAAGAGCCACCTGCCCTTCCGCCGGCTCGGCTCAACAGTACCAGGGCTCGTTGAGAAACGGCACGGTGGCGCGCGGCCTGGCCCCGTCGCCCGCCGGCAGGCTCGGCAGCAGGCGATCCCCGCCTGCCTCCCGGGTGAGTTCCCAGACGCGCTCGAATACGCCGTGGCGCACCGCGCTGATGTGCCGCCCCGCGACGTCCACCACCCGCGACGCCAGGGCGTCGACGCGTGGATCCGGGTTGCGCCACGGATGAGCCAGGGCCTGCGGGTCGAAGCTCCCGGCCATCTGCCGCACCGCTTCGAGGTCCAGCAGTCGCGAGCCGGCGGGGATCAGCAGGCGTATCCCCAGCTGAATCGGGGCCACGTGCTCCACCAGGCCCAGTTCGTGGATGCGGCCCAGGAAGTGCGCGTAGCTCTCGATCGTCGTCCAGGGTGTGAACGGGACGAAGGTGGGCGAGAGCGTCAGGCCGGCCTCGCGGCACGCCTCGACCGCCACGGGCACGTCCGCCGCCGTGTGGCCCTTGTCGAGATACCGCAGCACCTCGTCCTCGAACGACTCGACGGCGCTCGTCACGAACAGGCAGCCCGTCTCACGGAGCACGGGCAGCAGCGTGGCCTGCTGCAACAGATGTTCGACCTTGATCGTCACGTCGTAGGTCAGGTCGGGCCACGCATCGTGCACGGCCGCCATCACGCGGGCGGCGTGGACCGGGCCGTTGAAGAAGTCGGGATCGCCGAACGTGATGTGCCGCGCGCCCTGCTCCACCTGCTGGCGGATGTCGGCCAGCACCACGTCGACAGGCACCACGCGGAACTGCCCCTGGTAGACCGGCACGACGGGACAATGGCGGCAGAGGTGGCGGCAGCCACGAGTGGCCTCGGTATACCCCGTCACGCGCCGCTCGGGCCCGATCTGCAGCGTGGCGTACTTCACCGGCGGCGGCAGGCCGGCACGGTCAGGGGTGACGAGCGCGAGGCGCGGGACGGCCGACGCCCCGGCGACCGGTGCCACCGCAGGACCGTCGCGCCCGAGCGCCCACTCGACCAGCGCCGCCTCCGGCTCCGCCCCGAAGAAGGCCTCGAAGCCCAGTTCCGCGAGCCACGACGCGTTCACCGGGGCGTAGAGGCCGAAGGCCGCGAGGTGCGCGTGCGGATTCAGGCGCCGCACGCGAGGCACGACAGGAAGCGACAGCCGGGTGGCCGTGTGCATAGGGAGCGAGAAGGCGACGTGCGTGGCGCGGCCCACGGCGTCCGCGTCGAGGCGCTGGCGCGACAGGTCGAGAGAGGCCACGTCGGCGCCGGCCCGGCGCAGCCAGGCCGCCGGCGACGCCAGCGCGAAGGGCTGGCGCCCCAGGTCGTAGGTCGAGATGAGGACGACCCTCATCATGCGAGCTCCGTCACGCTCGCCACGCCGGCCCGCAACCCGGCCCACCGGGCCGCGAGGAGGCGGCCGGATCCCGGTGTCCGCACGGCCGCCCGCGCCAGCGCCACGATCGTCAGCCGGCCCTGCCACGCCAGGACGGCGAGCCAGGCCGCGGCGGCCGCCCCTCGCCCCTGCGTGCGCCGCACGAAGCGCACGGCGTTGCGCGCCAGGAGACGTTCGCGGGCCGGGCGCACGGCCTCCCGCCCACCCGCATGCGTCACGCGGATGTCCGGCCGGAACTCCACCGATCGGCCGGCCTCGCGTACGCGCCAGAACCACTCGACTTCCTCCCAGTAGAGGAAATACGCCTCAGGCAGCGGGAGGTCGATCAGCAGCCCGCGGGATGCGGCCACGATCGCGGCCATCGCGCCAAAGACACGCTCGGGTGCCGCAGGCGTCCGCCACTTCTCGGCACGCAGGAGACGCCGGAGCCCAGGCACCGGCCGGTCCGGCAGGCACGCCATGTCACGGAAGATCCGCCAGGGCGTGAACGCAGGCAGGATCGACGGCTCAACACCCCCGGCGGGATCGGCCAGGACCGGAAGGGCGACATCCGCAACGCCCTCGTCCACCACCCGCGCGAGGGCCAGCAGCGCCTTGCGCGAGACGACGAGGTCGTCGTTCATGAAGACGACCACGTCCGCGCTCACGGCCGACACGCCGGCGTTGACGCCCGCGGCGTAGCCGGGATTGCCCGCCAGGTCGACCACTCGGGCGGCGCACGACTCGGCCACGCGCCGCACGGCGGGGTCGGCCTCGACGTTCACCACCACCACGTCGATCGCAGCGTCCGGCGGCCCCAGGGCCGCCAGCGCCCGGTCCAGCCACGCGGGCTTGTGGTACGCCACGATGACGGCCGCCACGGTCATCCCCCGATCATACCGCCTGGCCGCCGGAGCCCGTCCGGTCCTGTGCTAGACTGCCTCCTCGCAACGGCCTGACCCGCAGGAGGACCTGTGAACTTCTATGTATTCGTGATCCTGGCGTACCTGCTCGTGCTGACCGGGTACAACATCTACCGTTCGCGGCAGATCAAGTCCCAGGAAGACTTCATGGTGGCGGGGCGCAGCCTGTCGCTGACCAAGATGGTCTTCACACTGGTCTGCACCTGGATCGGGTCCGGCACGTTCATCGCGGGGGCGGAGTACGCGTCGTACGCGGGGTGGAGCGCCATCTGGCAGCCGGCGGGCGCGTTCCTGGGCATCGCGATCATCTACTTCGTGGCCGCGAAAATCCGCACCTTCGGCCAGTACACCGTGGGCGACATCCTGGAGGTGCGCTACGGGAAGTTCGCGCGACTGTTCGGCGCCATCGCCCTCATCATCGCGTTCACCACGATCGTGGCGTACCAGTTCCGGGCGGGAGGCTACATCCTGAACGTCATCACCGACGGCGCCGTGTCGGTGGAAGCGGGCCAGATGCTGGCGGCGATGTTCGTCATCGGCTTCGTGGCCATCGGCGGCATGGTGGCCGTGGCCCACACGGACCTCCCCAACGGCATCATCATCGTCACCGCCTGCCTGCTGGCGATCCCCTTCGTCGTGTCGACCGCCGGCGGGTGGGAGCACGCCGCGGCCGTGCTGCCGGCCTCGCGCTTCGAGGTGTTCCCGGCGGACTTCGGCAAGTACCCGGCCCTGAAGGCGCTGGCGTACTTCCTGTCCACGCTGCTGCTGCTGATGGGCGTGCAGTCGATGTACCAGAAATTCTACGCGGCCAAGACCCCGGCGGAAGCCAAGAAGGCCGTGGCCATCTGGATCGTCGGCACGATCGTCGTCGAGACCATCGTCATCGCCATCGCGGTCTACGCGTCGGTGTACAACGCCGAGTTCCAGAAGGGCTGGGACGGCCGGGCCCTGGTGCTCAACGCGGCGCGGTACATGATGCCGGGGGGCGTGGGCGTGCTGCTGCTGGGCGCGGCGTGCGCCGTGGTGCTCTCGACGGGCATGAACTACCTGCTGTCGTCGAGTTCGAACGTGATGCGCGACATCTATCAGGGGATGATCAACCCGAACGCGGACCCGGACAAGATGGTGGCCCTCCAGAAGGTGTTCATCGTCTGCATGGGCGTGGTCGCGTTCCTGATGATCTTCATCCCCACGTACTTCCAGCTGCAGGTGTCGGTGCTGCAGTACGCGTACTTCGCCTACACGATGTACGGCGTGGCCGTGACGCCGGCCCTGTTCGCGGCGCTCACCTGGAAGCGGGCCACGCGCCAGGGCGGTGTGGCGTCGATCGTGGGCGGGGCCGTCGCGACCGTGCTGTTCGAGGTGGTGATCCCGCGCGTGTGGCCAGGCGTGATGCAGGCCGCCAACGGCCTGTCGGGCCTCGACGCCATCAATTCGACCTTCGGCGCGGACCCCTGGGGCATCCCCAGCATCTATCCGTCGGCCATCATCTCGATCGGCCTGCTGGTGGTGGTGAGCCTGATGACGCCGGCGCCGCGGCCCGAGGAACTGGCCCGGCTGTTCCCCGCGGAGGCGAAGACCCGGTAAGGCGGGCCCCGGGCCCGAAAGGCAGACGACGACGTTGAGTGCGCCGAGATCCGGCCGGGCCGCGCCAGCGGCCTGGCTCTCCATCGGTCTGATCGCCGGTTCCATCGCCCTGCTGCCGCTGGGGCTGCGGGCGGTGAACGCCATCCTGCCCAGCGCGGGCCTGGCGCCCTCGTTCATCCCCTCGATCGAGTCGCCGCGGGTGCGCCAGCCCTTCGACCGCGACGTGGTCACGACCCTGCGCGAGGCGCAGCCCGACTACATCATCATCGGCGACTCGATGGCCGGCACGCGCATCCATCCCGGCCACTTCTCCCGCCTGGTGGGCGGCCGGGGATCGGCGTCGCTGCTGCACCCCGGCACGGGCTCGGCCTACTGGTACCTCGCCTTCAAGAACTTCGTCGTCAACGCCCGGATCAAGCCGAAGGCCGTCATCATCTTCTTCCGGGACGAGAACCTGACCGAGCCGATGTTCCGCGTGTATCCGGGCGTGCTCGACCGGGCCGCCATGGAGCGCGAGGCGGTGCTGGATCGGGTGCTCGCGGCCAACATGCACGGCGGCTTCTACCAGGCACACCTGACCGCGCAGTCCCTCTATCAGTTCAACCGGACGCGCGACTGGCTGGAGCCCCGCATCACCCGCGCGCCCCTGGCGGCGGTGGCCGGCGCGGCGCAGCGCGAGGCGTTCCTCACGAACATGAACGAGCGGCTGTTCCCGCTCGAGGCGCTGCGGCCGATGGTGGCCGCCGACATGCCGACGGCCGGCGGTGACGCCCTCAACTTCCCGAAGCGGGTCGAGGTGTCGCTGCTGCCCGAGATCCTGCGCCTGTCGAAGGTGTCGGGCATCCGCGTAGCCTTGGTCCGCGTACAGCGCCGACCGCGGCCGGACGGCCCACCCGTCCAGTCGGAGGCCCTGCAGGCGTACGTGCGCGACCTGGCCGCCTACGTGCGGGACAGCGGCGGGTACTTCCACGACGACTGGGGCGATCCCGAACAGACACTGGCCATCTACGAGGACGGCGACCACATCGCGCGGGACTTCCGGATCTTCTACACGGAACTGTTCTTCCGCCGGAACCAGGACCTGTTCAGGTGATCTTCCACAGCCTCGACTTCCTGGTGTTCTTCGCGGTGACGCTGGCCGCCTACTGGTGGCTGCCCCACCGGTGGCAGAACCTCTTCCTGCTGGCGGTCAGCTACGTCTTCTACGGGTGGGTGCACCCGTGGTTCCTGGCGCTCATCTTCGCGACGACGGTGGTGGACTACGGCGTGGCCCGCGGGATGGCCGCGTGGCCAGGGCACCGGCGCCGCCTCCTCTGGCTGGCCATCGTCACGAACTTCGGCCTGCTGGGGTTCTACAAGTACTTCAACTTCTTCGCCGGGAACATGGCGGCGGCGGCCGCGGCGGCCGGCTGGCGTATCCCCGTGCCGGCCCTCGAGATCCTGCTGCCGGTGGGCATCTCGTTCTACACGTTCCAGGCGATGAGCTACACCATCGACGTCTACTGGAACCACGCGAAGGCCCGCGAGAACTTCGTGGACGTGGCGGCGTTCATCGCCTTCTTCCCGCACCTGGTGGCGGGCCCCATCATGCGCGCCACCAACCTGCTGCCGCAGATGGAGACGCCACGCCAGTTCTCGGCCCCCGCCGCCCGCGACGCGCTGGTCCTCATCGTCTGGGGGTTCTTCAAGAAGCTGGTGATTGCCGACAACGTGGGCGTGATCGCCAATAAGGTGTTCGCCCTGAAGGCGCCCGAGTTCTTCGTGCTGTGGGCCGGCGTGTTCGCGTTCACCATGCAGATCTACGCCGACTTCTCGGCCTACACCGACATCGCGCGCGGCGTGGCCAAGTGGTACGGCTTCGACCTGATCAAGAACTTCCAGCGCCCTTACCTGTCCGCCAGCCCGTCGGAGTTCTGGCGGCGCTGGAACATCTCGCTGTCGACGTGGTTCCGCGACTACCTCTTCCTGCCCCTCGCCTTCCGGATCTCCCGGCGCATCACGGCCGACCGGGTGGCCGGCCTCGACGCGGCCTCGTGGGCCTACATCGGCAGCATGCTGGTGACGATGTTCGTGGCGGGCCTGTGGCACGGCGCCAGCTGGAACTACGTGCTGTGGGGCGTCTACCACGGCATCCTGCTTGTGATTGCGAGGATCCTCGACCGGCTCTGGCGGCCGTCGCGGCGTGTGCGGCGCTGGCTCCCGCCCTTCCAGGTGGCGCTCATGTTCGTGCTCACGAGCGTGGGCTGGCTGATCTTCCGCGAAACCGAGGCCTCGCAACTCTGGCGCAATCTGACCCTGACGCCGGTCCACACCAGCGCGCTGGACTGGCAGGCTGGCGTCTACCTGTTCCTGCTGACGCTGATCTACGCCGCGCCGCTCTGGCTGCAGGACCTCTGGGCCGAGTTCACAGGCCCCGACCTGGTGGCCGCCATCGACGACCCCGCGATCCCGTCCGGCTGGGGCCGCACGGCGGCGCAGGCGCTGCTCTGCGGCCTGATGGTGACGGCGATCTACGTCCTGCGCAGCCGCGCCCCGATGGACTTCATCTACTTCGCGTTCTAGGAAGGCCGTTCGGCGGGGACAGGCCGTTCGGCTATCGGCCGTTCGGCTATCGGCTCACGGTCCACGGTTCACGATTCAGGGTTCACGGTTGGGGCGTGACCGCGTGATCCCTTCTGTCTTCTGTCTCCTGTCTCCTGTCTCCTCTACGTCAACGCCCTCCCCTTCGTCTCCGGGATCCAGATCCAGAGCGTCGCCGCGGCCAGGAAGGCGACGGCCGCCAGTGAGAACGCCGCGCCGAAGCCCTGCGTGTCGGCCAGACGGCCGACGGCCCAGGGCGCCACCGCGCTGGCGATGCGGCCGAAGTTGTACGTGAACCCCTGCGCCGTGGCCCGGATGTCGGTGGGATAGATCTCGGCCGTCACCGCGCCGAACCCGGTGAAGTAGCCGGTGGCGAAGAACGCCACAACGGGTCCCAGCAGCAGCAGCACCAGCGGCTCCTGCGTCAGGCGGTAGCTCAGCATCAGCACCGCCGCGGTCAGCAGGTAGCCCACGTAGGCCCGCTTGCGGCCGATGGCATCGCTGATGAACCCGAAGGTGACGTAGCCGAACCACATGCCCACCTGCATGGCCAGGATGAAGCCCGACATGGTGCGCGTCGTGAGCCCGATGCCGCCGTCGGCGGCGGGCAACGACAGGTACGCGGGGATCCACTGGTTGAACCCCCACCACGCGAACATGGTGCAGGCGTTCATCGCCGTCACGGCCAGCGTGAGGCGCAGCAGGTCGCCCCGGAAGACGTCGGCCAGGCTTCCACGGCGCGCCGCGGGTATGGCCCGCCGCTCGCGCCACAACGCCGGCTCCTCCACGCGCTTCTGCACCCAGATCGTGAGCAGCGCCGGCAGCACGCCCACGAAGAACACGGCCCGCCAGCCCCAGATCGGCATGACGAGGGCCACGACGAGGGCCGCGGCGCCGTAGCCGACGGCCCAGGCGCTCTGCATGAAGCCCAGGGCCTTGCCGCGGTACTCGGCCGGCCACGTCTCTGACACGAGGGCTGCGCCGCTGGCCCATTCGCCACCCATGCCAAGGCCCAGGAACACGCGGAACACGGCCAGTTGCGCCACGGTCTGCGCGAAGCCGCACGCCGCGGTGAACACCGAGTAGATGAGGATGCTCCAGATGAGGGCGCGCGTGCGGCCATAGCGGTCCGCGATGACGCCGAACACCATCCCTCCCACCGCAGATGCCACGAGCGTGGCCGACCCGAGCAGGCCCGCGGTGAACTTGCTGAGGTCCAGGTCCTTCATCAACGTCGCGAGGACCAGGGCGTAGAGCATCACGTCGAAGCTGTCGAGCATCCAGCCCAGGCTGCCGGCCATCAGCGCCCGCCGCCCCTCGGGCGTGCCCGCCCGCCACCAGCCGAACAGTCCCGGTGCCGCCCCTGTCGTTGCCATCGGCTGCCTCGCACTCCCGCGCCCAGAGGCGCGCCCGTCAGTCTGCAAACTCGACGATGACGGTGTCGCCCGCCACCTGGTCGCCGGCGCGCACCCGCACGCACGCCACGCGTCCCGCACGCGGCGCGCGCACGGGATTCTGCATCTTCATGGCCTCGATCACCATCAGCGTGTCGCGCTCGGCCACCACCGCGCCCTCGCCGACCAGCACCGCCACCACCAGGCCGCTCATCCCCGCACGCACCACTGCGGCCGCCGGAAGCTCCGCACCGCCGCCGGCCTGCGCGCCGATCGCGCGGGCGAACTCGTCCATTGCCTCGGCCGCCAGGTCTGAGCCACTGTCTTCATCGAAGACGTCTTCGACGCCACTCCCGCCAGAAGCGGCGGCCGGACGGCGAAGCCGCGCCACTGCCTCATCCATCTCCCGCCACGCGGCCACGGCCGCGGCCCGATCCACCGCCGAGAAACGCACCCGATCGCCGGGCACCGCCTGCGCGAGGAGCCCCAGGTCGGCGGCGATCACGGTGGCGATCTTCGTGTAGCCCCCCGTCGTGCCCCGGTCGGCCATGAGGACGATCGGCTGGCCGTCGCCGCTGATCTGGACGGTGCCGAATGCGGTGGCGTCCGAAACGATGTCGGCACCGTGGCGGTGCTCGATCCGGGGCCCCGTGAACCGGCAGCCGACCCGATCGGACGCCCGGCCCATCTCCCAGGTCGCCGACAGGAACGTCCCGATGTTCTCGGGCGTGAACGCGTCGTCCTGGGGCCCCAGCATCACCCGGACCACGGCGTCGCCCGCAACGGGCTGTCGCCCGCGCACGGGCGTGGACCCGCGCATCGGCCGGACCGCCGCGGCAGCGAGGCCGAGCGGCAGGCGGTCGCCCGCACGCAGCGCCCGCCCCTGGTGTCCGCCGAACCCGGACGCGAGGTACGTGGACCGGCTGCCGAGCATCGGTGGCACGTCGATGCCGCCAGCCACGGCGAGATACATGCGCAGGCCGCTCCGGCGGCCGGCGCACGTCAACGATGCGCCGCGGCGGATCGTGATGGCCCGGGACAATGGCAGCGGCCGCCCGTCCAGATGCGGGCCGAGGTCGCCTCCTGTGAGCGCGACGACGGTCTCGACGTCGAAGCGCAGGGACGGGCCTGCCAGGGTCATTTCGAGGCCGGCCTCGTGCTCGTCGTTTCCCACGAGCACGTTGGCCTCGCGGAGGGCCCGCACGTCCATCGCGCCCGCGACGGGCGCGCCGTACCGCTGATAGCCGTAGCGCCCCAGGTCCTGTACGGTCGTCAGCAGGCCCCCGTCGAGCACCTCGATGCCGCCCTCGCACGGCGCGGGAACGGGCATGTCGTGCGGCGCTTCTGCGAACCCGGCCGAGTCCGACGGCACGAACCGCACAGTGTCGCCGGGGCCCAGCAGGGCCGGCGGGTCCTGCGCCGGGTCGAACAGGCGGAGCGGCGACCGCCCGATCAGCCGCCAGCCGCCGGGGCTCGCGGCCGGGTAGATGCCGGTCTGCTGCGCGGCGATGCCGACCGACCCTGCCGGCACGTGCGTGCGCGGCGTGGGGAGGCGCGGCGTGGCGATGCGCGGCGACATGCCGCCGAGGTAGGGGAAGCCGGGCGTGAAGCCCATCATGAACACGCGGTACGAGCCGGCGGCGTGGATGGCCACCACGTCGGCTTCGCTCAGACCGGTGTGAGCCGACACGTCCGCCAGATCGGGCCCGCACTCGCCGCCGTAGACGACGGGCACCTCGATGATCCGTGATGGCAACGTGTCGCCGGCGTCGAGGTGCGCGTCGATGCCTCTGACAACGTCTTCCAGGCACTCGACAGTCGTCGCCAGCGGGTCGAACCACACCGCCACAGAGCGGTAGGTTGGTACCACCTCGACGAGGCCGGCCGGGGCCGTGCGTGCGAGGGCCCGGGCCACGAGGTGGACGTGCGTGTTGACGCGTTCGTCGATCCCGTCGCCATACTCGGCAACGAGCACCCGCTCACCGGCCGTCAGGAACCGCGGCGTCAGGACCACGTCAGGCGATAAGGGCGGCGAGGGGCGCGAGGCCCACACCCGCCCGGTCGAATGCCGCGCGCAGGGCCGCCGCCAGCTCAACCGCTCCTGGCGTGTCACCGTGCAGGCAGATCGTGTCGGCTTCCAGGTGGATCCGCTCGCCCGTGATGGCCGTGACGGTGTGTTCGCAGGCCAGCTGCAGGCTGCGCTCGATGACGGCCTGCGTGTCGTGAATCACGGCGCCGGGCTGTCCGCGCGGCACCAGCGTTCCGGCGGCTGTGAACGCGCGGTCGGCAAACACCTCGCGCGCCACCCGCGCGCCGGTCTGGCGGGCGATCGACGCCCACGGCGATCCCGCAAGCACCACGAGGATCAGCGACGGGTCCACCTCGAGGACGGCATCGGCAGTGACACGCGCGAGATCTTCCCGCGCGACGGCCATGTTGTAGAGGGCGCCGTGGGGCTTCACGTGCTGCAGCCGCTTCGCGCGCGTGAACGCGGTCAGCGCGCCCATCTGGTAGATCAGGTCGTCGCGCACCTCGGCGGCGGTGGCGGCCAGGTTACGGCGGCCGAAGCCCTGCAGGTCCGGGAATCCCGGGTGCGCGCCCACGCCGACGCCGTGCGCCTCGGCCAGCCGCACGGTCTCGCGCATCCAGCCGGGGTCGCCGGCGTGGAACCCGCACGCGATGTTGGCGGACGTCACGAAGCGGATGATCTCGCGGTCGAGCCCCAGCGTGTACGCGCCGAAGCTCTCACCCATGTCGCAGTTGAAATCGATGCGCGGCTGCACGGGCACATGCTACACCAGGGGCGTGGGGCTCGGGGCTCGGGGCTTGGAGCTTGGGAATTCGTTCCAGGTTCCAAGTTCAAAGTTCCAGGTTGACCCGCAGGAACCGCGAACCTTGACCCTTCGGCGAAGCTCAGGGTCACCCCGAGCAACGTCGAGGGGTGAACCCGGAACCCTGAACCCTGAACCTTGAACCTTGAACCTTGAACCTTGGACCTTGAACCCTGAACCTTGAACCTTGAACTTGGAACCTCCTGCCCGGCCCAACGGCCGATAGCCCAACGGCCAAACGGCCCAGAGCCCGGAGTCAGGCTCTCATTGACCCTCCGTGGCCCCAGCAGGTACAACTGCCCAACGCCCTCGACGCCGAATCCCCGGAGACGGAGAGTACGCCATGGGTCGTTCCTGCTACCGTCGATGGCCGACAGGATGTCTGGCTGTCGCCACCCTCGCCCTGCTGGCTCAGCCGGCCACCCTGGCGACCAGGGCCACCGCCGATGTGCTGCCTCGTCTCTCCGAGATCCTGTCGCCGGGCGGCCGCGTGCTGCGCGACCGCAACGGCGACGGCGCCGTCGACTTCGTCGATGCGCAGATTGTCCTGGGGGACAAGCCCGCCGCGGCCGACGTGGCCGCGGCGGCCAACATCGCCGCGCGGTTCGGTTTCGAAGCCGCCGAGCTGAACCTGCCCCTGCCGGTGGAGGGCGGCTTCCTCACGGTGGCCGTCGGCACCGGCGGCCTCGGGCGTGCCGCTCTCGCCGCCGAACCCACGGGGCTGGCGGGCCTGCTGCCGGGCGAGGGGCTCGTGGCCGTCGCAGGAACACCGGCACGGCCCGTGCTCGCCGTCCTCGGCCGCGACGATGGCGGCACGAGAGCGGCGGCGGAGTATGCCGCGGCGCGCCTGCCACAGGTGTGGAGCCCGGGCGGCATCACGCTCGACGCCGTCGAGAAGGACCTGGCTGCGGTGCTCGCCCAGCCGGGCGCGTGTCCGCAGACCGGGCCCGCCGCCGTCGTGGTGCGGCACGGCGGCGAGGCGCTCGAGCGTCTCGTCGTCCCGGTAACGTGCCCGTCGACCGCGCAGGCCCTGAGGCTGGTGTCGATCCTGAAACAGCCTCGACCAGCCGCGCCCACCCCAGTTCCCGGCACACTACCACCAGCCACGACGCCGACCCCGCCGCCCCGCCTCGACTACGCCGGCATCGCCTCGATCCGGTTCGAAGTGCGGGTCGCGAATGCGCCCACGCGAGTCATCGATGTGCCGCGCACGACGCCGCCACCTGCGGCCGCCCCGCCCTCGCGCCGCTTCGGCGGCGCCAAGGACGCGCTCGACCTCTCGAGCCTGTACGAGATCGACGGGCTGCTGGGCGACAGCGATTCGAATCTCATTCCCGACCGGACCGATGTGCTGCTGGTGCCCGACGGCTCGGGCACCCGGCCCGTCGTCGATCTTGCGGCGCGGCTGGCCCTGGAATCGGCCGGCGTGTCGTTGCCGCTGGTGGTGACGCCGGCGGCCGTCGGGGCCCCCGCCACGGCGCCCACGCTGGTGCTCATCGGCGTCACGCACCCGCTGATCGAACAGCTCGTGCAGGACAAGAAGTTCGACCGCAGCACGCTGCAGCCCGGGCAGGGGCTGGTGCGCGTGGTGCGCAAGGCCTTCGGCGACAAGAGCGCCCTGGTCGTCACGGGCGCCGACGAAGCCGGCCTGCAGCGCGCCATCCGCTACCTCGCCGAGCGCCTGCCGCACGTGCGCCCGCGTGGCAAGGACCGGCCGACCATCGACGAGGTGGAGGAGCAGGTACGGCGGTTCGTCAGCGGCCGTTCGCCGGCGGGGCAGGCGGCCGTCGGCCTCTACAAGCTCGATCAGATCGCCAGGGCCCTCGCCGGCAAGGACCTGGCGCGGGCGGCCGTGCACGTCGCGGTGGATCGTCCGGACCCGGGGCTGGCGGCGTTCGTGAAGCAGCGCCTCACGGCGAGCCCGGGACCCTTGGCGGCCGCCGACCTGCAGGTGCGCGTGGAAGGCCTGGACGTCCGGTCGGCTGCGCCGCTCACCGTCAACGGCCGGCCCGCCAGCGAGACGTTCGACATCCCCGGCGAGGTCGAGGACTTCTGGCGGATCCTGCGCACACGCGTGCTGCCGGGCCTGAAGAAGGGCGCGGCGGTCGCGATCGAGGCACGCCTGAGCGAGCCGCGCGAGTTGCGGCGCCGCCTCGAGCGGGAGGCCCTGGCGGAACTGCGGCGCGCCGGCGCCGCGCCCACGTCGTCTGTGGTCGTGCTGAGTGCCTACAAGCAGGGGTACAGCTGGCTCGACGAGGTGGTGAAACCCGCGATCCAGGGCAGCGGCGTCGCGGCCATCCGCATCCGTTTTGCCGAAGCCGGTCCGCCGCCCGAATGGAAGCAGCAGGCGATGTTCATCCCCACGCGCTGGCTGCACGAGATCTTCCCCATCGACGAGGTGCTCGCCCGCGACCTCACGCTCGACCTGAAGCAGATCACGTTCGAGAAGACACCGATCGGGTCGCCGACCTACGAGGTCATTGCCACGCGCGCCGACGGCACCGACGTCTATCGAGCCCGCTTCGAACCACGCCTCGTCGTCCGTCCCTACTTCGACCGGTTCCCGGACTACGAGCACGTGCGCGTGGCCACGGGCTGGTTCACCGCCACAGTGGCCGGGCTGCAGGCGGTCACCCAGCGCATTCCGACCGACTCGGAGCGGTTCTGGCAGGTCTTCCAGTCGCGCACACTGCCGTCCCTCTACGACGCGGTGATGGCCCAGGGCCGTGGCAAGCCGCGTCCCGAGGACGCGCCCCACTTCGGCACCCTCACGGTGGACGTGGCGCTCAGCGAACCCCACGAGCGGATCGGCATCGACGAGGAGTTGATCTCCCCGATGGAGGCGCTGCACGAGGACGTCTACTTCGGCGTCCTGCACTTCTTCGATGTGCTCGGCCGCCTGGGCCGGGGCACGCCCCTCGACTACCCGGGCCGCGTGATTCCCATCATGCGCACGGCGCCGGCGGGCACGACGGGTCGCGCGCAGATCACCGTCACCGGGTTCACCGTGCCGCGGCCGTTGATCGCCATCGACTACACCGAGACCTCAGGGGCGACGGGCCGGCTGGCGCTCGACATCCCGGCGATCGCCGTCGATCGGCCGTCGGCGCTCGCGGCGCTGATCTCCGCGTCAGACGAGGGGATCGAGCGGCTGGACGTGCGCGTCAAGGTGGATGCCGACGCGGACCAACGCGACGCGTGGGTGGAACGCGCCAGGGCAGAGCGCGTGGACCAGCAGATGCTCTCCGCCGCGCAGGTGACCGCCACGATGGAGGCGCTCGGGCGCCTGCGGGCCGCAGGCCTGTATCGGGACGCCCTGGCCTGGGACGGCCTGCGCGAGCTGACGGTGACGGCCGCGTGGACCCACGATCCCGCGCCCGCTGCCGAACGAACGGCGACGCTGCCGGCCAATGGCGTCCCGCCACCACTGCCCGACATCATGGCGTCGCTGCCGGCCGGCGTGGACCCGCTGGCACCCGGCCCGCCCGCCGTCCAGTGGGACACGCCCTATTCGCCGGCAGCGGCCAACGCCGTGCTGGCGCGCCTGACGCCGTTTCGCGAGGCGACGATCTACAAGGCCGGCGAGAGCTACCTCGGCCAGGAGATCTGGGCCCTCGATCTGACGGCGCCGATCCAGGCGTCGCATTGGTCGCACGCCAAGGCCACCACGCTGAAGCCGACCGTGCTGTACTCGGGGCGGCAACACGCGAACGAGGTCTCCTCCACGAGCCACCTGCTGAAGCTGGCCGAGAAGCTCGTCACCGACCCGGCGCGGCGCAAGACGCTCGACAAGGTGAACGTGGTGATCCACCCGATCACCAACCCGGACGGCGCCGCGCTGGCCGACGAACTCTGGAACGTGAATCCGGATTTCATGCTGCACGCGGCGTACCTCGGCTCGCTGGGCGTGGACGTCACAGCCGCGCAGTGGGAGACCGACGCCATCTACCCCGAGTCGAAGATCCGCGCGCAGTTGTGGCGGACGTGGCTGCCCGATCTCTTCCTCAATCCGCACGGCTACCCGACTCACGAATGGGTGCAGCTATTTTCGGAATACGCCGCGTGGGTGCGGTCGCGCGCCACCGAGGCGCGCGACTGGTGGGGCATGCGCGGCTGGTTCATGCCGGGGTTCGCGTTCGTCGACGATCCGAAACACCCGCGCCACCCGGCGGCCGCCGCCGAGATCAAGAAACGCACCACGGCGGCCATCAACGGCGTCGCAGCCGTCGCCGCACTCAACAGGCGCGCGTACGATCGTTACCGCCGATACGGCTACGCGTGGAACACCGAAGACTTCAAGCTGGACTTCACCGACGGCGTCCTGATCTACTCGGCGCTGAAAGGCAGCAAGCCGAACCCCCGCGGCACCGATCCGATGCTGCGCCAGCCCAACATCACCATCTGGAGCGGCACCACCGAGGCGCCCGACGAACCGGCCTGCGGCGACTGGCTGAAGATGGTGGCCGCTGCCGGCCTCGCATGGGACGAGGCGATGCTCGACTACCTCGCCGGCGGCGCCCACGTCGTGGAACGCAAACGCGACGCCTTCTGGGGCGGCGTCACGCTCAGCCTCAGCCGCGCACGGCCGCCCAAGGGCTAGGGGCTCGAGGCGAGGGGTTGGTCAGAAGCAAGTAGCAAGAAGCAAGAAGGGACACGATACACGCTGAAGCCCTGCACTACGGGCGGCGGGAACGCGTGCGGCGCGGGGGCCGGGCGGACGACTGTTCCGCCGCCAGGCGTTCGGCCTTCATCGCCACCGCCCGCTCGATGATCCGCACGAACAGGGCGCCCGTCTCGCCGCCTCTGGCCGGCCGTGACGAGAACCAGATGGCGGGATCCCCATCCGCGAGGATGTCCTCGAAATCGCCGCCGCTCTCCACGCTGAGCGGCGCGAACTCGGCGATGTCGAGAGGCCCGGACCACTCGTCGCGGTGCTTGAGGAGCAGCCAGTCGCGCCCGGCCGGCCCGCGCGTCCGCACGAGCGCCCACGACCCCTTCAGCTTGTAGCCGTGGAGCCGGAACTTCAGGTCGCCCTTCCGCAGGGCCTCCTCGACGTCGGGCACCTGCGGCTCCCACGTCCCGCGATCCCACAGCATCACGATCCCCGCGCCGTAGCCCTCGGGGATGACGCCCTCGAAGCGGCCGTACTCGACGGGATGGTCCTCCGTCCGCGCGGCGAACCGCTTGATGTCGGGGTCGATGGCCGGACCTTTCGGGACCGCCCACGAGAGCAGGACGCCGCCCCACTCGAGGCGCAGGTCGTAGTGCAGGTGGCTGGCCAGGTGCTTCTGCACGCAGAACGACAGCGCCGCCGCCTTCTTCCGGCGCCGGGCCGGAGTGCCGTCAGGCTCGGGCGTCTTCGCGAAGTCACGCTTGCGGCGATACTCGTCGAGGGGCATGGGAAACACTCATCAGGCCGTTAGGCCGTTCGGCCGTTCGGCTGTTCGGCCAAGGCAGGCCGTTCGGCTTCGGACCACACGGCCAATGGCCCAACGGCCCAACGGCCCGTGCGTCACAGCGCCCGCGAGAGTTCCGCCCAGAGCGCGAACCCCAGGCGCGGGCGGTCGTGGCGGGCGATGTCCCGTCGCCAGAACCGGCCGCTCACCAGGCGACAGCACGCGGGCAGGTCGCCCAGTTCGAGCGGGTGTTTGTGTTCGGCCGCGTACCGCTCGAGCACGTCCGCCGCCGGCCGGGCCTCGTTGAACAGGATCGTGTCGACGGGCCGGCCGATGGCCCGCTCCACCTGCGCCACGCCGTCGGCGGCCGTGAACCCGCGCATGCCCTCACCTTCGGTGAGCAGGTTGGCGATGTAGATCACGGGTCCGCGCGCCTCCGCCAGCGCCTCGCGCACGCCGTCGACGGCGAAGATGGGCATGAGCGAGGTATAGAAACTGCCGGGGCCGATGATGACCGCCTCGAACTCGGCAATGGCGCCGGCCACGAGGCGGTGGATCCGCGCGGGGGGATCGAGCCACACATCCACGACGCGGCGGCCGTCGGTCTGGTGCCGATCGACTTCCACCTCGCCGGCGGTCGTGGTGCCGTCGTGGTACCGGGCGCAGACGCTGGACCGGTCGGTGCTCACGGGCCACACGCGTCCGCGGCACCCGAGCAGCTCGCGCAGCCCTTCCACGGCGGCGAGGAAGTTGCCGCTGTACTGCTCCATCATCGAGAGCAGCAGGTTGCCGCCCGTATGGCCGGCCAGGCGCGAGTCTTCGAGGGTCGGCAGCCGCGTGAGCAGCAGGCGCCGGGCCTCGCGCTCGTTGCGGGAGAGGGCCAGGGCGCAGCGCAGCACGTCGCCGGGCGGCAGGACGCCCAGTTCGTCGCGCAGCTGGCCCGAGCTGCCGCCGCTGTCGAACATCGTCACGACGCCGTGCGGCTCGAGCCAGGGGTTGCGTTTCAGGCCGGCCAGCACGCCGGGCAGGCCCGTGCCGCCGCCGAAACACCCGACCTTGATCGTGCGCAGCTGCATCGCGTGATTCTACCAGCGGATGCGGTTCGGGCGGGACGCCGGGGTGTTTCAGGCGCGTCACAATCCGCGCCGGTGGGCTACAATGCCCGGCTGATGCGCATCTGGCCCGGACGACCTCACCCGCTGGGGGCCACGTGGGACGGCCTCGGCGTCAATTTTGCCGTCTTCTCGGAGCACGCCACGGCGGTGGACGTGTGCCTCTTCGACAATCACGGATCGACGCGTGAAGCCGCGCGCCTGGCGCTGCCCGAGCGCACGGATTTCGTCTGGCACGGCTACCTGCCCGACATCCGGCCCGGGCAGCTCTACGGCTTCCGGGTCCACGGCCCGTACGCGCCCACCCAGGGCCATCGGTTCAACCCCGCCAAAGTGATGCTCGATCCGTACGCGAAGGCCATCGGCCGGCCGCTGGCGTGGCACGCCGCGAACTTCGGCTTCGCGGCGGCCGCGGGCAAGGACGACCTGGAGCCGGACGGCACGGACAACGCGGCATGCGCGCCCCTGGCCGCGGTCATCGACCCGGCGTTCACGTGGGGCGAGGATCACGCGCCCCGCACGCCGTGGCACCGGACGGTCATCTACGAACTGCACGTCAAGGGATTCACCCGGCTGCACCCCGGCGTGGCGCCGGCCCTGCGCGGCACGTTCCTGGGCCTCACGTGCGATGCCGTGCTGCGGCACTTCCGCGACCTCGGCGTCACGGCCGTCGAACTGCTGCCGGTGCACTACCACGCCAACGACCGGCACCTCGTGGCGCGCGGCCTCACGAATTACTGGGGCTACAACTCGCTGGCCTACTTCGCGCCCGACGTCCGCTTCGCCAGCCAGACGGGCATGATGGCGGCGGTGCGCGAGTTCAAGATGATGGTGCGCGCCCTGCACGCCGCCGGCCTCGAGGTGATCCTCGACGTGGTCTACAACCACACCGCCGAAGGCGATCACCTGGGCCCGACGCTGTCGATGCGCGGCCTCGACAACGCGTCGTACTACCGCCTGCTGCCCGGCGACCCGCGGCAGTACCAGGACTTCACCGGCTGCGGCAACACGCTCAACCTGCGCCACCCGCGGGTGCTGCAGCTCATCATGGACAGCCTGCGGTACTGGGCCGTCGAGATGCACGTCGACGGCTTCCGCTTCGACCTGGCCAGCGCCCTCGCTCGCGAACTCTTCGCCGTCGACAAGCTGGGATCGTTTTTCGACATCATCCAGCAGGACCCCGTGCTGTCGCAGGTGAAGCTGATTGCCGAGCCCTGGGACCTGGGCGAAGGCGGCTACCAGGTGGGCAACTTCCCGGCGGGCTGGACCGAGTGGAACGGCCGCTACCGCGATACGGTGCGGCGGTTCTGGCGCGGCGACGCCGCCCAGGTGTCCGAACTGGCCACGCGCCTGGCGGGCAGCAGCGACCTCTATGCCCAGGGCGGCCGGCGCCCGTACGCCAGCATCAACTTCGTCACGGCCCACGACGGGTTCACGCTGCGCGACCTGGTCACCTACGCCGACAAGCACAACGAGGCCAACGGCGAGGGCAACCGCGACGGCGAGAGCCACAACCTGAGCGCCAACTACGGCGTCGAGGGCGAGACGGGCGACGCCGCCATCACGGCGGTCCGGGCACGGCAGGTCCGCAACTTCCTGGCCACCATGCTGCTTTCCCAGGGCGTGCCGATGCTCGTCGCGGGCGACGAGATGGGCCGCACGCAGCTGGGCAACAACAATGCCTACTGCCAGGACAACGAGATCAGCTGGCTGAACTGGGAACTGACGCCCGACCAGGAGGCCCTGCTGCGCTTCACGCGGCTGCTCGTGCGCTTCCGGCACGAGCACCCGGCGCTGCGGCGGCGGTCGTTCTTCCAGGGCCGCCGGCAGCCGGGCGACGCGCCGTCCGACATCCAGTGGCTGCATCCCGACGGCGGCGAGATGACCGACGCCCTGTGGTCCGCCGCCGACGCCCGGGCGCTCGGCGTCCGCCTCGACGGGGACGCCATCACCGACATCACGGAGCAGGGCGACCCGGTCCGCGATGACACGCTGCTCATCCTGATGAACGCGCACCCCCACGCCGTGCCGTTCACGCTGCCGGACGCGGGCCCGGGGCAGACCTGGGTGCTGGAGGTGGATACCGCGCGCCCGTCCCATGCGCCGGACAGCGCGGCCCAGCCGGCGCGTTACGAACTGGAGGCGCGATCGCTGGCGGTCTTCCGGGCCTTCTGGGCGGCGCCGCCGGCCGCCGCGGGCAACGACAGCGCGACCCGCACGACCTGAGGGTCCGGCGTCGGCGTCACCGCCATGCCGAGGCGCTCGCACAGCCGGCGCATCGCCCCGTTGTTGCGCAGCACGTCGGCGCCGAGGCTCGTCAGGCCTCGGCGCACCGCCTCTTCGATGATCCCGCGCATCAGCGCGCTCCCCACGCCCAGCCCGTGGCACGCGTCCGATACGATGATCGCGAAGTCGCCAGCCGACGCGTCCTCGCCGTGGGTGAGACGGCAGACGCCGGCGATCGACACCTGGCCGGCCGCGTCCCGCCGCTCGGCCACCAGGACGGCTTCGTGCGCCGCGTCGGTGGCGCAGACGCGCGCCAGGCGCGCCGGGTCGATCCGCTGGCCCAGCTGCAGCATGTGGAAGTACCGCTGGTAGACGCTGCCGTCGGACAGCCCCTCGTGAAAGGGCACCAGCCGCGCCGCGTCGGCGGCGTCAATCGGGCGCACGACCGCCGTATCGCCGTTCCGGAGTTCGATGGTGCGGGCCTCGACAGGCATGGCGGCGGACCCGGCCACGATACCTCCGCCGCGCGTGGCCCGCAACCGCCCGGACGACGGCGCCGGGGCCATCCGCCGCTATCAGGTAGAATTGGCGATGGCCTCGGGGCTGGAATGCGCACCATCGACGGAGGGACCGGAGTGAATCGATCGACGCTCGGCGCGTGGGCAACCGCCGGCGTGGCGCTGTGGGTCTCGCTCGGAGAACTCGACGTCACCGCCGCCGCCGGCACGGTGCGCATCGCCATGCTGCCCCACCCCGGCCTGCTGGCGGCCGCAGTGGCCCTGGCGCTGCTGACCGGCTGGGTCCTCTACCCCCGACTGGTCCGCACCGGTCAGGCCGACAGCGTGCTGCCGCTCTACGCCCTGTCCGTGCTCGCCCTGCCCTACCTGCCCTGGCTGCCCGACGCCGTGCCGCTGTGCCGCGTCTTCGCGGGTCCCGCGCGGTATCTCATCTGGCTGGGCGTCATCGGCCAGGTGGTCTGGGCCGCCGTCGGCGCCGGTCGGGCCCGCCGTGCCATCGTGCAGGTCAGAGCCTGGCAACCGGTGCGGCTGTTCGCCGCCGTGTGGGTGGCCAGCCTGCTGGTACTCGGCGCGGCCGCGCTGGTGCTTGCCCCGTCGGGGCTCGTGCCCGGGGGAGATGAACCCCACTACCTCGTCATCACGCAGAGCCTGCTCACCGACGGCGACTTGGACATCGAGAACAACCACGCGCGCGGGGACTACCGGGCGTACTACGGCGAGCGGCTCGAGCCGCACGCCCTGGCTCGCGGCGTCAACGGCGCCCTGTACTCGGTGCACCCGCCGGCGCTGGCCGTGCTGGTGGCGCCGGCCTTCGCGCTTGGCGGGTATCCGCTGGTGGTGGCCTTCCTGGTGCTGCTGGCGGCCTTGGCGGCGGCCCTGGCCTGGATGTGGGTGCGGGGCGCGACGGGGTCGATGGCGGCCGCCACGTTCGGGTGGGCCGCGAGCGCGCTCGGCGTGTCGTTCGTCTACAGCGCGGGAACGGTCTACCCGGACACGGCCGCGACGCTGCCCGTCATGCTGGCCGTGGGCGTCGGGCTCTCGGCGCGGGTGCCCTCCGTGAAGATGGCGCGGGGCCTGCTCATCGGCGCCGCGGCCGCGCTGCTGCCCTGGCTCAGTTCCAAGTACGCCCCGATGTCCGCGGCCATCGTCGGCGTCGCGTGCGCGCGCGTGTGGTTCGACGACGCCCCCGCGCGCGTCCGGCGCATGGCCGCGGTCGTGGCGCCGTACGTCGTGAGCCTGGCGGCCTGGTTCGCGTTCTTCCAGGCGTTGTGGGGATCGCCGTGGCCGTCGGCACCCTACGGTGGCGCGGCCCAGACGCAGATGAGCGCCGCCAACCTGATACGCGGCGTGCCGGGGCTGCTCTTCGACCAGGAGTACGGCCTGCTGAGTTACGCCCCGGTGCTGGCGATGGCCGCCGTGGGGTTCTGGGGGCACTGGCGCGCGGGGGGAACCTGCCGGCGGCAGGCCGTCGAACTGGCCGCGATCCTGGCCGCCCTGGGCGCCACCGTGGCGGGCCATCAGATGTGGTGGGGCGGCACGTCGGTGCCCGCACGATTCCTGGTGCCGGGTATCCTGCTGCTGGCCTTGCCCGTGGCGTGGGCGTACCGCCATGCCGCCGCGCTGCCCGATCGGCGGGCCGGCTACCGCCTGCTGCTGCTCGTCAGCCTCGCCACGACCGTCGCGGTCGCCCTGTCGCCTGGTGCGTCGGCCCTGGCCAACCGGCGCGATGGCATGTCGCGCCTCTACCAGTGGCTCTCGCCCGACTGGCACCTGTGGGCCTACGCACCGGACTACATCGCGCAGCCCCTGCGCTTCGGCGTGATCCAGACGGCGCTGTGGATGGCCTGCCTGGGGCTGTGTGCCCTGGCTGCGGCGGCGGTGTTCGGCCGGGGGGCGCACCCCGGGGCCTCGCGGACGGGCCGGGGCCTGGCGTTCCTGCGCGCCGACGCCGCGCTGCTGGCGGCGGTGGTCGCCGTCACGCTGATCTCCCCGCTGGTGCTGGGCGCGTGGCTGAAGCCCGACGTGGCGCCCGCCGATCGGGCCCGCATCCGGATGCTCGACACCTTCGATCCGCACGCGCGGCCGTTCGCTGTGGTGTACGACCCGTTCACGCGCATCGACGCAGCCGATGTGCCGGCCCGCTTCGAGCTGACCGCGCGGCCGGGATCGCGCCGGGCTGCCTCGCCCGTACCGCTGCTCCTCAACGCCCGGTTCGCCCTGCCGGCCGGCCGTTACACGGTGCGGCTGACGCCCGGCGGCGACGCGCCGGAGGGGCGGCTCGAGGGCCACCTGGCCCTGCAGGGCGGACGCCACGGCGGGGCGCTGGCCGAGTGGCGCGTCAAGACCGAGGGGGCCTGGCAGGACACCTTCGATCTCCCGGTGGACGTGTCCTTTGTCGGCCTGCGCGCGTCGGACGGGCTGGCGGCCGCCACCGCCGGGCTGTCCATCATGCCGGCGCGGGTCATGCCGACGTTGGACCGCATCGCCGCCGGCGAGGTGCTGGGCTCGACGCTGCTGGCGGGGCGATTCGTGTTCCTGTTTCACGACGGCGCCAGCTATCCCGAGAGCAACGGGTTCTGGGTACGCGGAGAGGCCGGCGCGTCGATCTCCGTCCTGTCACGGACGGGACGGTTGACGCTGCCGGTGCGCCTGCGGCTCCGCAATGGCCCGCGCCCCAACGTCGTCCGGATCACGACCCCCGCAGACACCCAGGAGATCCGCCTCGGCCCCCGCGAGACGAAAGACATCCGCGTGGCGCCGACGCCGCTCGACGGCACGCTGCGGATGATCGTCCATCCGGAACGTGGCTTCGTGCCGTCCCGCACCGAGCCGGGCAACAGCGACGATCGCCTTCTCGGGTGCTGGGTCGAAGTTGTAGGATAGACACCCGGGTTCACCCGCATTCCAAGGAGTCTCGCATGGCCATCACGGATGCCCTTCTGCCCGAGTTCGATCACGAAATGGCGGTCGCGCGCAAGGTGCTCGAGCGCGTCAACGTCGACCAGTTCGCGTGGCAGCCCCACGAGAAGTCCATGACGCTCGGGCGGCTGGCGGCGCACGTCGCCGAGATCCCGATGTGGGGCGGCACCATCCTCAGCGACGCCGAATTCAACATGGTGTCGGGTTCCTACACGCCGACGACCTTCGCGACCGTGCCCGAGCTGCTTGCCGCCTTCGACGGCCAGGTGACGAAGATCCGCGCCCTGCTGGCGTCCAAGTCGGACGCAGAGCTGACCAGCACGTGGACCTTCAAGGCCGACGGCAAGGAACTGTTCGCCTTGCCGCGCGTGGCGGCGTGGCGGTCTTGGGTGATGAACCATCTCATCCATCACCGCGGCCAGCTGAGCGTGTATCTGCGCCAGACGGGATCGAAGGTGCCGTCGATCTACGGCCCGAGCGCCGACGAGACCAACTGACGGCGGGGCGGTCCCGACCATGCCCACGCCTCCGCAGCCGCTGTCCCGCACCTGGTGGGCGGCGGCGGCGCTCGTCTTCGCCCTGTTCGCCACGCTCAACGCCGGCGGGTACCGGTTCGGCGTGGCGGACCAGGCATTCTACCTCCCCGCCATCCACCGCCACCTCGACCCGGCGTCGTTCCCGCGCGACCGCGTCCTCATCGACGATCAGGATCGGCTCAACGTCTTCACCGCCGCGGCGGCCGCCGTGGTGCGGACGACGGGCGTGCCACTCCCGGCGTTGTTCGCCGGGCTCTACGCCGCGAGCCTGATCCTGCTGGCCACCGGCGCGGGCGCCGTCGCCAGACGGCTCGGGGCTTCGCCCTGGGGCGTGGCCGCCGTGCTGGCGGCCCTGACGCTGCGCCACCGCGTGGGCATCACGGGCGCGAATACCCTCGAGAGTTACGGACACCCGCGTCTGCTCGCCTTCGCCATCGGCGTGTGGGCCGTCGCGGCGCTCCTCCGCCGCCGCACCCTGCCGGCCCTGCTGCTGGTCGTCGCGGCGTTCGTCGTCCACCCGACGACCGCGTTGTGGTTCGGGGTCTGGGTCGGCGTGGCCGGGCTCGTGAGCGACCGCCGCGCCCGTCCCTGGCTGGCCGTCGCCGGCCTCGGGGCCGTGGGCGCCGCAGGCTGGGCTGTCACCAGCGGCCCTCTGTCGGCGCAACTGGTCCGCATGGATCCTGAGTGGCTCGGGGTCCTGGGTTCGAAAGACTATCTGTTTCCCGATCGCTGGCCGATCTCGGGCTGGCTGATGGCGGCGCTCTACGCGGGCGCTGTGTTGGCGCCCGTCCTCTGGCGACAACGGCGGGGCCTGCTGATCGAGGGCGAGACCGGCGTGGTGGCCGGCCTGTGCGCCCTGCTTGCGCTCTTCGTCGTCAGTGTGCCGCTCACCGCCTCTGGCGTCGCCCTGGCCGTGCAGTTCCAGGTCTCGCGCGTGTTCTGGATGGGCGATCTCGCCGGCACGGTTTACCTGGTCTGGCTGCTGGTGGACGGGTATCCGGCGTCGCGGGCGGGCGGTGCCGCCGGGCCCTGGACCCGGTACGCCGCGCTGACCCTGCTGGCGGCCGGCGTGCTGCGGGGCGGCTACGTGAAGTGGATCGAGCATCCCGAGCGGCCGGTGGCCCGCCTCGAACTGGCCCCGGGCGACTGGCAGGACGCGATGACGTGGCTGGCGCGCACGCCCGTCGCGACGCACGTGCTGGCGGACCCGGGCCATGCCTGGAAGTACGGCACGAGCGTGCGCGTCGCCGCCGGCCGCGACGTCCTGCTGGAGGAAGTGAAGGACACCGCGATGTCGATGTACTCGCGGCGCACGGCCATGCACGTGCTCGATCGGATCCGCGCCATCGGCGATTTCGGCGCGCTGACCCTCGATCACGTCCGGGCCCTCGATGCCCGGTACGGCCTCGACTATCTCGTCGCCGAGCAGCCCTTCGACCTTCCCGTCGCGCACCGGGCCGGGCGATTCACGGTGTACCGGCTGGACTAGGGGCGTGGGGCGTGGGGCGTGGGGCGTGGGGCGTGGGGCGTGGGGCGT
>CAYNDV010000028.1:22562-40765 GCA_964396055.1 uncultured Vicinamibacterales bacterium | reverse complement strand
GGCCTGGGTCACCTGGTCGATGCCCTGGGTCTGCTGGCGGCTCGCCACGCTGATCTCGTCGACCAGCGCCTTCACCTTCGACGCCTTGTCCGTGATGGTGCCAATCACGGTGGCCATGTGCTCGACCTTGGCGCTGCCCTGCTGCGAGCGGGTGATGGCGTCCTCGATGAGGCTGGCCGTGTCCTTGGCCGCCTGGGCCGAGCGCTGCGCGAGGTTGCGGACCTCGTCGGCCACCACGGCGAAGCCCATGCCGGCCTCGCCGGCGCGCGCCGCTTCCACGGCCGCGTTGAGCGCAAGGATGTTGGTCTGGAAGGCAATCTCGTCGATCGTCTTGATGATCTTCGAGATCTTGGCGCTCGACTCGCGGATGCCGGCCATGGCCGACACCATGTCCTCGAGGGCGGCGTTGGAGTCGCGCACGGCCCCTTCGGTCTCGGACACGAGGCCCGCGGCCTGCTGCGAGTTCTCCGCGTTGCGGCGCGTCATCGAGGCCATTTCCTCCATCGAAGCGGAGGTTTCCTCGAGGGAGGCCGCCTGCTCGGTGGCGCCCTGTGAGAGCGACTGCGACGAACTCGCGACCTGGGTCGAGGCGGCCAGCACCTGCTCGGAGGTCGACCGGATCTCGTTCGTGGCTATGCGCAGCCGCGCCACGATGCCCTTGACCGCGTAGACGGTGGCGGCGGCCACCAGCACCGAGGCCACCAGTGCGAAGAGGATGACCATGGCCTCGACGCGCGCGGCGGCGGTGCCGGCCGCCTCGGCCTCGGCGAGCCCCTTCTCCTGCGTCTCGAAGACGTGGGCGATGGCCTTGTCGATCGCGTCGACGATGGGGCGGTTCTTCTCGCGCGACAGCATCTGCGCTTCGTGGAACTTGCCCGCCTCGATGAGCGCCTGCACCTCCTTGCCGTTCACGTGCGACTCGTCGAGCAGGCGCTTGGCCTCGAGGATGGCGTCCTTGTCGGACTGCACGTGAATCAGCGGCAGGATCTCTTCGACGGCCTTGTCGAACTTCGCGTCCGCTTCCTTGGCGCGCTCCAGCCAGGTGTCGTAGTTCTTCTTGTCGTTGTCGTAGCCCGAGAGGACGAGGACCTTCTCGGCCGCGTAGACCTCGAAGGACATCAGTTCCAGGACGCCCGCCAGCTTCATCTTCTCTGCGCGCTCGTGGGCGTCAGCAAACCGGTCGTGCGCGACCTGGGCGCTCCACCACGCGTACCCGCCGATGCCCAGCATCAGCGCCACGAGCACGCCGACCGCCGTGAACAGTTTCTTGCCGACCGTCCAGTTACCCTTCATGGCCCTGCTCCTGTTTCTCCGGCTCCTTCGGCCGGCCGCTGTCGTCACGCGTCCGTCCCGATCGTGGAGCCTCGCGGGGGCAACGAGGCATCGGATTGAACACCGGGAGAATCGGCGGGGCCGGAAGGCTGGTGAGTGACAAAGATCACTGTCGGGTGAAGAATTGGTTGTCCGGCGTGTCTGGACGGAAGAATCCCGACAGTCGGCGTCATCCCCTTCCCTACAAGGGGTCAGGCTTGGACAACGACGCCCGGGCGGCGATACAGTCAGCACCTCCCGGGCTCGCGGCAGGCACGGCACCGCCGGTCGCCGCCACGGGATCTCTCCGGAGTACAGCATGACGATGGGCGCGCGACGCGGGATGGGGTGGAGCCGTCGGGAGTTCCTGGTCTCGTCGATGGCGGCTGGTGCGGCCGTGTCCGGATGGCCCGCGCGTGTCGGCGCGCGTGGGCGCGTCCCGTTCGCGCCGGCGGACCGGCCGCTGAAGCTGGCGTTCATCGGCATCGGCAACCGGGGCGTCGAGATGCTGAAGACCTTCAGCGCGACCGGGCTGGTGTCGGTGGCGGCCTTCTGCGACGTCGATCTCGATGGGCGCCACACGCGCGAAGCGCAGGAGCTGTTTCCGGCAGTGCCGGCCGTCCGCGATTTCCGGGTCCTGTTCGACCGCGAGGCGCCGGCGTTCGACGCGGTGGTCGTGGCGACGCCCGACCACTCCCACTTCCCGATCGCCATGCACGTCATGGCGCACCGCAAGCACGTGTACCTGGAGAAGCCCCTCGCGCAGACGTTCCGCGAGGTGGATCTGTTGATGGCTGCCGCCGCGCAGGCGGGGGTCGTCACGCAGATGGGCAACCAGGGGCACTCGGGCAACAACTACTTCCAGTTCAAGGCCTGGACCGAGGCGGGGGTCATCAAGGACGTCACGAAGGTGGTGGCCTTCATGAACGCGGACCGTCGGTGGTACGGCTGGGACGTGGCGGGGTACCCGTCGGGCGAGCCGGTGCCGCCCGGCCTGGACTGGGACCTGTGGCACGCGGCCCGGCTGATGCGGCCCTTCAGCGCCCGACTCCATCCGCAGACGTGGCGGGGCTGGCTCGACTTCGGCACCGGCGCCTTCGGCGACTGGGGCGCGCACATCCTGGACACGGCGCACCGGTTCCTGGCGCTCGGCCTGCCGGACACGATCGAGGCGGTCTGGCGGGATGCGCCGAGCCCGTGGATCTTCCCGCAGGGCTCGACCATCCGCTTCGACTTCGGCGAGCGGCGGGGCATGCCGCCCGTGGAGGTGTTCTGGTACGACGGCGTGCGCAACCGCCCGCCGCTGCCCGCCGAGCTCGGGCCCGGCGCGACACTCACCGAGCAGATGGGCAAGTTCATCTACAGCCGCGACCTCGTGTTCAAGGGCGGCACCCACGGCGACACCCTGCGGGTTGTGCCCGAGACCCGTATGCAGGCGCTCGCGCCCTCGCTGCCGAAGATCGCCGGCGGATTCTCGGATCACGCTGTCAACTTCGTGCGGGCGTGCCAGGGACTGGAGGAACCGCGGTCGCCGTTCTCCGTGTCGGGCCCGCTCACCCAGATGCTGCTGCTGGGGGTCATCGCCCAGCGCCTCGGTGGCCGCCTGGAATTCGATGCGGCCCGCCGTGTGTTCCGGGACAACCCCGCCGCGGACCAGTGCCTGGCCGGCCCGCCGCCTCGGCCGGCATGGGCCGCGTTCTACGGGAAGGGATCACGCCGATGAGTGGACCGTCCCCGTCGTACCTCGACGGCGTGCCCTACGCGGGCATCACGCGGATCCGCGACCTGATGTATGCGGTCGAGCGGCCGTACCGGCTGGATCAGGGCGACGTGAGCTTCGACGCGCCCGAGTCGTTCAAACGGGGCATGCGGGAGGCGATCGACGCCAACGCCTCGCATTACCTGGCCACCTCGGGCCTGCCCCGCCTGCGGCAGCTCCTCGCAGACAAGCTGCGGAATCGCAACGGGATTCCGGTCGACAGCCCCGATGAGGTGCTGGTGACCAACGGGGGCATCCACGCGATGTACCTCGCCTGCCAGGCCCTGCTCGAGCCCGGCGACGAGGTGCTGCTGCCCGACCCGGCGTGGCCAGCCTCCCGCAACAACATCCTCGCGGCCCGGGCGGTGCCGGTGCCGTACGCGCTCCACGAGCGGCTCGGCTGGCGGTTCGATGTCGCGCAACTCGCTGCATGCGTCACGCCGCGCACCAGGGTCATCTACCTCAACTCGCCGGGCAATCCCGCCGGCGGCGTGAGCACCCGCGACGATGTGGAGGCCGTGGCGGCGCTCGCGCGCGACCGCGATCTCTGGGTCATCGCAGACGAGGCATACGAGGATCTCGTGTACGACGGAGCGGCTCACGTCAGCATCGCCGCCCTGCCGGGCATGCACGAGCGGACGGTTTCGGTCTACACCTTCAGCAAGACGTACGCCGTGACGGGGTTGCGCCTGGGGTACCTGGCCGCCCGCAGCGAGGTGCTGCGGGACCGGATGCTGAAGCTGTTGTTCCTCACGACGAGCAACGTGTCGTCCGTGGTGCAGTACGGCGGCATCGCCGCGCTCGAAGCGCCCCAGGACGTGATCGGGGACTTCCGGCGCGAACTCCAGGCAAGGCGCGACCTCTTCTACGCCGGGCTGGACGACGCGGCCTGCGGCGTCCTGCACGGCGCGCCTCCGCTCGGGGCCTTCTACGCGTTCCTGAAGATCGACGCGGGATGGCAGCCGCCAGCCGGCTCGCGCACGGATTCGCGGTCGTGGGCCTTCGTGGAACACCTGATCACCAGGGCCCGCGTCGGGTGCGTGCCCGGCGTGGACTTCGGGTCGGCGGGCGAAGGCTACGTCCGGTTCTGCTTCGCGCGCGAGCGCGCCGAACTGGCCGGCGCGCTCGACGCCATGGGCACGCTGCTGGCCCGGGGCTGACGCCGGATCCGCCTAGGGCGTGATGCGCCGGATCTGCACTTCGCGGTACCGCACTGGATCGTTGTGGCCCGCGAAGCCGAAACGGCCCGTCGTCCGGTCCTTGCCCGGGTGGGGCCGATCGCCCATGAAGGCCGTGACCCCGGCCAGGTCCGTATCCAGGATCACGAAGCCGTTGAGTTCCACCCGGATCGTCGATCCCTTGATGGTGACCTGCTGGAAGTTCCACTCGCCGATCGGCCGCTGGTAGCCCCGGTGGGCGGCCACCATGCCGTACGCGGAGCCGTGCGCCTGCCGCGGATCGAGCGTGTTGCCGGTGGCCTTCTCGTAATCATCGTCGAGCACCTGCAGTTCGCACATGCCCACGTAGGCCGTGTCGCCGGTGCCGGGGTAGCGGATGGCCAGGCCGTTGTTGCCGCCCTTCGGCAGCTGGAACTCGAGCCGCACGTCGAAGTCGGCGTACTCCTCGCGCGTGTAGATCGTGCCGCCCTTGCCCGCCTTGCAGGCCAGGGCGCCGTCCTTGATCTCGTAGTTGTCGACCGGGCCTTCCCACCCGCCGAAATCGCGGCCGTTGAACACCGGTGAGAAGCCGTCGCGTCCGTGCGACGCCAGGATGATGTTCGCCTCGTCGCCCGGGATCTCACGGATGAAGAGGTTGCGCCACCGGATCTCGCCGCCGTGGGTCTGAAGCTGGATCGGGCCGGTCTTCGGCACCGGCACCTTGCGGTCGTAGAAGTTCTCCAGCACCGCGTGGTCGACGACCTGCTTGCCGTTGAGCCAGACGCTGACACGCGAGCCCACCATCAGGATACGGAAGGCGTTCCATTCGCCGAAGGGCTTGTCGGCCAGGACGAGGGGGTCTTTGCCCGGCTTGCCGGGGCTGTTGTTCCACAGGCCGCCCGATCCCTTGTTGGCGCCGTTCTTGAACTCGCGTTCGTTCGTCCAGTCCCAGATCTGGACCTGAGGCACGCCGCGCAGGTAGATGCCCGAATCGGCCTTCGGCACGGTCCGGTACTCGAGGAGCAGTTCGAAGTCGCCGTAGTCCTTCTCGGTGGTGGCGTACGCCCCGAAGCCGTCGTTGACCAGTTCGCCGTTCTCCGCCCGCCAGTGCGGGCGCCCGGTCGCGGGATCCGGCTGGGTCATCGTGTCGGTCCACTTCTTGATCTGGGCGGCCTGCTCGGACGCGGGCATGGCGAGCAGCTTCCGGTGATCGAAGGTGTCACCGCCCCGCCAGCCGGTCAGGTCCTTGCCGTTGAAGAGCACGGTGAATCCGGGCGGCGGCGTGGCGGTCTGGGCGCCGGCGAGTGCCGGTGCGGCAACGAACAGGACTGCGGCAGACAGGATGATGCACAGCGGGTGATTTCGGTTCATGACAGCCTCGGAGAGGTAACGCTGCATCTTACAACTCCCGGCGCCGAATGCCACCTGCGTGTGCGGCGCGGCGGATGTCCAGGCGCGCCAACCGGGGCGGAAGAGGCCTGGGTGCTGCCTGTAACTGTCCTGAAAACAGACACATATCGCCACGCTGGCCGCGTGATTCCGCTGGACAAGCTTCCCACGGATCTGTAACATGCCGAGTTCCTCGATCAATTTGGTAGGAAATTCGTCGTTCGGTTCCCGAAACTGGACGGAGGCCCCATGTCTTTCGTGGTTGGGAACGCTGTGCCTTGCGCACGGCGCGGTGTCGCCACTCTGGTGCTCGTGACGCTGGCTCTTGCGGCCCCGGCCTGGACGCCGGATGCCGCCGCGCAGCAGTCGCTCGTGCCCGGACGCAACGTCAACATGGTCTCGGGGACGAAGTGGCCCGACGGCGACCCGTACCTGCAGCGCCAGAACGAACCCTCGGTGGCGGCCTCAACGCGCAATCCGCTCCACCTGCTGGCTGGGGCCAACGACTACCGCTCCGTCGACATCCCGTTTGTGGCGGGCGCCGAGGAAACCGGCGACGCCTGGCTGGGCCTCTTCAAGTCTTTCGACGGCGGCCAGCGCTGGAAGACGACGCTGCTGCCCGGGTATCCCCAGGACACCTCGGCCGAGGGCGCGGCGTCGCCGATCTTCGGGTACCAGGCTGGCGCCGACCCGGTCGTGCGGGCCGGGACCAACGGCCTCTTCTACTACGCGGGCCTGGTCTTCGACCGCGCCGAGAACGGCCGCAGCGCGGTCTTCGTGGCGCGGTTCGTCGACAATAACAACCAGGAAGACACCTACAAGGCCGGCCGCAACGACCGGGTGACGGGCAAGTACGCGGTCAACTACGGCCACGAGGTCGGCGACCCCATCCGGTACGTCGGCACGTCGGTCGTGGCGGCCAACAGCGGCGTGGCGTTCCTGGACAAGCCCTGGATGGCGGTGGACGTGCCGCGCAGGGGTTCGGGCACGTGCCAGGTCCCGGCGGGTGTCGACCGGAGCGGTCAGCCGGCCTTCCAGACGGTGCCCGCGGGCACGGTCTACGTGGCCTTCTCGGCGATCAGCCAGGACAGCAAGGGCCTGAAGTCTGACATCCTGCTCTCGCGCTCGACCGACTGCGGCACGACGTGGAGCACGCCGATCCGCGTCAGCAGCGCGTCGGACCGGATCAACCAGGGCGCGACGATCGCCATCGATCCCCGCGACGGCACGGTGTACGTGGCCTGGCGGCGGTTCGCGGCCACGACGGGCAGCGGCACGGACGGGTTCGTCGTGGCGCGCTCGGTCAACCAGGGCCGGCAGTTCTCGGCCCCGGGCATGGCTCGTGCCTTCACGCGCGGGAAGGGCTTGAAGAAGGGCCTCGATCCCACGCGGTACTTCGAGCACCGGCGGCTCAAGTTCACCGGCGGCAGCAGCCCCACGGCGGAGCTGGCGGAGTTCGACCAGGCGACGGACGTCGAAGCGGTGATGTTCCGGACCAACACCTACCCGACCATGGCGGTCGACGGCACGGGCCGGGTGTACCTCGCGTGGACCGAGCGCGGCCTGGCCTCGGGCCCCGAGGCTGACGATGCCCGGATCCTGATCTCGACCTCGACGAACGGGCACTCGTGGACGGCGCCGGTGAAGGCGGCCGAAGACGGGCAACTCGGCCACCAGTTCATGCCGTCGCTCGTCTTCGGCGGCGGGCGTCTCGTGCTCGTGTACTACGACATGCGCGAGGACGTGTCGGGCCAGTTCACGAACTTCATCGACGACCGGACGGCCATCGGCGCCGCGAATAAGCGCCACACGATGGACCTCCGCGCGTCGGTGGCCACGCCCGGCGCCGCCCCGGCCTTCCAGCCCTCCGTACGCGTGTCGGACTACCTCATGGGCGTCCGCCGGTTCGGCGGGCAGCTGGTGGAGCACCAGTTGCAGCTGAACCCGCCCAACCTGCCCATGTTCAAGCAGGGGACGGCGCCGTTCATGGGCGACTACGTTGACGTCACGATCGCCCCGGCGTTCGTGCCCACGGCCGGCGGCGGCTGGCGCTTCAACACCGACGGCCCGCTGCCCGTGTTTCACGCCGTGTGGACGGACAACCGCGACGTCGTGAAGCCGACCGTCGACGCGGACGGCGACGGCAATCCCTGGAACGACTACACGCCGCCGACCGGCCTGTCCTCGCGCACGAACAGCGTCTTCGACCCGACGCAGCCGCTGCCGAACTGCAACCCGTTCAACGTCGGGTCGCGCAACCAGAACGTCTACACTGCCCGCATGTCGCTGGGCCTGGTGGCCGGTTCGCCGGGCAACACCAAGCCCCTGGACCCGGTCCTGCAGCGCGGCTTCGTCGTGTTCGCCCAGAACACCAGCGCCGCCACGAAGGCGTTCAGGCTCACCATCCAGAACCAGCCGGTGGGCGGCCGCGCGTCGTTCGCGCAGTTCGATGTCGACCGCAACGGTGACGGGCAGGTCGACCCCCTGACCGTGCTGACACTGGCCACGCCGGCCTCGTCGACCGCCGCACGGACCGTCTACGCCACGTCCACGGACCCGAAGGCGCAGATCAAGGTCAGCGTCGAGGAGATTCCGTACAACGGCGGCACCGTCGCCACGCCGCTGTCGGACATCGTGGTGCTCAACCCGGACATTGCCAACCCGGATATCGCCAACCCCGACATCGCCAACCCCGACATCGCCAATCCCGATATCGCGAATCCCGATATCGCCAACGTCGAGGTCTACAACCCGGACATCGCGAACCCGGACATTGCGAACCCGGACATTGCGAATCCCGACATCGCCAATCCCGACATCGCCAATCCTGACATCGCCAATCCCGACATCGCCAACCCGGACATCGCGAATCCCGACATCGCCAATCCCGACATCGCGAACCCCGACATCGCGAACCCCGATATCGCCAACGTGGAAGTGGCGAACCCGGACATCGCGAATCCCGATATCGCCAATCCCGACATCGCGAACCCGGACATCGCGAACCCGGACATCGCGAATCCCGATATCGCCAATCCCGACATCGCCAACTCGTCGCTGACCGACGTCACCTGGACGATGGTCAACAACGGGAATACGACGGCGGCCTACAACGTCAATCTGTTCCTGGCGCAGCAGACGCAGAAGCTCTGCGCCGCCGGCCAGGATCCCAACTCGACGGGCTGCATCTCCACGCAGCTCATCCTGCGCAAGCTCTACACCACCCCTGCGGCCATCGGCTGCGAACTGGGGGTCCAGTCACGCAACGTCCTGCTGGCCAACATCGAGAACCCGCAGTTCGTGCTGCCGGGCCAGCAACTGCCCGACCAGAACGACCCGTCGCTGACCAACGCCACGCTGTGGCTGGCCCCCGGCGAGTCGGCGAAGATCACGCTGCGGGTGTACGATCCCTTCAAGCACGACAACATCGACGTGGCGGACGGGGATCCCGAGACCCCCACCGATCCGCTGAACCAGGTCATCGATCCGATCTTCCTGCCGACCACGCAGACGACACTGGGTTCGGTGACACCTGTGGTCCAGCAGCAGGCGGTGGACACGCAGGACAAGAACGGCGGCGCCACCACCCCGCCCATCGTCACGCCCCTGAGCCCGCCGATCGAGGACGTCGTCGATCCGGCCCCCACGGCCCTGACCGTGCAGTTCACGCAGCAGCCGCAGTCGGGCGTGGCCCCGGGCACGGCGCTGACGCCGACGGTCCAGGTGCGGGTGTTCGACCAGTACAACGCCCCGCTCGAGGGAGCGGCGGTCACGATCTATCTCGCGAGCAATCCGACCAACGCCGCGCTCGCGGGTGCCACGGCCACCACGGTGGCCGGCGGTTACGCGTCGTTCCCCGGTCTGTCGGTCGACGTGGCCGGCACGGGCTACACGCTGGCCGCCGTGTCCGGCACGGCGCTGCCCGCCGTGTCGGCCCCCTTCGACGTCGTGGCGTCGTGCAATCCGCTGGTCGTGACGAACACGGCCGACACCGGCTGCGGGTCGCTGCGCGAAGCGATCACGACGGCCAACACCACGGCCGGCGTCCAGACGATTACCTTCAACCTCCCCGGCGCGCTGCCGCACGTCATCCAGCCGGCGACGCCGCTGCCTGACATCACGGAGGCCGTCATCATCGATGCCACGACCGACCCGCACTACGACGGTGAGCCTGCCGTCACGATCGACGGGTGGGCGCAGGGCGGCGGGGTTGGCCTGCACCTGGTGGCGGGCGCGTCCACGGTGAAGGGTCTCGGCATCGTGCGCTTCGCCGGATCCGGCGGCTACGGGATCTTCGTCCGCACGGATGCCGACGGCAGCGTGATCGAGCAGAACCACATCGGCACCGACCGGTCGCATGCAGCGGCGCTCGGCAACCTGTTCGGGGTCTACTCGCTCTACCCGGACAGTGTCACGATCCGCAACAACGTGCTGTCGGGCAACACCGCCGACGGCGTGCTGCTGGTGGGCGGCGCCGGCGCAACGGTGGAGAACAACTACATCGGCACGTCGCACGACGGGAACACATCCGTGCCGAACGGCAACAACGGCATCACGATGTACGACGGGACCACCGGCACGGTGGTTCGCGGCAACCTGATCTCCGGCAATGGCGCGGCCGGCATCGACCTGCAGCGGTCCAGCACGGCGCTGGCTCCCGTCACGGGCACGCAGATCGTGGGCAACACGATCGGCCTGGCGGCCGACGGTACGGCGCTGGCCAACGGCACGGGCGGCGTCCGTCTCCAGGAGGCCGCCGGCGTCGTCGTCGGGTCGGCCGCGTCGGGCAACACGATCTCGGGCAACGACGGCCCGGGAATCCGGGTCATCGGGCCTTCCGGCTCGGCGCCGGTCATCCGGGGCAACCGGATCGGCACCGACCCGACGGGCACGCTGGCCCGCCGGAACCGGTTCGAGGGCGTGGTCCTCAGCGGCCCGGCCATCGTCGGCGGCGCGGGCGTCGGAGAGGGCAACCTCATCTCGGGCAACGGCCAGGCCCCATCGAGCGGAACCGGCGTGCTGGTACGCGTCGGCTCGGCTGGATCGCAGATTCTGGGCAACGTGATTGGCCTGAGTGCCACCGGCGCATCGCTGGGCAATGGATACAGCGGCGTCACCGTTTCCGGCGGGGCCTCGAACGTCACCATCGGCGGCACGTCGGCCGGCGCCCGCAACGTCATCTCGGGCAACCCCAGCAGCGGCATTGCCGTCTACGCCGTCGGGAGCACGCCGCCGGCCAGCACCCTCCCCGCGAACATCACCATCGCGGGCAACTACATCGGCACCGATGTCTCGGGCGCGGGAGCGGCCGGTAACGGGGCCTGGGGCGTGTCCGTGCACGGGACGACGATCACCATCGGCGGCTCGGTGGCCGGAGCCGGCAACCAGATCGCCCATAACGCCGCCGGTGGCGTCTGGGTGTCGCCGGGGGCATCGGCCGTCACGATCCTGTCGAACGCGTTCCACGAGAACGGCGGGCTGGGCATCGACGTCGCGCCGGCGGGCGTGAGCGGGATGGCGCCCGTGTTGAGCAACGTCCAGAGTTCGCAGGTGGACTTCACGTTGCCGGGTGCCACCAGCGGCACCTACGACTACGAGCTGTTCTCGAGCCTGTCCTGCGACCCCAGCGGGTACGGCGAGGGACAGACGCTGGTCGCGGCCTTCACGGGAGGCACCGGCGGTACGGCCATGTTCTCGGCTCCGGTCGGGACGTGGATCACGATGACGGCCACCGATGCGGCTGGCACCACGGAGTTCTCCAACTGCTTGCAAGTGCCGGCTGGCGCCGTGCCGGCCACGGTGTCGATCGGTAACCTGGGCGCCATCTACGACGGGTCGGTCAAGGCCGTCACGGTGACGACGAACCCGCTGGGCCTGGCCTACACCGTCACCTACAACGGGTCGGCGACGGCCCCGTCGGCGGTGGGTGCCTACTCCGTGGAGGCGGCGGTCACGCAGCCGGGCTACGTGGGCTCGGCGACGGCGAATCATCTCATCGCCTCGACCACCCAGGCGGGCGGCTACGGCGGCGGGCCGTACGAGCGGTACTGCGGATCGGGCGTGTCCGCGAACGGGTTCGGCGTCAGCCCCCCCAACGACTCGCTGTGGAGCGCACAGCTGCTCTGCAGCGACGGGAACCACCCGGCGAAGTTCGGGAACACCGACACGCCGCCGTTCGACACGCCCAACACCCAGATGGCGTGCGCACCCGGGGAGGTCATGGTGGGCATGCGCGCCATCCACGGCCAGGTGTGGGGAGGCGGCGACTACATGATCGCCATGGCCCCGCGCTGCCAGCCAACGGGCGGCGGGTCCATCACGGAACCGTTCGCACCGGCCCCCGGGTACCCGTCGGGGTCATCGCAGAACGTCGTGCGCGACTGCCCGGCAGGCCAGGCCGTGACGGGCGTCGTCGGGGCCGCGGGCTCCATCGTCGACTCGATCGCGCTGGTGTGCGCGCCGATTTCGTCGGCGGGGACCATCGTGTCGGTCACGCCCTCGACCGCCGGCGTCGCGTTTGCCCAGGCGGTCACCGTCCTGGGCACAGGACTGCCGGCGGGCGGCAGCACGGCCGGGCCGTTCCCGCGCGAGATCGAGTACCAGGTCGTGATCACGCAGGGCGGCGTGGACTACCCGGCGGTCGAGGTATTCCTCGCATCGAGCTCGAAGTGGATCTTCATGCTGCCCCAGGCACTCACGCCTGGTCCGGCAACCATCAGGCTGAGGAACGTGGCCGGCACGTCGGTGACAAACGCCGTCGCGGTCACCGTGTCGGGGACGCCGAGTGCGCCGGTCATCCAGCACATCTTCGAGGCCAGCAGCTCGGTTGGGTTCACGACGACGCCCGTGACGTCGCTGACGCCGGGGGCCTGGCTGACTGTTGAAGCCGACGGCGTGTCGATGAGTGCGTATCTGGCGACCTACGTCTTCACGCCGCAGAGCGGTGCCGCGAATGCAAAGACGGCCACCGGCTGGGCGGCCAACGTCGGTGGTGCCTCAGGAGGCGTTCGCCACACGGTGCAGATACCGGCGGATCTCGACGTCACTGGCTGGGTCGACGTGCAGGTCTACCTGTACGGACCCGGTCCTCTCAGCAACGCCGTGCGGTTCAACGCGCCTGGGCCGCTGCCCTAGCCCGGGGATCCCGGCGAGCAGAAGGCCGCCCGTCCCGCCGTCGGTCGTCGGGACGAACGGCTGACTCAGACAGGACGAACGGCGGGCCTCCGCGGCCCGCCGTTCGTTTGTACGGAATCATGCAGGGCTGAAGCCCTGCACTACGGGGCACGAGGCGCCGGGCGGTTAGCGTCAGCGGTCTGTCGTGCGGGGCTTCAGCCTCGCCATCGGCCCGCAGGCGCGCGTCACGCGCGGAACACCAGGCTGCAGCAGGTGACGGCGCCTTCCGCCTTCTGGAGCTCCGAGACATCGACGAGATCGAGCGGAATGCCGTGCGCCTCGAGCAGGCGCCGGGTGCGGGGAAATGAGGTCGGGTAGATGGCTGGGCTTCGGCCAGCGGTCTCCGGGCCGGGGATCAGCAGCGCGTTGGCGGCGTGCGGCTCGGTAGGATCGACCGCGATCACCTCGACCTCACCGAACACCGACGGTTCGACCCACGCGGGATTGACCAGAATCGTTCCCGGCGCGACTTCGGTGACCGCCGACTTCAGGTGCAGGCAGCCGGTGACGGGCACGCCCTCAACGCTGTACCCGTGCTCGGCGGTCAGCGCCCGGAGTTGCTCGATGGCCGCAGCGTTGCTCCGTCCGGACAGCCCCACGTAGATCCGCCGCCCCAGCCGAAGCACGTCGCCGCCATCCAGGGTGCCGGGCGCGTCAATCCGGTGAATGGGGCGCCAGGCCGCCAGCACGTCGGCCATGCCCGGCACTTCCCGGCGCCGCGACACGGCGCCCGGGTGCGTCAGCACCGCCAGTTCGTCGAGGACCAGAGCGACGTCCTCCACGAACACGGCGTCCGGGCACTCAGCCAGCTGCGGCAGCGACACGAGGAAGCAGCCGGCCCGTTCGAGCGCGTCTTCGTATCGCCGGTGCTGTTCCCGCGCCAGCCCGATGTCGATGGACACCCGCTCGAGATGGGTCAGTTCGCAGGCGCCCAGGCTGTCGCTGACGGCGCGCGTGACGGCAACCAGCATGGCACCAGCATACGCCCGCCGGGGTTATCTCGCGTGCGACTCGAACCAGTGGCGCAGGTATCCCCGGCACTGGTACGTGGGGTCTTCCGCGTAACGATCCTCCGGAAGCGCCCGGGCCTCGAGCGTCGTCAGCAGTTCATTGAGCGGGTCACGCAGGCCGGGCTGGAGCGCGTCGTACGCCTCCGCCACCACGACGGCCGACTCACACCCCGACGACAGGTCGATCACGCGGCGTGGCGGGAACGCGTCGGTGCCGGCAGGCAGCGTCCCCTCGGGACCGGCGTGATGCGTGTCCAGCCACCTGCCGGCCCACGCGGGCAGCGTAGCCAGGGCATCCCGGACGGGCGCCGCCAGTTCGGGCCTGGCCTCAGGCATCCACAGCCAGAGGAACCTCAGCGCACGAACGGCCTGCGGCCCCCGCAGCATGTCGGCCAGTTCGGCCGTCAGGCGCGGGCGTGCCCGCACGGCCGCCAGCGCGGGCGTGAGCAGGCGACTGTCCGTCACGTCCAGCCACGGCAGCCAGTCGCCCAGGGGCGCGTCCGGGGACATGGCCGAGAGTGCGGCCAGGCGGGCTTCGTCTTCGCGTGCCGCGGCAGACGCCTGCGCCTGCAGGTGGGCGTCCACCTCCGCCTGCCGCGCGCGATCGGTCGTCCAGAGCACGCCGCCTCCAACCACCACGATTGCCGCCAGGGCAGCGGCGCCCCATCTCCACGGGGCCACCGCCTGCGCCGGGTGTTCGTTCCGCCAGACGTCGCTGGCCAGGGCCACCATCAGGGTGGCGGGGACGAGGACCGACAGCACCCAGGCCCACCCGACCACCGATGCGCTGTCGGGGCCTGTGCCCACGACGATGGCGCCCGCCGACGCGAGACCCGCTCCGGCGTGCAGCGAGAAGGCGATTGCCGCGCGGACGCGCCTGGTACGGCCGGCCCACTCGAGGCGCCCCCTGGCCACGGCGAGGCCGATCGCCGCCGCCAGCGAGATCCACCGAAGGCCCATCACCGCGAACACCCCGACCAGGCCCATGGCGTCGGCGCCCATCACGGGCCGCAGGTCGGCCACGAACGGCAGCATGAACAGGGAGCAGAGGGCCGCGACCACGAGTAGCAGAACGGTCAGGATCTTCATCGAGGACCTCTGCCGAGACGGCGAAGGCTACGGCAGGCCCGCCAGCCGCTTGCGGGCGTCCGCCACGAGACCCTGTTCGTCGCCCCCCTGTTTCGCCTGCAGGAAGGCCTCGTACAGTCCCCGGGCGTCAGGGCTGCCCAGTTCCTGCTGCACGCGGGCCCGGTAGTAGGACAGGGGAATTGCCAGCCGGTAGCTGGGCACATCGTCGAGCAGGACGGCCGTGGCTTCGCCTCGACGTTTCAGGCAGAGGTCGAACTCGGAGTCGGCTTCGACGAACGCGCCGGCGGCAAGGTACGCCCGCCCGAGGCCGAAGCGCCCCAGCCACGAGTCGGCGAACTGCCGTGCCGTGCGGAATCGCTCGATCGCCTTGCGCGGGTCGCCCGTGGCCAGGGCCACCTCGCCTTCGAGCACGCGCGCCAGCGACAACGATTCGGGATCCAGCCGTTCGAGCAGCTTCTTGACGATGCCGAGGGCGGCCTGGGATTCTCCGGACTCCGCCAGCACGTGGCCCGCCAGAAACGCGATCGATTCGTCGGCGCTGCGCGCCAGGGCGCGTTTCGACAGCGCCACAGCCTCGCGCGCCTTGCCCTGCTGCTGCCGGACCTCGGCAAGCGTGACGATCAGACGCGCCTGGCGGGAAGCATCCTGTTCGGCCTCGATGGCCGGGGTGAGGATCGCCGCCGCATCGGCGAGGCGGCCCTGGGCCATGGCCAGGTCCGCCAGGCCGTTCACGGCGAACCAGCCGGCCGACCCCGGCAGCGTCTGGAGTTTGCGGTAGCCCGATTCCGCGGTCGCGGCGTCGTCGGTCGCCAGCTTCGACAGGCCGATGGCGACATACGCCTTGGCGAACTCGGGGTTGATCTCGAGCACGCCCGACGCCTCCTTCACGGCCAGTTCGAAGTCGCCGGCGTACATCGCGAACAGCGCGGTGTTGTTCTTCCGCAGCACGTTGCGGGGCAGCAGGGCCGAGGCCTGTTTCCCCAGCTCGACGGCGCGGGCCATGTCGCGGCGGTTGAACTCCGACAGGGCCAGGTTGATCAGGCCCGCGCTGTCGGCCGGGTACTGTTTCACCATCGCCTGCCATTCGTCGCGGGCCTTGTCGGTGTTGCGCGTGAACAGGTAGTAGCCGCCGCGGGTCCGGTACTTCTCGCGGTCGGTCATCCGGCCCAGCCGCGCCAGCGCCTGCTTGTAGTACGCCTCGGCATCGTCGCGACGGCCCAGGTTGGCCGCCACGGCGCCGAGCCCTGAGTAGGCACGGCCCATGTTCGAATCCAGCTGCGCGGCCTTCTGGTAGCTGACGTAGGCCTCGTCGTACTTGCCGGCCCACTGGAGTTCCTGCGCCGTGGTGTAGGCCCGGGCCGCGTCCAGCGACGCGGCCGTGAAGCTCTCTTCGTCGCGCACCTTGTCGCTGTCGGCGGTCGTGTCGCCCAGCCCTTCGCGAAGGCGGGCCGCCACGCGCGCCACGGCAGGCAGCACGGCGTCCTTGCCGGCCGCCCGCGTCTCCCACGACAGCAGGACCTGCTTGTCGCCCTGCAACGTCGGATCGAGCATCCGGACGTCGAGACGGTAGGCGCCGCCGTCCGCGTTGATCGAACCGGCCACGACCCGATCGACGCCTTCGCGCAGCGCGATCAGCGTGGCGGTGGCGGGGTCGAGGCGGCCGCCGGGCGTGATCTGGTTGGCCAGGCGCAGGGCGTCGCGCCGGGGGTACGCCGACACGAACGTCGCGTTCTCGACACCGACGGCGAGCGCCTGCTCGATCAGGCCGTCGAACACCGGGTCGGACGCCTTGTTCTCGAAGTCGGCGATGAGCACCGACACCGGCTCGGGCGGCGGTGGCGGCGTGCGGCCCCGCGCGAGCCACCAGGTGCCGCCCGTCAGGCCAAGCGCCAGCAGCACACCGACGGCAACGACCGGCGCCGTGAACCGGCGGAGCTTCGGCTCGGGCTTCGGGTGGCCCTGGTCGTCGAGCCGGTCGAGCGCGGCGGCCACCTCGGCCATGGACTGGTACCGCGCGGCCGCGTCCAGTTGCAGGCACTTCGTCACGATCGCATCGAGGGCCTCGGGCAGATCCGGGATCCGCTCGCGCAGCGGCGCCGGCGCCTTCGAGATGCGGTCCGTCAGGGCCTGCCACGGCGTCGTGCCGGGCGGGATCACGCGCGAGCCGGACAGCAGGTCCGACAGGATGAGGCCGAACGCGTAGATGTCGGCCCGGCGATCCACCAACTCGCCCCGGGCCTGCTCGGGCGCCATGTACTCGAGGGTGCCGATGATGCCGCCCGAGTCGCCGGCCAGGACCGTGCCGCCGCGCGACGCGCGCATGGCCACCGGCGGCGGCGTGGACGGCAGGATTGTCGCACCCTCGTCGGCCGGCTGGACGGGCGCCGCGGGTGCCGGCACCGGCCGGCGCGGCTTCTCCGGACGTCCGGAGGACAGCGCGATCCCGAAGTCCATGATCAGGGCGTTGTCCTCGCCGTCGATCATGATGTTGGCCGGCTTCAGGTCGCGGTGCACCACGCCCGCCTCGTGCGCGGCCTGCAGCCCGGACGCCACCTGGCGGGCTACGGCGAGCACCCGTCCGACGGGCAGTCGCTCCTCTCGCTTCAGGGCACTCGAGAGGTCCTCGCCCTCGACGAAGGTCATCGTGATGTACTTGATGCCCTCGACCTCGCCGAGATCGTGGATGCGGACGACGTTGCGGTGCGTCACCTGGCGGGCGAGCAGCAACTCGCGCTTGAAGCGCTTCTCCAGTTCCTGCGCCTCGGCCGGGCTGCTCAGCGCTTCGGGCCGGATGACCTTCAGGGCCACGGCTACGCCGAGTTCTTCGTCCCACGCCTGATAGACGGCGCCCATGCCGCCTTCGCCGAGCACCTTGAGGATGAGGTACCGCGCGCTGAACGGCTGCCCCACCGACAACGCGGCGCCACGGGGACGGCTCGGGCCGGCGGGCAGGGGCGACGCCGGCATCATCGTCTGTTCGATCGGGGCCTCGGCTGATCGGGGCGCGACGGTGGCGTCCGCCTGCGGCGCGGCCAGTGGCAGGGCCGTGGCGTCGGGGTGCGCCGCGGCCGGCAGCGCAGTCGCGTCGGGGTGCGGCGCCATCACGTGGGGGGCCACCGTGCCATCGCCGGGTTCGACGGTGGCCGGTCCACCCGGCAACACGGTTGCCCCGTCGGCCGGCAGGCCGCAGGACGGACAGGCGCCGTCGAGTGGCGGCACCGTGGTGCCGCATCGGGGACAGGACATCTTCGTGGGTGGACCCGGGACCATTATGACAGGGGCCTGAGGCTGGAGGCTAGTAGCCGCACGACGACC
>CAYNDV010000028.1:0-22462 GCA_964396055.1 uncultured Vicinamibacterales bacterium | reverse complement strand
GCCTCCAGCCTCTAGCCTCTAGCCTCTAGCCTCTAGCCTCTAGTACCGAATGACCCGCTCCACTCGGTAGCGGTTGGTGGTGCCGTCCTGACGCAGGAGCAGCAGCGCGGCCGGTTGGCCGGGCGCCACGGTCTGCACGGCCGGTTTCGACGCGAAGTCCGGCAGCGAAATCGTGTCGCCGGCCTTGATCTCTGCGTCGTAGAGCGGGGCCACCACCAGTCCGGCCGCGTCGATGTCCTCCAGCGCGCCGAACGGATGGAGATCGCCCAGGTCTTCGATACGCGCGACGAGGGCTGTCCGCCGCTCCCCGTCGATCTCGCGGACGGTCCGGCTGGCCACGACGCCGATGTCGGCGGTGAACGGTGCCACACCGGTACCGGCCACGACGGCCGCATGGCGGATGAGCAGGTGGAACAGGTTGCTGTCGTTCATCGGCAGCGTTTCGTACCCGGCCTTGTCGGCCTGCCGAACGCGGCCGGTGGCCAGCGCGTCGAGCGCGCTGACCAGCGCGACGAAGTTGAGGCGCACCAGGTACGGATCGGGATCGGGGGCCGGCCACGGTCCCGTCTCGATGAGGACGACGCTCGTACCCCATTTCGTGACGTTGTCGCCGAACGCCCGCACCTCGAACTCGTCGTCGTAGCGGGCGAGGCGCCCCGGCGCCAGCGGCTCGAGGGCCTCCCGGATGATGGCGCACAGCTGCTTGGTCAGCAGCCGGCCGGGGCTCTCCGTCCGTGCCTCGTCGAAGGCGACCGACAACAACGAGATCGACGCGGGCTCCTTCGTCCTGCCCGCCGAGGTCCGCCACGCCTGGTTGTGGAGGTTGAAGCCGACGAGGGGATCGAGCCGGTCGCGCAACGCCTTCAGGGCGCGTCCCTCGGGCGTCTGGAGGCGAAGGGCATCGCGGTTGATGTCGATGCCCTGGGCGTTGCGGCGCTGGAACCGCTCAGCCCCGTCGGGGTTCAGCATGGGCACCACGTGGATCGTCAGCGCGTCGAGCATCCGGGCCACATGCAGGTCGGTTCGATGCCGGCGCACGTACTCGAAAACGTCGAAGAGGGCCGCCGTGGCGGTCGGCTCGTCGCCGTGCATCTGCGACCAGAGCAGCACGTGTGTCGCGCCCCGTCCGAACCAGAGGTGGTTGATCGAGCGCTGCTCGACCGATCGGCCGATTTCCTCGAGGCGGAAGAGGTCCGGCGCCGACTGCTGCACGCTCCGGAGGCGGCCTTCGACATCGGCGTGGCGGACGAGTGGCGGCACGGGCCACGACACGCGCTCGGCGTCCCAGACCGCCGCCAGGCCCACGGCAGACATCGGCTGGGGCGGAGCCGGTGGCTGGGCGGCGGCGACGGAGCCGCCCAGGATCACGCACACGAAACAGGACCACACACGTCGAGGCATTGTCGGCTCCGGTGGGAAGTTGCCGCATGGTAACAGAGACGGGCCCGCCCCGGCGGCGTGGAGGCGCGGGATATAATGAAGGCCCCCCGTTGGCGGGCCGCCCCGGCCCGCGTGGAGCTTCCATGACCGACACGTATGCCACCCCGCGGGTCCCGGCGCCGACGCAGGACCCCGCGCAGACCCTTCACCGCGCCATCGGCAAGCCTCCAGCGTACTGGTCGGCCGACGACCTGGTCGCGTTCGTGCGCGACCGCGGCATCCGCGTACTCTCTCTGATGCACGTCGGCGGCGACGGCTGGCTGAAGACGCTCGACTTCGTGCCCCGCGACGCAGCGCACCTCAAGGACGTGCTGGCAGGCGGCGAACGGGCCGACGGCTCCAGCCTGTTCGGCGATCTCGGCATTCCCGTGGGCGCCTCGGACATCGTCTTGCGGCCACGGCTCTCGACGGCGTTCCTGGATCCCTTCTCGCCCGAGCCGACGATGGCCGTGCTCTGCAGCCACTACAACCGCCAGGGAGAGCCCCTGGCCGAATCGCCCGACACCATCGTCCGTTCGGCCCACGCGCGGCTGGCGGCCGAGACCGGCCTGCAGCTGCACGCGCTGGGCGAAATCGAGTTCTTCCTCGGCCACCGGTCGGAAGAGGGAGAGGCGTACGGCGCCAACGAACGCGGTTACCACGCCAGTTCGCCGTTCGTCTTCGGCGAAGCGCTGCGCCGCCGGGCCCTGCTGCACCTGGCCGAGATGGGGGTGCCGGTCAAGTACGGCCACGCCGAGGTCGGGTACGTCCAGGCCGACGCGGTCGATGCGCGCGTGTGGGAACAGCACGAGATCGAGCTGTGGCTCCAGCCCCTGCCGGCGGCGGCCGATGCCGTGGTGCTGACGCAGTGGGTGCTGCGCAACCTCGCGCTGCGCGCCGGCATGCTGTGCAGCTTCGCGCCGATGGCCCGCAAGGGCCACGCCGGCAGCGGCATGCACTTCCACTTCGCGATGTCGGACAACGGCGCATACCGGCCCCATTCAGGTCCCGACAGCCGCCTGCACGCCGAGGCGCAGTGGCTCATCGCGGGCCTGGTGCAGCACGGCGCCGCCCTGATGGCCTTCGGCAACCGCAGCCGCGATTCGTTCGTCAGATTGAGTCAGGGCAAGGAAGCGCCGAGCGTCGTGACGTGGGGCCGCTACAACCGGAAGGCCCTGGTCCGGATCCCGATCATCCCCACCGACGAGCACGGTCGCGAGACCAGCCCGGGCACGATCGAGTTCAGGCTGCCGGATGGGTCCGCCCACCCGCACCTGCTGCTCGCCGGGGTGGCGCAGGCGCTGGTGGCGGGACGCCAGACGGAGGATCTGGATGCGTTGCTGGCCCGGACGGCCGTCACCGCGACGGGGCCGGCCGCCAGCGAGAACCGGGTGCCGCTGACCTTTTCGGAAGTGGCGGACGCGCTGGAGCACAGCCGCCACGCCCTCGAGGCGGGCGGCATCTTTTCGGCCGGCCTGATCAACCGGGTAGTGGGGTTGCTCAGGGACTAGACGCTGGAGGCTAGAGGCTAGAGGCTAGAGGCTAGAGGCTAGAGGCTAGAGGGTGGGACGAGAAATGAGGATCGACCGATGAGCAACAGACACCGCTGGCTCGGATCGATGCTGGCATTCGCGCTGGTGGCCGCTGCGGCAGCGCCCGCTGGCGCACAGCAGTTCGACGTCCGGACGCACACGCTGAAGAACGGGATGAAGATCCTGGTGCAGGAGGATCATTCGATTCCCAACGTGGCGCTCTACGTCTTCTACCGGATCGGTTCGCGCAACGAACGTCCGGGCACCACGGGCATTTCGCACTTCTTCGAACACATGATGTTCAACGGCGCGAAGAAGTACGGCCCCGGCGAGTTCGACCGGGTGATGGAAGCCAACGGCGGATCCAACAACGCCTACACGAGCCAGAACGTCACGGTGTACCAGGACTGGTTCCCCCGGTCGGCCCTCGAACTGATCTTCGACCTCGAGGCGGACCGGATCCGCGACCTGGCGTTCGTGCCGGAGATCGTCGAATCGGAGCGCGGCGTCATCGCCTCGGAGCGCCGCAACGGCGTCGATGCGAACAACGCCGGCATCCTCAACGAACAGTTGTGGGCGACGGCCTTCACCGCCCACCCGTACCAGTGGCCGGTGGTCGGCTGGATGTCGGACATCGAAGCGTGGACGATGGACGACCTGAAGGCGCACTTCAAGACCGGCTACTCCCCGTCCAACGCGACCATGGTGGTATCGGGCGACGTGACGTTCGACGAGATCGTCAGGCTGGCCGAAAAGTACATCGAGCCCATCCCCTCGTCCGCGCCCCCGCCGCCGGTGAAGACGAAGGAACCCGAACAACTTGGCGAACGCCGCGTCGTCGTGCGCAAGTTCGGTCAGTTGCCCATCGTCCAGATCGGGTACCACGTGCCGGCCACATCGGATCCGGACTACTACCCGCTGCAGGTGCTCGAGACGGTGCTCTTCGCCGGTCAGAGTTCGCGCATGTACCGGCGGTTGGTGGACAAGGACCAGATCGCGCTCTCGGTGAGCGGCGGCAGTGATTTCGCCTTCGACCCGACGCTGTTCGAAGTGGCGGCCCAGCCCAAGGCGGGCGTGGATCCCGGCGTGGTCGAGAAGGCTATTTACGAGGAACTCGATCGGGTCGCGTCCGAGTCGGTCACCGACGCGGAGATCGAGAAGGCCAAGAACATCCTGCTGTCGGGCTTCTACCGGCAGGTGCGGACGATCAGCGGCCGCAGCAACGCCATCGGCACCTACGAGGTGTTCTTCGGAGACTATCGGAAGCTGTTCTCTGCCGCCGACGATGTCGCGAGGGTCACCCGCGCCGACGTCCAGCGCGTGGCGCGGAAGTACTTCGGGGCGCAGAACCGGACGGTGGCCACGTTCGTGCCCGACACGGCCGCGGACAGGAAGTAGGAGGCGACCATGACCAGACTCACCCGCATCGCCATCGGCGCCCTGCTCCTCCTCGTGTCGGCCGCGGCCGCAGCGGCCCAGCCGGGCTCGCTCGCGCTGCCGCCCTACAAGAAGGTCGTCCTGAAGAACGGCCTGACGCTGCTGCTGATGGAGCAGCGCGAAGTGCCCATGATCAGCGTCGCGGCGGCCATCCGCGCCGGATCGGTGGCCGACCCCGCCGGCAAGGAGGGGGTCGCGTCGATGACCGCCGCCCTGCTGCGCCGCGGCACCACCACACGCGACGCCGAGCGGTTCGCCGAGGAACTCGACTTCATCGGGGGATCCCTCGGCGCCGGGGCGAACGTGGACGCCACGTCGGTCTCCGCCGAGTTCATGAAGAAGGACATCGCGAAGGGCCTCGACCTGCTGGCCGACGCCCTGATGCGGCCCGCGTTCCCGGCGGCCGAGGTCACCAAACTGCAGCAGCAGCGCATCGACGGCATCAAGGCCGGCAAGGACCGCGCCGCCGGCGTCATCGCCACCTATTACAACGCGTACCTGTACGGCCGGCACCCGTACGGGCGCCCGGCCGGCGGCGACGAGTCCTCCCTGGCCGGCATCACGCGTGACGACGTGGTGAAGTTCTACCAGACGTTCTACACGCCCGCGGGAACCGTGATGGCCGTGGTCGGCGACTTCGCCACCGCCGAGATGGAGCAGCAACTGTCGAGCCTCTTCGGCGCGTGGCCCGTCCGGACCGCGCCGCCGGTGAGGGTGCCCGAGGCGGCACCCGTGACGGGCAGGCGCCTCCTGCTCGTCGACAAGCCCGACGCCACACAGACGTACTTCCGGATCGGCAACGTGGGCATCAGCCGGACCAACCCCGATCGGGTCATCGTCGAGATCGTGAACACGCTGCTGGGCGGCCGGTTCACGTCGATGCTGAACACTGAGCTCCGCATCAAGTCAGGCCTGACCTACGGCGCGGGATCGAGCTTCGCCGAGTGGCAGGCGCGCGGGCCGTTTGCGATCAACACCTACACGCGCAACGACGCCACCGAGCGCGCCATCGACATGGCCCTCGGCGTCCTGAAGGGGCTGCACGAAAAGGGCATCTCGGCCGAGCAACTGCAGTCCGCCAAGAGCTACCTCAAAGGGCAGTTCCCGCCCGAGATCGAAACCAGCAACCAGCTGGCACCGCTGCTGGCCGACCTGGTGTACTCGGGCCTCGACGAGCGCGACGTCAACACGTACTACGCGAAGATCGACGCGGCGACGATGGCGGATGTCAACCGGGTGATCAAGCAGCACTTCCCGCTCGACAACCTCGTGTTCGTCCTCATTGGCAAGGCTGCGGAGATCGAGGGGGTCGCGAAGAAGTACGCGCCGACGATCGACCGGAAGGCGATCGGGGCCGTGGGCTTCTAGGGGCTGGCGCTGAGTCAGAAGCAAGAATCCAGAAGCAAGAAGGGATGACGATGTCTCGCTGAATCTTGAGGCGTGCCCCTGACCGCCCCTCACCCCGAGACGGCCCCCGTCGCCGCGCGGTAGACGTCCAGCAGCGCACCGGTCGACGCGGCCGGGTCGTAGCGGGCTTCGAGGGCAGAGCGGCCGGCGGCGGCCAGTCGGGTTCGCCGCTCGGGATCGCGGGCGAGCCCGATAATCGCGGCGGCGAACGCCTCGGCGCCGCAGCACACCAGCAGCGGCGGCTCGCCCGGCCACTCGAGGCCGGCAGCCGCCTCGTTCGTCGCGACGACCGGCAAGCCGCGCGACCACGCCTCCAGCACCCGCATCCGGATGCCAGACGCAACCCGCAGCGGGACCGCGCAGATGGCGCCGGCCGGGAATGCCGCCGAGGATTCGTCGGGCGCCGGGTGGCAGACGACGCCGGAGCCGGCGATGCGGCGATCGGCGCCGAAGACGTGCAGGCGTGCCGCAGGCAGGGCTTCCACAACACGGGGCCACACGTCCGCCAGGAACCACTGGAGCCCGTCGCGATTCGGCCACCACCCGCCGCTGCCGGCAATGGCGACGGCCGGGGCCCCATCGACGGCTGTCCCGGCGGGCCAGATGGCCGGCACGCCTGGCGGAACCGCGTGGGTGCGGGACTGGACGTCGTCGGGCAGCCCGTCGCGCAGGCGCCCGGCGTCCCGTTCCGTGAGCGCGACCGTACGCTGCGCCTCGGACATGGCGCGCCGCTCGTCGCGCCTCAGCCGGATGGCTTCCAACTCGAGCGGGCGCGCACCCGGGCGCGCACGCGCCACCAGACTCCAGAGATCCGACTCGACGTTCTGCATGCGCAGCACGACGGGAATGCCGGCACGCCGCGCCGCGGCACACGCGGCGTACGCCTGCAGTTGCTCCGCGTGCACCACATCCGGCCGGCCGTCGTCGATGGCCCTGGCCACTTCGGCGGCCACCGCCGGGCGATCGTGCCGCGCCACGGTGACGGCGCGGCCCGACACCAGCGCCGCCCCCATGGCCGCAGGCCACGTCCGTGCGCCGGCCTGTGCCAGGCGTGGCGTACAGACATCGGCAAGCTCACGCGGCACGGGCGCCGACCCGTCCGCGGGCGCCACCAGCGTGACGTCGTGGCCGGCCCGCGAGAGGCCCTGGATCGCGAGCCACATTGCCAGGCGCCCGCCGTCGCGGGGCGGCCACGGGCACTTCGTGGCGACAAACAGGATCCGCACGATAGTCCGCAGTGTACTTCGCCTACCGCCCGATGCGGCACATCAGGTACAGTCTGGTGAACGGGCTCATCGTTCATGCGCATCCTGTTCCTGACGTCGCGCTTTCCCGGACCCCTGCTCCGGGGTGATCAACTGCGCGCGTACCAGCAGATCCGGTTCCTCTCAGCCCGCCACCGCATCACGCTCATCGCGCTCGACAGCGCCCCGCCCGACCCGGCTCGCTTCGCGGCCCTCGACGCCTGCTGCGAACGCATCGTGCTCGTGCGCCGCCACCACGCGGCCATGGCCCTGCGCGCCGTCGGGGCTCTGGCCGGTAACCTGCCCCTGCAGGTGGCCATGTACGACGCGGCCGAACTGCGGGCCGAGGTGGCCGCGGCCCTGGCCGGCGAGCGGTTCGACGTCGCCCACGTGCAACTCGGCCGCCTCGGGCCGTTCGTGCCCCGCGTGCGGCCGCTGCCGGTGGTGCTCGACCTCATCGATTCGCTGGCGGTCAACATGCGGCGCCGGGCGGAGCTCGATCGGGGCCCGATGGGATGGATTGCCCGCCTGGAGGCCGCCCGCCTCGACCGCTACGAGCGGACGCTGTGCGCCTCGGTGGAGGCCGCGGCGGTCAGTGCGCGCCAGGATCGCGAGGCCATCGGCAATCAGACGCACGTGTACGTGGTGCCGAACGGCGTCGACACGGACCTGTTTTCGTTCGCGGAGCCCGCCGCGCGGCCCGCCCGGGTCGTCTTCGTCGGCAACCTCGGGTACTTCCCCAACGTGGACGCCGCCGACTGGTTCGCCCGGCAGGTCATGCCCCTGGTCGCCGCGGCGCGGCCCGGGACGACGTTGAGCCTGGTCGGGGCGCGACCGGCGCGGGCCGTTCGACTACTGGCGCGCACCAGCCCCCATGTGACGCTGGTCGGCCCGGTGCCGGAAGTCCGCTCGCACCTGGAGGCCGCGGCGGTGGCCGTCGCTCCCCTGCGCGCCGGTTCGGGGCAGCAGCTGAAGATCCTCGAAGCGATGGCGGCCGGCACGCCCGTGGTGGCAACCACCACCGCCGCCGCCGGCCTCGAGGCCGTTGCCGGTGAGCACCTGCTCGTGGCCGACGACCCCGCCACGTTCTCCGCGCACGTGGTCCGGCTGCTCGCCGACGCGCCCCTCCGCGTCGCGATGGCGCGCAGCGCACGGCGCCTGGTCGAAGAGCGCTACTCCTGGGAGCGCTCCGCACGAGACCTCGAGGCGCTGTGGTGCGCCGCCGCCGGGAGGACGCCGTGACCCCGCGGCCCGCCCGCCGCCTGGCGCAGACCGCCGCCGCCTGGCGCAGCTGGCTGTGGGTGCCGTGGGACGTGCCGTCAGCCGGCCTGGCCGTGCTGGCCGCCCACGCCCTGTCTCCGGTGTACCTGGACGCCCTCACCGGGCCGCTGCCGCTCGGCCTGGCGGCCATCACCGCGCTGGCCGTGCTGCCGGCAGCGGCCGGCGCCGGGTTGTACGACCACGTACACGGCCGCACGCCGTCGTCGCTGCTCCTGCGCAGCGCCGGGGCTGCCACCGCAGCCGTGGCGGTGGCCGTCGTGGCGTACTACCTGGCGTTCTACCTGCCCGTGGGCCGCCGCATCTCCCTCGTGTCGGCGGGTCTGCTGACCGCCCTGCTGGCGGCGCCGCGCCTGGCCTGGCTCGGCGTCCGCCGCCGCCGACCCACCAGGCTCCTGTTCATCGGAGAGGGGTCGCTGACCGCGCGCCTGCGCGACCTCGCACGTGCGTCAGGTGCGGGTTTCGAGATCGCCGACGCGCCGTCGTCCGCGGCGATTGCGGACACCTGCGCCACCCTCGGCGTGGACGAGATCGTCGTGCCGATCTCGTCGATCCGCGATCCGGCGGTGCTGGCCCCGCTGCTGGCCTGCCTGCCGCTGGGGTGTCGCGTGCGCAGCGAGCCCGACCTCTACGAGGACCTCGCGCGGGCGACCCCGGTTGACGGCATGACAGTCGAGTGGTTGTTCGGCCGCGGGTGGGATACGACCAACCACCCGGTGGAAGCGCTCAAACGAGTGGCCGATGTGCTCCTGGCGGCGACCCTGATGCTGCCCGCCCTCCCGGTCTCGCTCGTCATCGCGGCACTCATCGCCGCGCGCCGGGACGGCCCCGTCATCTACTCGCAGATCCGGGTGGGCCGCCACGGGGTGCCGTTCCGCATCCTGAAGTTCCGGACGATGCGCGTTGACGCGGAGCAGGAGGAGGCGCGCTGGGCCGCCATCGACGACCCCCGCCAGACCCCGACGGGGAGGTTCCTGCGGCGCTGGCGCCTCGATGAACTGCCGCAGATCGTCAACGTGCTCCGCGGCGAGATGTCGTTTGTCGGTCCGAGGCCCGAACGGCCCGAGTTCGTCGAACAGCTGCAAGCCGGGCTGCCGTTCTACGCGTGGCGCCACGTCATCCGGCCCGGCCTGACCGGCTGGGCACAGGTGAACGCGCCGTATGGCGCGAGCGTCGGCGACGCGAAACGCAAGCTCGAATACGACCTCTACTACGTCCGCCACCAGGGCTTCCTGCTCGACCTGCTGATCGTGGCCCGCACGGCCGGCGCGATGCTGCGCGGTCGGTAGGCCAAAAATCAATCCCGGATTGATTTCCGGCAGACGTGCATAAATCAATCCGGGATTGGGAGCGGCGGTACCGCGATGACGTTGCCCCTGGTGAGTTCCTGCTCGAGCGCCCGAACCTGCTCGAGAATCGGTTCGCGAATCGCGGCAGGCAACGTGTCGATGCTGTAGGGGTTGATCCAGGCCGTGCGAAGAAAGGCCTGTCGCGCGCCGGGGTCGTCGCCCGAGATGCCCCGCGCGCGGCCGAGCATGATGGTGAGCTCGGGCCGCTCCCCGTGGCGGATGCCGCGTTCGAGTGCGGCGCGGGCATCGGGGCCGCGCCGCAGGATCAACCAGGCGGTGCCTTCGAGAAGGGCGGGGCGTGGGTCGGTCTCGAGCACCGTGCCGGCACGCGCCGCCATCTGCTGCGCGCGCTGCGCGACCGGCGTGATGCCGGGGCCCGTCACGCCGCCCGTCATCAGTTGCGTCAGCAGCCGGCCCGCCTCGCGCAGGTTGCGTTCGCCCGTGTAGGTTTGGATCTCGGGCCACACCAGCATGGCAATGGCCAGCAGCGCGATCCACCGCGCGGCGGCGCTCATGGGTTGTCTCCCGGTCCGGCCCAGCGAACGAGCGCCCACGCGCGGCCGAGCGTCAGCAGCAGGAGGGTGGCCGTCAGGGGGATCTGAAACGGAAACCAGGCCACCGCGGCCACGGCGCCGGCGGCGATGACGCCCGTGAGCACCAGGCGTTCCGGGTCCGCGGCGGGGGGCGCCGATCGCGCGAAGACAAGCCAGCCCAGCAGCAATCCCAGGGCGCCGGCGGCGCAGACCGCCGCAGGCACTCCGGCCTCCGCGGCCAGCTGCAGGTAGTCCTGGTGCGTCTGTACGAAGGTCGATCCGGCCGGCTGAACGAACCGGGCGTGCAGCCGCCGCTCGGCGTCGAGCCGGTGCGGCAGAAATTCCACCGCGAAGGTGCCGGGCCCGAAGCCCGTCAGCGGGCGATCGGCCACCATGCCGGCAGCGGAGATCCAGGCGCCGAGCCGGTAGGTGGCGAGGCGGTCGTACCGCTCGACGGTGGGCAGCGGCCGGCCGGTGCCGGAGATCAGCGGCACACCGGCCGGATCGAGGATGCGGTCCCAGGTCGCCTGGCGAACGGGCGCAACGGCGGCCGCCAGCCCGGCCAGCAGCAGGGCCGCAGCCATTGCGATCACGACTTTCGGACGCCCGCGGCGCACCGACACCACCACGACGGCGGCCACGGCGAACGCCGCGGCGCCGGACGTGTTCCGATTGACGATGATGGCCGCCGTGCCGAGCAGGGCGGCGGCCAGGCCGGCTCGGCGGGCCTGCGATGGGGCCCGGCTGATGGCGAGCGCCACGCCGCCCGCAGCGAGCAGCGTGGCCGCGATCGCCACGTACCCCTCGTTGCCGAGCAGGGCTCCGGTCGGCAGGCGCCCGCCGAGCCTGGCAACGGGGAGAGGCAGTTCCAGGCCCGCCGCCTGCGCCAGCGACAGGACCGCGTTACCGCCGACGACCGTCGCGGCGACGGCCAGCAGCTGTTGCCATCGCCGGCCATCGAGCACCCGGGACGCACCGATCACCGCAAGCAGGGACGCGAGGCTGGCGGTGCGCAGCGCCGACCACGCGACGGCCTGATGCGGGGACACGACGGCCGACACGAACGCGCAGGCCGCGACGGCAGCGCCTGCGGCCACCGTCGCACGGGCGGGCACGGGCCACCCTCGCCACGCCCGGGCATCGAAGCCCGGCGCCGCCCGCCACCATGCCGCGGCGGCGGCACCAGCGGCGCCGACGAGCCAGATCAGCCGTTTCGGCGCGTCGAACGACGCGTCGGCCCACGGGTCGACAACCCAGCCGGTACCGGCCAGCGTCAGCGCCAGCGCCCACCACGCGATCCGTGCGGGCGCGTCGGCCGTGCGCAGCGAGGCCGCGGCGGGCGGAGGGCCCGGCCGTCCCGCAGCACGGGGACGTCTGGCGACGCGGCTCATGGCGTTCGATTATACGGGCCTCGTCCCGCGATTGACACGCGCGGCGCGGCAAGGCTACCGTGTGCGGTGCTCCCGCTGAAGGCCCCCGCGTTCACCAGGAGGCTGCATGCGTCGAGCGTTCATCGTGTCCGTGGTGTGTCTGGCCCTTGGCGCCGCAGCGGCGCCCGCGCTGGCCCAGTGGGTGCCGCCCACGCCGCCGTCACACCGTCCCGCCGCCACGCTGCTGCTGCCGTACTTCGAGGTGGGGTTCACCAACAGCAGCGCCAACACCGTCTTCTCGCTCAACAACGCCTCCGCCACGGCAGCCCTGGTAAACGTGACACTCTGGTCCGACCTCGGCGTGCCGGTGTTCCGCTTCAACGTCTACCTGACCGGGTACGACGTGCAGTGGATCAACCTGCGCGATGTGATCATCGGCAAGCTGCCGCAGACAGCCACCGACGGGCAGGACCCGGCCGATACCATCAGTCCGCAGGGGGACCTGTCGCAGGACATCAACTTCGCCAGCTGCACGGGCGCCATGCCGCCCGCACCGATGGACGCCGCCACCAAGGCCCACGTCAAGGCCTGGCTCACGGGCCGGATGTCGCCGGTCACAGGGAACTGCGCCGGCCTGCGCATGGGTGGAACCGTCGCGCGAGGCTACGTCACGATCGATACCACGAGCCAGTGTTCACAACTGACACCGGCCGATCCCGGCTACTTCAACGCTGACGGAACAGGCGTCGCGATCGACGTGAACGTGCTGTCGGGCGACTACTACCTGATCGGCGGCACCCGGAAGGCCGACTTCTCTGAGCCGTTGGTCCACCTGCTGGCCAATCGTAACGACCCTGAAACCAGCACCGACGGGCAGTACACCTTCTACGGCCGGTTCGTGAACTGGTCGGGCGCCGACCACCGCGAACCCCTGGCCACGCGGTTCATGGCCCGGTTCTTCAACGGCGCCAAGATGCCCTTTGCGCCGAACGAAACCGAGTTCCTCGTCTGGCGCGACCCCAAGGTCAGCACGGCCGAGCCTCTCGGGTGCGAAGAACTGCCAGCGTGGTGGCCGATGCCCGACCAGGAACTGGTGGCGTTCGACGAGCAGGAACAGGCGTCGGACATCACCGCCACGACGTTCCCCAGCCTGACCCGCCGCGTTGCGGCATCGGATCTCCCGCTTCCGCTGTCGGGCCAGCTGTTCCTCGACTTGAACGCGACCGTCGCGGCCGCCGGGGCCGTTCCGCCCGAGGATTCCGCCGCGGCGCAGGCGTGGGTCACAATCTTCCACCGCCGGACCACGCTCCCCGCGAAGTACGCCGTCGGGTCCAGTGCGGTGCCGCTGGACAGCGCGAAGAAGGTCCTCCATACGAACATCTGGTGGGAGTAGTCGCCGTCGGTCGCCAAACCGACCCGGCGCCGTCGCGCCACCGCGCGGCGGCGCCGGGCCGCGACCCCATGCTAGGATGAAGGGATGCGCAACACACCGGGAAGAACGTCCGGGGCACGCGTGTGCCTCGGCATCGGCGTCGCGTTCCTGCTGGCGGCCCTGACAGCCGCGTCACCGGCCGGCCAGTCGAACCAGGGCTCGACACCGGCGAAGGCCGGAACGGCCCGCCAGGACGCCGGATGGCTGACCGACGACCAGGGGCGCCAGTACAAGGAAGCGCGCATCTCGAAGAAGGAAGCGCGGCGGGTGACCCCGGAGCTCGTGCGCACGCAGTGGGGCGTGCCGATCGAGGTGGTGCGCGAAGACGAGGAGTATTTCTACTACAAGCTTTTCCGCGTGCCCGATGCCGAGCCCGCGGCGGCGGCAGCACCGGCGCCCGCGGCGCCACCACCGCCGGTGAAGATCGCCGAGGGTCGGACCCTGGCGCTGCGGCCCTTCGAGCAGGGTCTGCCGACGGCCGGTCAGTGGCGGGAGGGGTTCACCGTCGCCGACATGAACGGCGACGGCGCGCCCGACCTCGTGGTGCCACCGGCGCGCCAGACGCTGCGCCCGCCGGTGATCTTCCTCGGCGATGGCAAGGGCACCTGGCGCCCCTGGCGCGAGGCGGTATACCCGAAGATCGGGTTCGACTACGGCGCGACGGCCGCCGGCGACTTCAATGGCGACGGGCATCAGGACATGGCCCTCGCGATCCACCTGCGGGGCATCATCGCCCTGCTCGGCGACGGCAAGGGCGGGTTCACGGCGGCCCTCGACGGCCTCGAGTTCGCCCAGGGCAGTGCCGACATGCAGAAGGCGTATCCGTCGCGGGCCATCCTGGCCGTGGACTGGGATCGGGACGGCCGCCTCGATCTCGTCGCCCAGGGTGAGGGACCGTCGCTGTCGCCAGCCCCGGGAGTCAAGTCGGCCGCCCAGCGCGGCTTTGGCATTGCCGTCTACCGGAACGTCGGCGACGGGAAATGGTCGAGGATCGAGGGCGGGGCGGAACCGACACGGTTGTTCGGAACGAACCTGGCCGCCGGCGATTTTAACGCGGACGGCCGCATCGACCTGGTGATGGCCTCCAGCGTGCTGGGCCGCCAGGACATCCTGGCGCTCGGCGGCGACGACGGGTCGTGGACCTGGGGCGTGCTGACAGACGTGCCGCCACAGTCGTTTGTCCGCGGTGTCGCGGCCGCCGACTTCGATCGGGACGGGCGGGATGACGTCGCGCTGTCGTGGCTGGCGTTCGCCAACGGGGCATGGCGGCACGGCGTGGACACGTTCCTGTCGCGGGCCGACGGGACGTGGGTCCGAACCGCGCTGCTCAACCAGGCTGGCCGGGAGGCGACCAACAGCCTGGCGGCGGGCGACGTCAGCGGTGATGGCGTGCCGGACCTGGCCGGGGTGACCAGCGACGGCCGGGTGATGCTGTGGCGCGGCCGTGGTGACGGATCGTTCATCCGCGAACGGGCCGCCGACACGCGAGCCGTCGGCGGATGCCGCGGCACGGCGGTGCGGGTTGCCGACCTCGATGGCGATCGGCAGGGCGAACTGGTCGCGATGTTCGGCCAGGAACCGTCGACCGAGAAGACCGGCTGTACGACGGCCGGCGCGCTGCGGGCCTGGAAGGTGGTGCCCGCGCCAGCTGTGAGATAGCGCACAGCCGCTTCGAGAGACGTTACCGGATCTTGTGTTGACAGTCCCGGCTCCGGTAACTAGTATCTGATCGGTCGGGTTTCCGATTCCAATCAACCGCTCCGCTCCATGGAGGCGCAATGCGCAACTCGTGTCTAGTGCTTTGCCTGGCGGCCGGGCTCCTGCTCGGCTCAAGCACCCCTGCGGCAGCTCAAACGGTGGCCCAGCAGCCCGCGGCCACCTTGCTGCTGCCGTACTTCGAAGTCGACATGGCCAGGCCGAACGGCCAGACGACGATCTTCGAGGTCAACAACTCTTCCGCGACGGCCGTGATGGCGCACGTTACGGTCTGGAGCGACTACGGCGTTCCGGTGCTGGCGTTCAATGTCTACCTGACCGGGTTCGACATGCAGGCCATCGACATGCGCGATGTGCTGAACGGCCGCCTGCCCCGCACGGCCAGCGCCGGCCAGGACCCGGGCGACACGATCAGCAACCAGGGGCCGTTCTCGCAGGACATCAACTTCGCGAGCTGCGGTGGTATCCTCCCGCCGCCCTCACAGCTGAGCCCTGAATACATCCAGCACATCCAGGCATCGCTCACGGGCGGCATCTCGGCGCTGACGGGCACCTGCAACGGCTTCCGTCACGGCGACCGGTTCGCCCGGGGCTACGTCACGGTTGACACGGTGACCCACTGCAGCCTCGGCGTCCCGAGCGACCCGGGATACTTCGTCAGCGGCGGTTTCGGAACGGCCACCAACCAGAACGTCCTGTGGGGCGACTACTACCTGGTCCACAAGGGCCGCAACGTCGCTGCGGGCGACACGCTGGTGCACATCAAGGCTGACGCGATGGACCCCGAGACATCGGTGCCCGGCGAGTACACGTTCTACGGCCGGCACGTGGGCTGGACGGCGGCGGACAACCGCGAGCCGCTGTCGACGACCTTCGCGGTGCCGTACCGCGCGAGCGGCAACACCGCCTCGACCCGCATCCTGGCCTGGCGCGACCCGAAGGTCGCCAGCGTCTTCCCGCCGTCGTGCATCTCGTTCCCGTCGTGGTTCCCGCTGGCCACCAGCGACGTGATGGCGTTCGACGAGCAGGAAGACACCTTCGATCTCGACACGCCGGAGCCGCCGCCGGTCTTCCCGCCGCCCCCGGCCGCCACCCCGGCGTTCCCGCTGGCCACGCAGGCCGTGACGGTCGGCGGCGACGCGCTGCCCACGCCCTTCGACTTCGGGTGGATCTACATGAACATGAACACCATGGTGGCTCCGGCCGGCGCGAATCCCCCGGAGAACCCCCTGGCGGCGCAGGCCTGGGTGAGCGCGCTCACCACCTCGGGCCGCTACACCGTCGGGGCCCGTGCGACGCGTCTCGACAGCGCGAAGGACGCGTCCATGTTCATCATCGGCTTCTAGCCCACACACGAGGAACCACGACACATGCGATCACTCATTGCACTCTGCTGCCTCCTCGCCGTGCTGGGTACCGGTGCCACCGCGTCGGCCCAGACCCCGGTGACCGAACGGCCTGCGGCCACGCTGCTGGTGCCGTACTTCGAAGTGGACCTGAGCTCGCCCAAGGCCACGACGACCGTCTTCCAGATCAACAACGCGTCGGCCACGGCGATGCTCGCCAACGTCACGCTGTGGAGCGACCTGGGCATCCCGGTGTTCAACTTCAAGGTGTACCTGACCGGCTACGACATGCAGACCATCAACCTGCGTGACGTCCTGAACGGCACCCTGCCCCGCACCGCGTCGGATGGCCAGGACCCGACGGACACCATCAGCCCGCAGGGCTGGTTCTCGCAGGACATCAACTTCGCGACCTGCACGGGCATCCTCCCGCCGGCGCCCCTGGATGCGGCAACGGTGGCCCATCTCCGCAACGCGCTCACCGGGAAGTTCTCGTCGGTGGCCGGCGGGTGTGTGGGTCAGGACTTCGGCGCGGCCAACAAGGTCGCCCGGGGCTACGTCACCGTGGATGCGATCAACAGCTGCGCGGCGGGGCTGCCGAGCGATCCCGGCTACTTCGTCAACGGCGGCATGGGTTCCGCCACCAACCAGAACACGCTGTGGGGCCAGTTCACGATCCAGCGGCCGAGCCAGAACTGGTCGCTGACCGAACCGGTCGTCCACATCACGGCGAGCTCGGCGGATCCCGAAACCTCGACGTCCGGTGAATACACCTTCTACGGCCGCTTCGTGGGCTGGTCGGCCGCCGACAACCGCGAGCCGCTCTCGACGAACTTCGCGGCGCGCTACTTCAACGACGCCAGCCCTGGCCCGCGCCCGCAGAGCACGTCCCTGGTGGTCTGGCGCGATCCCAAGGTGAGCGACATCTCGGCCTTCGGCTGCGGGACGCCTCCCGCCTGGTTCCCGCTGGACCAGGAGGGCCTCGTCGCGTTCGACACGGCTGAGGACGCCGCGTCGCTGAACACCGACGCCTTCGGCGGCGCGACGCAGGTGGTGCCCGTGGCCAGCCTGACCTCCTTCACGGGTGGCTGGATGTACCTGAACCTGAACCACTCCGCCGACGCCGTCAACCCGCCGGAGGACGCCCTCGCAGCGCAGGCCTGGGTCTGGTCGTTCCACACACGCCGGACACCTGGCCGCTACGCGGTCGGCGTGGGTTCCACGCTGCTCGACTCGGCCAAGCTGGCCAGCCACTACTTCCCGGGGATCTAGAGGCTAGAGGCTAGAGGCTAGGGGAGAGGCTAGGGAAAGACGACGGGCGCGGCGGGATTCGTCCCCGCCGCGCCCGTTCTCTTTGAGGCGTGCTCCTTCTTGCTCCTTGCTTCTCTTCTGTCTTCTGTCTTCCGTCTTCTGTCTTCTGTCCTCTGTCCCTACCCCCCCGCCACCCCCCTGATCGGCACCTCGATCACCGGGACCTTCGGGCTCGACGTCGTGATGCGGATCCGGCCCTCCACGGGACCGGCGAGCGAGGGATCGGCTGAGATCCGAATCCGCCAGTGGTGGCCGGCCTCCACGACTTCGATGGCGGCCTTCAGGCCCGCGACGCTGCTCGTCACACCGGTCAGGTCGGCTGACTCATCGGCGAAGTTCTTCACCACCAGCACCCCGAGACTCGGGGCCCTCGGGTTGAACGTGCCGAGATCGGCGGACGGTGGTGTGACCGCGAACATGGGCCGCACGAACCCGCTGACGGGTATCCACGCCTTCTTCTGCGCCGGGTGCTCGATGGCGAGCACCACATGACCCGCCAGCGCACCCACGGGGGCGTCGCTCGGCAACGTGATGTCCACCACCCACTGCCGGCGCGCGACGGCGGCGACCCGTTCCTGCGCCGTGGCCTCGCGGAACACCACCGCGAGGAACGGGTAGGGGCTCGTGACACCGGTGACGGCAATGTCCGCGTCATCCGCCCACACCAGTTGCCTGATCGTGCCGGCCGGGGCCCCCTGCACCATCAGGTACCGGGCCTGGCCGGGATCGACGCTGACGAAGGCCTTCACCTCTATCGTGGCCGACAACTCGAGACGGGCGGTCACGGGATCGTTGGTCGGGAAGGCGGCCACGACGGGGGCCTTGCCACGCAGCAGGAAGGTATCGAAGCCGATCCGTATCTGGCCGGTGCCGCCAGGGGCGATGCTGGCGGGCGCGGCCAGGACCTTGCCGCCCCGCGACACCGTGGCCTTGCCGAGGGTCAGCGGGGCATCGCCGTCGTTCCGGATCTCGAAGGCTTGTTCGGCCTCCTGCCCGATGGCGACGACGCCGAGATCGAATCCGTTCCTGACGACCGCGGCTCGCGGGACGCCCTGCCCGGTGACGGCGCCGGCTGCCGCGGGAGCCAGGCAGATGGCCGCCAGCGCGCACACGACCTGGATTGTCCTGTTCATCGTTTCATTCTGCTACAAAGCGGCGCCGGCCGGACGTTCCGCGGCAACTCACCTAACGCACCGGGTCGATCCGGATGGCCACGCCGCCGCCGGGGGCGAGATGGATCTTCAACCGATCCGACGCCGACACCGGCCGCACCTCGCGGACGTAGTCCACACCGGCGCGATCCGCGTTGGGACCGTCGCGGTGAATCTCGGCGTTGAACGCGCCGGGACCGAGGAACGAGAGATCAACCTCGACGTCACGGGCGTCCCAGTTGGTCAACCCGCCGACGAACCACGACGAACCCGAGCGGCGCGCCAGCAGGACGTGTCCGCCCACGGCCGCACTCAGCACCCGCAGGTCGTCCCAGACGACGGGAACCTTCGCGATGAACGCCAGGCTCTCCGGTTCCCTTCGGTAGTTGGACGGTGAGTCCGCCAGCATCTGCAGGGGGCTCTCGAACACCACGTACATCGCCAGTTGATGGCACCGCGTGCCCTGGCTCATGGGGCGGTTGAAGATGGGCTTGAAGTCGGCCTTCGTGGCGTTGTGCATGGCGCCGGGGGTGTAGTCGACGGGCCCGGCCAGCATGCGCAGGAACGGGAAGGTGACCGCATTGAGCGGGGAGGCGTCCTCGCCCCACTTGCTCTGCTCCAGCCCCAACACCCCTTCGCTGGTGACGACGTGGGGGTAGGTGCGGTAGAGACCGGTGGGCTTGTAGGCGCCGTGGAAGTCGACCAGCAGCTTCCGTCTGGCGGCGGCCTGCGCCACGCGCTCGTAGTAGTTGACCATCCACTGGTCTTCGCGCTGCATGAAGTCGACCTTGATGCCCTTCACGCCCCACGCCGCAAACCGGTCGAGGGCCGCCTCCATCTGCTGATCGAGCGTCTTCCACACGACCCACATGATGAGGCCCACCTTGCGGGCCCGGGCGTGGGCGGCCACCGCGTCCATGTCGATCTCCGGCACCACGGACAGCAGGTCGCCGAGCCGGTACCACCCTTCGTCGAGGATCACGTACTCGATGCCGTGCTCCGCGGCGAAGTCGATGTAGTGCTTGTACGTGTCGGTGTTCACGCCGGCGCGGAAGGGCACGCCGAAGACGTTGTTGAAGTTCCACCAGTCCCAGGCGACCTTGCCCGGGCGGATCCACGAGGTGTCCGTCATGGTCGTCTCGGACGCCAGGCGGTACACGATGTCGGATTCCAGCAGGACGCCGTCACGCTCGGCCACGACGAGCACACGCCAGGGAAACGACCGGGTGCCCCGCGTGCGCGCGATCCAGGGCTCCCGCACCGTTACGCGCTCGGTGCGGTCCCGCTCCATCGCGGTCGCCGCCGGGTAGGCGGGGAACAGGCCCCGCAAAGCGTGCGGGGTGCCGGCGGACGTGAGGTCCATGCCCGGGTAGTCGAACAGGTCCGATTCCGTGATGGCCACCTTCGGGCCGCCGGCAATCACGACCAGGGCCGGGAGGCTGGAAAACTGTCCGTCCTTCAGCTCCCCGATCCGCAACTGCTTGTACTGCCGCTCCTGGTGCGAGATGAGGCTGGTTTCTTCCGGGAAGTACAGCAGGTGGTCGCCGCCGAACGCGAAGGTCGCCACTTCGTCGCGCACGGTCACGTCGCCCGGGAGGGCCGTCTCCCACCTGTAGGCCACGCCATCGTCGTAGGCGCGGACGACGAGCGCGTACCCGCCCAGGAAGTCGATGCGGCGTTCGGTGAAGCGGTCGCGGATCTCGCCCCGCTTGTAGCGCACCACGGGGCGCAGCACCTGATCCACGCTCCGCTGCGACGAACCGGCTACAACGGGCCGCTCGCCGAGTGTCCGGTCTCCGAGGACGAGGGCGAGGCGTGACGGTGCAAGCAGCGGGCGCCCCTTCCAGGCCACGGACCACGTCAGCGCGGCGCCGGCGTCAACGGTGACCGACAGGTGTCCATCCGGCGACGAGAGGGACAACGGCCCCCGGGACTGGGCCGTCGCGGCCAGCGGGGACAGGACGCTGGCGGCAGCCAGCAGGACATACAGCTTGGGCACGCGCACGTCAGGGTCCTCCAGCGGCTGACATCATACCTCCGGATTCAAGCCCGCACAGGGTCGGCCGATTACCCTCCCGACGACCTTCCTCCGTGGGGGAAGGCGCACGCGGGGCGCAGCCCTCTGGGCCGCGGGCCGGCGTGCACGCCTGATCGGGCAGGGGAAAGCCCTGCCCAGAAGAGGCACGGCTCGGCGCATATGTCGTTCGATCTGTGCCTCTTGGTTTATGCCGTGGACACTGCGGGATGGAGAGATAGACATGCTTGCCAACCTCACGCTCGGCCGCAAGATTGGTTTCGGGTTCGCTGCCGTTCTCCTGCTGATGGCCGCTGTCGCCGGTGCGGGCTTCATCGGGCTCGGCCACGCCAACGACGGCGTGGAGGCGTATCGAGCCCTGTCGCGCGAAAACACCCTCGCGGGCGACTTCCAGGTGGAACTGCTGATGGTCAGGCTGGACCTGAAGGAGTACCTCCTGACGAAGAGCGACCAGACGCTGGCCAATTACGAGAAGAACCGCGCCATTCTCGTCAAGACGCTCGACGACGCGTCCAGCGCGATCACGGAGCCCGCCCGTGCACAGATCGTGCGAGACATCCGCCAGCAGCTCGGCGCCTACGAGGCGACGCTGAAGGAACTGATCGCGGCCGTGAAGGCGGAAGACACAGCCGCCCAGCCAGGCATCCAGGACCGGCTGGTCAACGTCGGGCTCGGTCTCACCAGGTCCATGGCGGACCTCGAGCAGGCGGTCGGCGCCGCCCAGGAGCAGGTCGGCACGGACCTCCACGCCGACGTCATCTTCTATGACTGGTTCATCATGGTTGTTGCGGTCACCGCCCTGGTCCTGGGCGTCGGCGCGGCGGCCTGGCTGACCCGCCTGATCACGCGGCCGCTGCGCGCGATTGCCGACGACATGACCAGCAACGCAAATCAGACGGCGGCGGCCGCGTCACAGGTGTCGGCGGCCGGCCAGTCCCTGGCCCAGGGCGCGAGCGAGCAGGCCGCGTCGCTCGAAGAGACGAGCGCGTCGCTCGAGGAACTGGCCAGCATGGTCCGCCAGGGCGCCGACAGCGCCGCCGAAATCAACCAGTTGATGAGCGTGGAAGCCGCCGCCAACTTCGGGTCGGTGAACGACCGGATGACGGCCATGGAGCAGGCCGTCAAGGAAGCGACCCGGGCGAGCCAGGAGACGGCGCGCATCATCAAGACGATCGACGAAATCGCCTTCCAGACCAACATCCTCGCCCTGAACGCCGCCGTCGAAGCCGCGCGGGCGGGCGAGGCCGGCATGGGGTTCGCCGTGGTGGCCGACGAGGTCCGCAACCTGGCCCAGCGCAGCGCCCAGGCCGCCAAGGAGACCCAGCAGCTCATCGAGGAGTCGTCGCTGAAGTCGCAGGAGACCCTCCGGCTCTACAGCGAGGTCTCGTCGCTCATCGGCAAGAACGGCGAGATCGCCGGCCGCGTGGGCGCCCTGGTGGCCGGCATGGCCGGCGCGGCCCGTGAGCAGCGGCAGGGCATCGACCAGATCACCACGGCCATGTCCCAGCTCGACAAGGTCACGCAGAGCACGGCCGCAAGCGCCGAAGAGAGCGCGGCCGCGGCCGAGGAACTGTTCGCGCAGACCGAGACGACCAAGGGGGCGGCTCTCGACCTCATGGCCATCGTGATGGGCCGGGATGCGGTGGCCGCAGCGCCGGCCACGGCCGCCCGCCCGCGCCCCGCGGCGGTGACGCCCATCAAGCGCGCGGGCGCACCGAAGAAGAAGGCCGCGGGACCCCAGCCCGTCGACACGGGCGACACAGGACAGTGGGCCGCGAACTTCTGAACGAAGGAAGGTCGAACACGACACGGGCGCGCCGGGTTGCCCACCCGGCGCGCCCGCAGCGTTGAGGCGTCTCTTGCTTCTTGCTTCTTGCTTCTTGCTTCTTGCTTCTTGCTTCT
>CAYNDV010000027.1:34642-40906 GCA_964396055.1 uncultured Vicinamibacterales bacterium | reverse complement strand
AGAGGCTAGAGGCTAGAGGCTAGAGGCTAGAGGCTAGAGGCTAGAGGCTAGAGAGCCCAACGGCCCAGGGCCGAACGGCCGAACGACCTAGTTGAGGAGGTCCCCCATGAGTGCCCTTGCCATGAGCCGCGCGGATCTCGAAGCCGCCCTGCGGGCGCGCAAACTCGACCGGACGCTGGTGCCGGTGACCGGCACGCTCACGCAACGCCTGCCGGAGGTGCTGGCCACGGGTGTGGCGGATGTCGATCGTCATCTGGGCGGCGGGTTTCCCCTCGGTCAGTGGTCCGAAGTCGTGGGGCCGCGATCGTCGGGGCGGACCAGCCTGCTCATGGCCCTGCTGGGCTCGGCGACGCAGCGCGGCGAGCGGGTGGCGCTGGTGGACACCTTCGATGCGTTCGATCCCGACTCGGCGGCCGCGGCCGGCGTCGTGCTGGACCGCGTCCTGTGGGTGCGGGGCGACGGCAGTACGTCGGCGTTCCCGTTTGTCGCCAACCGGCAGAACCTGACGGATCGGGCCCTCGACCGCGCCCTGAAGGCCACGAATCTCATCCTCCAGGCCGGTGGCTTCGGCGCCATCGTCCTCGACCTGGCCGACGCGCCGCCGGTCGCGCTGCGCCGTCTGCCGCCGAGCACATGGAAACGGCTGCAGCGGGTACTGGAGGGGCAGCAGGCGATCGGCCTCACCGTGGGGAACACGCCGATGACGCGCAGTGCGGGTGGCGTCAGTCTGGTGCTGCAGCCGGTGACAACGGGCCTGCGCGTGCCGGGGCAGTGGGCGCTGTCGGTGCCGAACCGGATGTTCGAGGGCCTCGATACCGACCTGCGCGTGCAGCGCGTGCAGCGCGTGTCGGGTGTGGAAGATCGCCCCGTGCGGGTGTCGGCCACGGCGCGGGTGGCGTAGGGGCCGTCTGCCATGTTCGCGTGCCTGCATGCGCCCACCGGGTCGGATGTCTCGTCGTCTCTCGTGGACATTGCACGGACGTGTTCGCCGCGGGTGTGCGCGCGCGGCGAGCGGATGGTGACGATGGACGTGGAGGGATTGTCGCGGCTGTTTGGCGACTACCGGTCGGTGGCGGAGCAGCTTCGGCGGGCGGCGTCGGATGGCGGGTATCCGGAGGCGCACGTGGCCGTGGCGGCCACGCAGACGGCCGCCATCCTGCTGGCGTGCGCGCGTCCCGGGATCACGGTCGTCGAGATGGGCGGTGAAGCGGCGGCCCTGGCGCCGCTGCCCGTCGGGGCGCTTGCGGCGCTCACGGGGGGCGTCGACCGTAAGGGGCCCAACGGCCGAACGGCCGAATGGCCGAACGGCCTGCCTTCGCCCAACGGCCGAACGGCCGAATGGCCGAACGGCCTGCCTTCGCCCAACGGCCGAACGGCCGAATGGCCGAACGGCCTGCTGATGCCTGTCCTGTCCCGCTGGGGGATTCGTACGCTGGGGCAGCTGGCGGCGCTGCCGCCCGTCGAGTTGTCCGAGCGCCTGGGGCAGGAGGGCGTGGCGTGGCAGCGGTGGGCACGGGGCGAAGACGAAGGACCGCTGGTGCCGGCGGCGGAGGCAGAGGTGTTCGAGGCCACCTTCGAGCCCGAGTGGCCCATCGAAGACCTGGCGCTGCTCGAGCCGGCGCTCGATAGCCTGCTCGGTCCGCTCTGCGATCGGCTGGCGCGGCGCGGGCGCGCGGCGGCGGTGCTGCACCTGCAGTTGCGGCTGGTCACCCGCGACGTACACGCGCGCAGCCTGCAACTGCCCGCGCCCATGCGCGACGCGGCGGTGCTGCGCACGTTGCTCCGGCTGGCGATCGAAACGAAACCGGTGCCGGCCGGCATCGATGCGGTCACCATTTGCGTGGAACCCACGCCAGGACGCGTGCTGCAGGAGTCGCTGCTGGAGCGGGCCGTGCCGCCGCCCGAGCAGGTGGCCACGCTGATGGCCCGCCTCGGCGCACTCATGGGGGAGCGGCGCTGTGGGTCGCCGGCGGTGGTCGACTCGCACCGTCCCGGCATGTTCGCCATGACGCCGTTCCGGATGGGCGGGGCGGGGGGCGTGGGACGTGGGGCGGAGATCGAGTCAGAAGCAAGAAGCAAGAAGCAAGAAGGAGCACGCGGTCACGCGGCCAGACGGCTGGCCCGAACCGAGTTCGGCGGGCGAGCCGCAGGGCCCGACGGCCCAACGGGCGAACAGCCGAACGGCCGAACGGCCGAAGGCCAGGCCCACAGCCCCACGTCCCCAGCCCCCAGTGTGTCCCTGCGCCGTTTCCGCCTGCCGGTGCCGGCGCGGGTGCTCGTCGAGCACGGGCGGCCGATCGTCGTGCGCACGGATCGGCAGAACCTGTCGGGCGGGGCCGTGCGCGCGTGCGCCGGGCCGTGGCGGACGTCGGGGGAGTGGTGGAAGACGCCGGCTGTTCCGCCATCCGAACTCGACAAGTTGCGCGGCCGCGCCGGCTGGGATCGCGACGAATGGGACGTGGCGCTTGGCGACGGCGGCGTGTACCGCATCTTCGAGGACCGCGACACCGGCCGGTGGTTCATGGATGGGATTCTCGATTAGGGGCGTGGGGCGTGGGACATGGGGCGTGGGGGTCGTCAGAAGCAAGAAGCAAGAAGCAAGAAGGGATCACACGGTCACGCCGAACGGCCCAACGGCCGAGAGCCGAACGGCCCGTCGCAACCGTGAACGTGGAACGTGGAACCTGGAACCTGGAACCTTGAACCGCCGAACGGCCCAACCGCCGAACGGCCGAACGACCTGTCGTAACCGTGCCCCCGTGCCCCATGTCCGTTGAACTGCACGCGGCTTCGGCTTTCAGCTTCCTCGAGGGCGCTTCGCTGCCCGAAACGCTCGTGGAGCGCGCGGCCGAACTGGGCTACACCGCCATCGCGCTCGTCGATCGCGACGGCCTCTATGGCATCCCGCGTTTTCACAAGGCCGCGAAGGCTGCCGGCCTCAAGGCCATCGTGGGGTGCGAACTCACCTTCGGGGAACAAGGGTCGAGGATCGGGGATCGACGGGCCTCCCATGCCCCACGCCCCACGGCCCATGCCCCGGCTTCCGGGCCTTCAGTCCCGATGTGGCGCCTGCCCGTGCTCGTCGAGACCGCCGACGGCTACCGCAACCTGTGCCGGTTGGTCACGCGCATGGCCCTGCGGGCGCCGAAGGGCGAAGGCGCGCTCACGCTGGAGGATCTGGACGGGCACACCCGCGGCCTGGTGGCCCTGGTCGGCCGCGAGGCGCTGGCCGCGCGCCGGCACGGCGTGGGCGGCCTGGTCGACGCGCTGACGGGTATCTTCGGCCGCGGCCAGGTGTGCGTCGAGCTGCAGCGTCATTTCCAGCGCGATGAAGAGCACGACAACGCGATGCTGCGCGATCTGGCGGCCGCGTTTCACGTACCGCTGGTGGTGTCGAACGGCGTGCGGTTCGCGCGGCCCGACGACCGGCCGCTCTTCGACGTGCTCACGTGCATCCGCCACCGCACCACGCTGGATCAGGCCGGGCGCCGCCTGGCACGCCACGCCGAACGGTACCTGAAGCCGCCGGCGGAACTGGCGGATCTGTTCCGCGACATGCCCGACGCCGTCGCCGCGTCGCGCGACCTGGCCGACCGCCTGCAGTATTCGATGGCCGATCTCGGCTACCGCTTCCCCGAGTTTCCCGTGCCGCCGGGGGAAACGCCGGCGTCGTTCCTGCGCGCCGTCACGCTGGTGGGCGCGCGCGAGCGTTATCGGCCGTTCCACGACAAGGCCCGCGCACAGATCGCCCGCGAACTCGATCTCATCGAGAAACTCGAACTGGCCGGCTACTTCCTCATCGTGTGGGACATCGTCAACGTGTGCCGGCAGCAGGGGATCCTCGTGCAGGGGCGCGGGTCGGCAGCCAACAGCGCCGTGTGTTACAGCCTGGGCATCACCGCCGTGGACCCCGTGGGCATGGACCTGCTGTTCGAGCGGTTCCTCTCCGAGGAGCGCGGCGAGTGGCCCGATATCGATCTCGATTTGCCGAGCGGCGATCGGCGCGAACGCGTCATCCAGCACGTGTACGCGAAGTACGGCGCTCATGGCGCGGCCATGACGGCCAACGTGATCACGTACCGGGATCGCAGCGCGTCGCGCGAGGTGGGCAAGGCCCTGGGGCTCGATGCGGGCCACATCGACCGGCTGTCGCACGTGATGGGGCGCTTCGAGTGGACCGACCCGGCGGCCAGCCTGGCGCGCGACCTGCGCGCGGTGGGCCTGGACCCCGACGCGCCGCGCCTGCGGATGTTCGCCGACCTGTGGCGGCGCATCCAGGACCTGCCGCGGCACCTGGGCCAGCACTCGGGCGGCATGGTGCTCGCGCGCGGGCGCCTCGACGAGGTGGTGCCGCTCGAGCCCGCCAGCATGCCCGGACGCGTGGTGGTGCAGTGGGACAAGGAAGACTGCGCCGACATGGGCATCGTGAAGATCGATCTCCTGGGCCTCGGCATGATGGCCGTCCTGCAGGACGCGTTCACGCTGATCAACACGAACCTGCCCGAAGGCACCGAGCCGGTGGCGATGTGGACCCTGCCGCCGGACGACCCGACGGTGTACGCGATGCTGCAGCGCGCCGACACCGTGGGCGTGTTCCAGGTGGAGTCGCGCGCGCAGATGGCCACGCTGCCGCGGCTGAAACCCGCGAACTTCTACGACCTCGTCGTCGAAGTGGCCCTCATCCGCCCGGGGCCCATCGTCGGGCAGATGGTGCACCCGTATCTCGACCGGCGGGCAGGCCGCGCCGAGGTGGGGTATCCGCACCCGTCGCTCGAGCCCATCCTCGCGCGCACGCTGGGCGTGCCGCTGTTCCAGGAGCAGCTGCTGCGGATGGCCATGGCCGTGGCGGGGTTCACGGGCGGGCAGGCGGAGGAGCTGCGGCGGGCCATGGGCTTCAAGCGATCGGAGAAACGGATGAAGCAGATCGAGGGGCAGTTGCGCGACGGCATGGCCCGCAACGGCATCACCGGCACTGCGGCCGACGACATCGTCCGATCGATCTCGTCGTTTGCCCTCTACGGGTTCCCCGAGTCGCACGCGGCCAGCTTCGCGCTGATCGTGTACGCCAGCGCGTATCTGAAAGCCCACTTCCCGGCGGTGTTCTATGCGGCGCTGCTCAACAACCAGCCCATGGGCTTCTACCATCCGGCCACGCTGGTGAAGGACGCGCAGCGGCGCGGCGTGCGGTTCTCGCCCGTGGACGTGCAGCACTCTGACTGGCCGTGCACGATTGCCGACGATGGGAGCGTGCGGCTGGGGCTGATGTACGTCACGGGATTGCGGCGGGAGGTGGGGCAGAGGACGTGGGGCGTGGGACAGGGGATGGTGTCAGAAGCAAGAATCCAGAAGCAAGAAGGCGCAGGTGTTCCGCTGCACGGAACGGGAGGGCGTGCGCCGGTTGGGCCGAACGGCCCGCCCCCTGTCCCCGACCGTTGCCCCAAGTGCCGGTGTGACGATCCGTCCATGATCGAGCGCGTCGAGACGGGCGGCGTCGTGTCGTGGTTCTGCAACCTGTGTTCGCACGACTGGCGCGACACGCCGCCGCCGCCCGTGCGCTTCCAGTCGATCGAGGACTTCATCAGGCGGTCCGGTGTGAACAAGGAAGAGCTGTCGGTCCTGGCCGAGATTGGCGCCCTCAATGCGTTCGGGTACCACCGCCGCGAGGCGTTGTGGCAGATCGAGAAGGCGATCAGGCCGGAGGGGGAGATCTTTGAGGGGGGCATGGGACATGGGGCATGGGACGTGGGGCATGGGGCGGGGGCAAGGGGCGAGGGACAAGGGACGGAGGCTGAACGGCCCTGTCCGTTGTCTCCCATGTCCGAGCCCGAGCGGATGGTGGCCGACTATGCGGGGACGAAGCTGACGATCGGGCCGCATCCCATGAGCCTGCGGCGGCGCGAGTTGTCGATGCGCGGCGTGCTGCGGGCCATCGACCTGCCGCGCGAGCGCAACGGCCGGCGCATCCGCGTGGCCGGCACCGTGATCACGCGCCAGCGCCCCGGCACGGCCAAGGGCTTCGTCTTCCTCACCCTCGAGGACGAGACCGGCATTTCCAACATCATCGTCCGGCCCGATGTCTTTGCCGCCCAGCGCCTGGTTATCCTGGAAGAGCCGTTCGTCATGGTGGAGGGCCTGCTGCAGAACCAGGAGGGCGTGACCTCCGTGCGCGCCGAACGCGTCGACGGCATTCCCGGCGTGCCCATCGACGTCGAGTCGCACGACTTCTACTGACGCCGGTGACCGCGCAGGCCGACAGCGTGAGCC
>CAYNDV010000027.1:10839-34542 GCA_964396055.1 uncultured Vicinamibacterales bacterium | reverse complement strand
CGAGTCGCACGACTTCTACTGACGCCGGTGACCGCGCAGGCCGACAGCGTGAGCCGTCGCTTGCGGCAGGGCCAATCCGCAAGTAGAGTGCGCACGATCGTTCATGAAACCTCCACGCGTCGATCCCCTGCCACGGTCCGGCGACACGTTCGTGCTCCGGCGCCTGTCCACTGACGATCTGGCCGCCTTTCAGGCGTATCGGCACGACCCTGAGGTGGGCCGATACCAGGGCTGGTCGCCGGTCTCTGACGCCGAGGCCCTGGCCTTCCTTGCCGAGATGCATGCGGCCCCCGTTCCTCGTCCCGGCGGCTGGACGCAGATCGGCATTGCCGAACCCGGCAGTGGGCGTCTGATCGGCGATGTCGGGGTGTTCCTGGAGCGGGATCGGCGGTACGCCGAGATCGGCGTCACGCTGGGGCGGCCGTCCCAGGGGCGCGGCGTGGCGACGGCTGTCCTGCGCGAAGTCATCTCGCTCATCTTCGAGTGCAGCCCGGTCGAGCGGGTCATCGGGATCACGGATGCGCGCAACGTCTCCTCGGTGCGTCTGCTGGAACGGGCAGGCATGCGGAGAATCGAGACGCAGACAGCGCTCTTCCGCGGCGAACCCTGCGTCGAGTACGTCTACGCCACCACACGGGACGAGCGCCGGCCGGGTCCTTGCGGCAACCCGGCCGCGCAGGTAGAGTGAATCTCGGGGCCAACACAGACACGAGGGACACCCATGGACCTGGGATTGAAGGGGCAGGGCTGCATTGTCGTCGGCGGAAGCCGCGGGATCGGGCGCGCCATCGCGCTGGGCCTGGCCGCCGAAGGCGCGGACGTCGCCATCTGCGGCCGATCCGAAGCCTCGCTTCGCGAGACGCACCAGGCTCTGCTGGGCACAGGCGTCCGCGCGTACGCCCAGGCCTGCGACGCGGGTGACCCGGCGGCGCTGGAGCGGTTCCTCGAGGGCGCGCGCCAGGAACTGGGCCGCGTGGACGTGCTCGTGCACAACGCCTCCGCGCTGGCCGTCGGACCGGACCTCGCCGACTGGGAGGCGAGCCTGCGCGTGGACCTGATGGCTGCCGTGCGCGCCTCGGCGCTGGTGGCCCCGTGGATGGCTCAAGCCGGCGGCGGGAGCATGCTGTTCGTGTCGTCGATCTCGGGGCTGGAAGCCGATCCGACGCCCGACTTCGGCTACACGGCCGCCAAGGCCGCGCTGATCGCCCATGCGAAGAAGCTTGGCGTCATGCTGGCCCCGCAGGGGATCCGGGTGAACGCCATCGCGCCCGGCTCCACCGAGTTCCCCGGCGGGATGTGGGCGGGCGTCCGGGAGCACATGCCGCCACTCTACGAGGGCGTCCGGGCGTCGATCCCGTGGGGACGGCTTGCCACGCCTGAGGAGGTGGCCGACGTCGCCGTCTTCCTCGTCTCCCGCCGGGCGGGCTGGGTCACCGGTGAGTGCGTGTCGGTGGACGGTGGCCAGCACCGGGGCATGCGCTAGCGCCCGGGCCCCTGGCTGCTCACCAGCGTCAGCCTGACAATCTCGTTGCGCGAGAAGAGACGCATGGGCGGGCCCCAGGTGCCGGTGCCGCTCGTGGTGTAGATACGCGAGCCGGCATCCTCGAAGTACCCGTACGAGTGGGGGTAGATCAGCCAGATGAGCAGGTCCAGCGGCGGGATCTGGCCGGCGTGCGTGTGTCCCGACAACTGGAGGTCGATGCCCTTGCGCGCGGCGCGCTCGAAGCCCTCCGGGCGATGCGCCAGCAGCAGCGTCGGCCTGCCCCGGTCACGGCCGCCGAGAGCCTTGTCGAGGTCCGGGCCACCCTGCGTGAAGGCGCGTCCGGCCGGCTCGTCGATGCCGGCCACCGTGACGCCGTCCACGATCTGCCAGGCGTTGTTCAGCGCCGTGATGCCGCCGCAGCGGGCGGTGTTCAGGAAGCTGTCGTAGCCGGCGTAGTAGTCGTGGTTGCCGGGCACCGCGACGACGGGGCGGCCGGCGGACAGGCGGCGCAGGCAGCCGCACAGCGCACCGTCGCGGCTGACGTCAGCGTCCGTGAGGTCTCCCGTGATCACGACGAGACGCGGCGAGAGCCGGCTGACGTCGTCAGCGATCGCGCAGAGCCGCGCGGGCGACCAGTGGCGGTTGAGGTGCAGGTCGGACAATTGCACCACGGTCCAGCCCGACTGGCTGGCGGGGAGGTTCGGCAACCCGACGGTGACCTCTCTCAGCACGGGCAACCGGGTGCCGCGGTACAGGGCGTAGCCGGCGACGAGAGGAATCACGCACAACGTGACGATGCCGATCGTGCGCCGGTGGTTGGGCAGGCCGAGCGCCAGGGCAGACTCGATGAGGAACGCCGAGACGGCGAGGGCGAGCACGCCGAGCCAGGCCATGCCCGCGTGGAAGAACGGGGCGCCCCACGGAGCCCGGCCGAGGACCTGCGCCATCAGGGAGACGCACGCGACGCCGGCGAGGACGATGGCGAGCGTAAGGCGCCCCCGCCGTTCCAGCCCGAGCGCCCGGCTGATCCTGACGTAGAGCAGATAATGGCCGAGCGTGTAGGCAGCCAGAACGAGGAGGAGGAAGACAGGCACGTCAGCCGACACATTACCGTGATGGCGCCTGCCCGGCAATCCTCGAAGGCGCGGGTCCGCCCGGTTCCAGCCGCCACCCGGACGCCCGGCGCAACCGCCGGCCGGCACACCCTGTCTCAAGGGCATGGAGACAAACATCGGACACTCGATCGGAGACGGGATCATCGTGGCCTCGATTGCGGCGGCCATCGTGGCATATTTCTACTTCAAGCACGTCGAACGCCGCCGGCGCCTCGAGGTCATTCACCAGGAGCGCCTCGCCGCCATGGAGAAAGGGATTCCCCTGCCGGAACTGCCGCTCGAGCCGGCCCCAAAGCCGTCGGATCCGCACGCGATGCTGATGCACGGGATCGCGTGGACGGCCATGGGCGTCGGCGGCATGCTCGCACTGGAGTTCGTCGATCTGCCGTTCACCAAGGGGCTGTGGCCGCTGGCGTTCCCGCTGGCGCTGCTCGGTGTGGGCCTGATGCTGTTCTACTTCCTGACTTCCGGCCGTGAGCGCTGACGCCAGCCCGTACCACGGTCAGCCCGACGAATGGCTCGTGGCCCGGTGCCGCGAGGCAGCCGACGAGGGGGCGTTCGCGGAACTGGTGCGGCGATACCAGGGGCCCGTGTTCCGCCTGGCCGTGTCGATTCTCGGCCAGGGGTTCGCGCCGGAAGCCGAGGACGTGACCCAGGACGTGATGCTCCGCGTGCATCACGCGCTCGCGACGTTCCGAGGCGACGCGAAGTTCGGGACGTGGGTGTACCGCATCGCCTTCAACCACGCGCTCAATACGAAAGCGCGAGTCCGGTTCCGCGCGCCACACGTGGGCGACGAGGTCCTGGCGTCGACGGCCTCGCCGGATCGCGGGCCGGACGACCGGCTGCAGGACGAGCGGCGCCGGCAGGCCGTAGTGGCGCTGGTGGCGGGCCTGCCCGAGGTGTATCAGTCGGCGCTGCGGCTGCATTACTGGCTGGGGGCCAGCATGAGCGAGATCGCGGAGATGCTGGACGTGCCAGAGAACACGGTCAAGTCGTACCTCCACCGGGCCAGGCGTCTGCTGCAGGCGCAGCTGGCCGAGCGAGGCTTCCATGCATGATGACGAATCGATGGACCGGCTGTTGAGGGACGCCCTGGCGGCAGACGTGCCGCAGCTCCCGCCGGCGTTCCAGACCCGGGTGATGCGGCGCGTGCGTCCGAGGCGCCTGACGCCGGCCGGCCGCGTCGTGATGGCCGTCTACGCGGTGACGGCGTCGGCCGCAGCCGTGTGGCTGCTGCGGGACCTGCCCGTCAGCCTGATTCTCGCGGCCGTTGCCGTCAGCGTGCCCGTCGCGGCGGGCGCGGGCGTCTACTGGGCCCGCCTGGCCGCCAGCCGCTGACGCCAGCAGGGACGGCGGGCCGAGCGGCGTTCGCGCTGCCCTTCCCGCCGGGTGTCCACGGCGCTCAGCGCGCCGGAGGGCGGAACGCGGGGCCCGGGAAGGCGAAGATGCGGCGTCCGGCCACGGGGTTGATGAGCAGCGCGAACGCGATCCACAGCGAGATCGCCCCGAGGGCCACGGTGCACCCCGCCACCACCAGGGCCAGCCAGTCGCCGCCGCCCAGGTGCCGGGCGATGCGGGCCGCGTAGAGCAGGTCGATGTCTACCAGGAACAGCAGCAGCAGCCACGAGAAGAAGCCGAAGCCGTAGGTGAAGACGAAGAAAATCACCAGGAAGCACACGTCCACGGCGAAGACGATGGCGGGATCGGGGGCAACGCCGCGCGCCAGGCTGTCGAGGGCCCACCAGTTGATCACCCAGTTGAAGGCGAAGGTGGTGAACAACGTGCCGCCGTAGAGGTTGCGGTTGATCAGGTTGCCGATCCCCGCCACCAGCTGCCCGCCCGCGCCGAACAGGAGACAGAAGACGGCCGCCGTGCGCATGCCGGCCGGCGTGAGGCTGGCGCCGAACGCAATCGGCGTGAGCGCCGCGCAGCCGATGGCGAGGGAGAGCAGGCCAATCGGCGTCGGGTCGGCGATGGGCATCGGGGCGGCGGGCGTGGCAGTGTCGTGGCTCATGGCGTCTCCTGCGAACGCGCCGGCGCCGGCCGGCGTGCCCGTCCATCGTGCCACAGGTCGGCCCGGACGCGGCTGGCTTCCACACCGCCTGGCGGGTACGATGGGGGGCGATGACGACAGACCGGGTGCTGCGCGAGCTGGGAGACTTCCGGTGGGATGGGCGCGCCACGGAGCGGACCGTGACGCGGGCGGCGCTCGACGGCGGGCGCACGATCGACGTGCCCACCTTCGTCAACGAGTTCTGGACGAGCAAGCAGCGCGACGCGCACAGCCTCCACGAGGTGTCGTACCGCGCGTGCTTCAAGCCGCAGCTGCCGCGGTTCTTCATCGAGCGGCTGACGCAGCCCGGCGACGTGGTGTACGACCCGTTCGCCGGGCGCGGCACGACGCCGCTGGAAGCTGCCCTGCTCGGACGGGTGCCGATCGCGAACGACGTCAATCCCCTCACCGCGGTCCTGCTCGGCCCGCGCCTGGCGCCACCGGCGGCGGAGGCCGTACGCGACCGCCTGGCGTCGCTCGACCTGGTGCACCCGGCCGAGATCCCGGAAGAACTGCTCGTCTTCTACCACCCGGACACGCTGCGGGAGATCTGCGCGCTTCGTGAGCACCTGCTGGCGCGCGAACGAACCGGGATGATGGACGGCGTCGACCGCTGGATCCGGATGGTGGCCGTCAACCGGCTCAGCGGCCATTCACCCGGGTTTTTCTCGGTCTACACGCTGCCGCCCAACCAGGCCACGTCGGTGCAGGCCCAGCGCAAGATCAACGAGGCACGCGGCCAGGTGCCGCCCCGGCGGGACGTGCGGGCCGTCATCCTCAAGAAGAGCCGGGCGCTCCTGAAGGATGTCTCCGCCGACCGCCCGCTGTTCGGGGCGCCGGCACGCCCGGCGGCGCACCTGCTGACATGCCCGGCGCATGACACGCCTGCCATCCCCGCCGCGACCGTGGATCTCGTCGTCACGTCGCCGCCGTTCCTCAACGTCGTGCAATACAAGTACGACAACTGGCTGCGCTGCTGGTTCTGCGGCATCGACCCGTCGTCGGTCACGATTACGATGACGGCCAATCTCGCCACGTGGATGGCCGAGATGACCCGGGTGTTTGTTGAGCTGCGCCGCGTGCTGAAGGCCGGAGGGTTCGTCGCCTTCGAGGTGGGGGAGGTGCGCGGCGGGAAGGTGCGTCTCGAGGAATCGGTCATCCCGTGCGGCCTGGCCGCGGGACTGCAGCCCGTCCTCGTCCTCATCAACGCCCAGACCTTCACCAAGACCGCCAACGTCTGGGGCGTGTCGAACAACCGGCTGGGCACCAATTCCAATCGGATCGTGCTCTTCGCCAAGAGCTAGGGACGTGGGACGTGGGGCTAGAGGCTGGCTCCTTCTGGCTTCTGGCTTCTGGCTTCTGACTCTGTCCCTGCCTCCGGGCGCTCACCGACGAGGATCCGCAGATACGCGCCCTCCAGTTCCGGATCCGGCGGTTGCGCACCGCGCGCGACCCGATGCCGGAGAAACGCGAGTTCGGCGGCGGCGCGGTGCACGGCGTGGCGGATGCGCCAGGCCCGGCGGCCGCCCAGGGCCCAGGCGCGGCAGCCCGCGTCCACGCGGCCGCGCAGGCTGCACAGGCGCTGGTAGTCGTCGGCGCGCAGGATGCCCGAGGCCGCTTCAGGGGCCAGGTGCGTCCGTATCAGCCGCCCCTCGCGCCGCAACGACACGACGATCAGCCCGAGGACGGCAGCCAGGGCCGGTACCATGACCAGCAGGTAGACGCCGAAGAACACGCAACCCAGCGTGGCCCCGCCGTTCCAGAGGGCGTGCAGCGCGATGGCCCCAGCCAGGCCCAGCGGCGGCGCGGCGCGTTTCAGCCACGCCCGGTCGGTCTGCCGGGCGAGCCCCAGCCCCAGCCCGGTCATCGCTGTGAACAGCGGATGCGAGAACGGTCCCATCACTCCGCGCAGCGTGAAGGTGACTGCCAGGCCGCCGGCGCCTTCCCTGGCGAACGAGCGGCCGTAGTAGTCGATGTTCTCGACGAAGGCGAACCCCAGGCCCACCATCGCCGCGTAGATGATCCCGTCGATCACGCCATCGAACTCGTCGGGGCGGCGCCGGTAGAGCCAGTAGAGGAACAGCCCCTTGATGACCTCCTCGTTGATCGGCCCGCCGACGACGGTGCCGAACGTTTCGCCGGCCAGGCCGTCCGCGAACTCGTTGAGGAAGCCGGAGACGACGATGGCCACCGAGGCGCCCCACAGGAAGGCGGTGGCGAGCAACGCCCGGGGTTCGGGTTCGTACCGATCGAACCACAACGCCAGCGCCAGATAGACCGGGAGGGGCAGCAGCGCGACCAGGCTGGCCACGACGAACACCCACGTGTCCATCGCGGTGAAGGTGACGAGCAGGACGAAGGCCGTCAGCAACCCGAGGCGGACCACGGCGCCGCCGGCGGTGAGCCGGCCGGCCTTCACCCACGGCCGCGGGGCGCCGGTCTCCGCGGCCGCGTCGGCTTCGGCCCGGCGTCTCGCCGCTTCCACGTGCGCCTGGTCCGTCAGCCTAGTTCTCCCGGTAGTTCCCGAACTGCAGGGCGATGCCGAAGTCCTGCTCCTTGAGCACCGCGATGACCGCCTGCAGTTCATCGCGCGAGGGCGACGAGATGCGCAACTGGTCGCCCTGGATGGCGGCCTGCACCTTCTTCAGCTTGCGATCCTTCAGGAATTTCACGACGGCCTTGCCGGCGTCGGTGGGGATGCCCTGCTGCAGGGTGATGACCCGGCGGACGGTGTCCTGGGCCCCGCGGACGATCTCGCCGAGCTTCAGGTTCTTGGTCGGCACGCCGCGTTTCACCATCCGGCCCTGCACGATCTCCCACAAGGCGGTCATCTTGAACTCATCGTCGGCCACCAGGGTGACCGTGTTCTCCACGCGGTTGAACTCGATGTCGGCCTTCGATCCCTTGAAGTCGTAGCGCTGGATGATTTCCTTCCGCGCCTGGTTGAGCGCGTTGTCCACTTCCTGCAGGTCGATGGTCGACGTCACGTCGAACGAGCACGTAGTAGCCATGGCGTCCTTCGTTTACTTGTCAGCGGTCAGCATGATTTCCACGAGGCCCTCGGGGCTCATCAACCCGGCGCCGACGAGGGTGACGGCGGGGGTCGCACCGGCGGCCCGGGCCTTCAGCGCCGCGAGCACCGCGTCGGCGGCCGCCAGATCCGTCACCCACACGGAGGCCTCCCGGACATTGGACCACGAATAGCCGGCCAGCGTCATGGTGCGCTCGAGGCGCGCCAGGGTCTCGGCCGCCTGGGCCGCCGCGTTGCCCGCGGTGGCGGGTGTATTGCCGAGCATGCCGGCCAGGTAGAGACGCGTGCCGGCTTCGATGGCCGAACTCAGGTTCGGGTTGGGCTGGCCCGGCGTGCCGTCCGCGGCCGGCGTCGTGACGGCGCGCTTCGCGGTCCCGGCTACGGCCGTGAGCGTGATTTCCACGAGGTCGGCCGGATTGACGAGAGCCGACCGGACCGTGGCGCGCGACGGCGGGCTCGAGGGGAAGAACGGTCGGTACGCGGCGTTCATGGCCGGGAAGTGGACCGTGTCCGTGATGTGCAGGCGCGCGTTGACCGCATCGGCCAGCGTGAGGCCCGCGGCGGCGAGCACCGTCTTCGCATTCTCCAGGATGGCCGTGGTCTGGGCGGTGATGTCGCCGGCCACGATCGTGTTGTCCGCACCGCGGCGGGCGACGAGGCCGGACAGGAACACGGTATCGGCGGTCCTGATGGCGTAGCTGAAGGGACCGGCCGGCGGCGCCCAGCCCGCGGGGTGAATCACGCGGCGCTCGGCGCCGACGGGCACGGCCACCACGGAGACCTGCACCCGTGCGTCCGGCGGGCGCAGGCCGGCCACCACGGTCGTGCGCGTGGGCGGGGCCGTGGGCCACGCCTTCGTCCAGGCCGCGTTGAGGGGGCCGAAGTCGGCCGCATCGCGCAGGACGACCGAAGCGGACACGACGTGAGCCAGGTTCGATCCGGCGGATGCCAGCTGCCCGTCGAGCGCGGCCAGGATGGCCGTCGTCTGGGCGGACACGTCCGGACCGGGTGCGGTGAGGGCGGGCCGGTAGATCAGCCGGGCCGTGACCGGCGCGGGCGGTTGCGCGGCGGCGGCGGCGGCGCAGGTGACGAGCAGGACGGCGGTGAGGCGTGAGGTGATCATGGGTGTTCCTTCGCGTCGATGACGTGCACACGGGGCGCCAGGCGCCAGTCGAACGTGCCAAGGCCCCCGGGCCCCAGCGCCCGCAGGGCGTCGAGCGCGGCCGACGCGTCCCGGTACAGCCGCGCGATGTCGACGCCGTGGCACACGGGCCTGAACGGGCCGACACGGCCGAGGCCACGCTCGAGGAGGACCACGGCGCCGTGATGGTTGCCGCGGCGGAGGTGGTAGAACGCCACGCCGATCTGCAGGATACCCTGGTAGAGCGCCCGCACGGGCCGCGCCTCGGCCCGCCAGAGCGTCTCCAGGGTTTCGTGCTGCTCGAAGAACTCGCCGGCGTTGAACTGGGCGAGGCCCTCGCGCAGCAGCGGCGGCGGTGGGTCGTGGCAGGGATCGGTCATCCGCGTCGGCGTGTCCGTTGTATCTTAGTTGAGATGAAACCTCCGTCGTCACTGCCGCGGATCGAGCGGCGCAAGTCCACCGTCCACGGGTGGGGCGTGTTCGCGCTCCAGACCATCACCAAGAACACGCGCATCATCGACTACGCCGGCGAGAAGATCTCGGCGAAGGACAGCAAGCCCCGGGAGGCGAAGTACCTCGAACGCGGCCACATCTGGTGCTTCACCATCAACCGCCGATGGGTGCGTGACGCGGCGGTGGGCGGCAACATCGCCCGCTTCATCAACCACTCGTGCAAGCCGAACTGCTACGCGCAGGTGGATGGCGACACAATCTGGATTCGCGCGGCGCGCACCATCCAGGCCGGCGAAGAGCTGAACTACGACTACAACACGGGCGGGACGGCCGAGATCGACTGCCGCTGCCGGAAGAACTGCAGGACCCGGATCTAGCGGTTGCGGGGTGGGCGGGCCGTCCATGCCTGATATACTCCCGTCTCCACGGGAGGTAGGCATGTTCAGGTCTCATACGATCCGAGTGTCCGCGGGCGTCGGGCTGGCGTCTGTCCTGGCCGTGGCGTTGTCGGCCCAGGCGCCGGCCGCGCCGCAGGTCCCGTTGCCCACCGATCCCCAGGTGCGGTTCACGGGCTTCGAGCAGCACCGGGCCATGAAGGCGGCGTCGCCCTTCAAGGCCCTGAACTGGCAGTTCCTGGGGCCCACGAACATCTCGGGCCGCGTCACGGACGTCGCCGTGGCGGCGCCCCGCGGGAAGACCTACACCATGTACGCCGCCACGGCCACCGGCGGCGTGTGGAAGACCGAGAACGACGGCGTGACGTGGACGCCGATCTTCGAACAGGAGATCACGGCGTCGATCGGCGACATCGAGCTGGCGCCCAACGACCCGAACGTCATCTGGCTGGGCACCGGCGAGGCCAACATCTTCCGCAGCTCGAATGCGGGCGCGGGCATCTACAAGTCCACCGACGCGGGCCGCACCTGGAAACACCTGGGCCTGGCCGCGACGCACACGATCGCGCGCATCGTGATTCACCCGACCAGCCCCGACACGGTGTACGTGGCCGCGTCGGGACGCGAGTGGACGGACAACGAAGACCGGGGCGTCTACAAGACCACCGACGGCGGCGCCACCTGGCAGAAGATCCTCTATGTCAGCCCGCGGACCGGCGCCATCGACCTGGTGATGGACCCCACGGATCCGAACGTGCTGTACGCCGCCACGTGGCAGCGAATCCGGAAGAAATGGCACGACCCGCGCAACGAGCCCGACTACAAGGACAGCGGCATCCACAAGACCACCGACGGCGGCAGGACCTGGACGCCGATCAACGCGGGCCTGCCGGCGGCGCCGCTGCGCGGCCGGATCGGCCTCGACGTCGCGCGGTCCAACCCCAGCGTGCTCTACGCCTTCGTGGACAACTACGACATCGCCCGCCGCGCGAAGCCCGGCGAGACCGACGCCTACGGCCGCCAGAAGGCCGACATCATCAAGGGCGCCGAGATCTACCGCAGCGACGACAAGGGGGCGACCTGGCGCAAGGTCAGTGAGTCGAACGCCTACATGGAGGGCCTGGCCGGCACCTACGGCTGGGTCTTCGGCCAGATCCGCGTCGATCCGACCAGCGAGAACACCATCTACGTGATGGGCCTCGGCCTGAACATCTCGAAGGACGGCGGCAAGTCGTTCCAGCCGCTGCGCGGCATGCACGGCGATCATCACGCCCTCTGGATCGATCCGGCGAATCCCCAGTTCCTCGTCAACGGCAACGACGGCGGCATCGTCGTGTCGTACGATCAGGGGAAGACCTGGCGGCAGCACCTGGACAACCTGCCGGCGGTGCAGTTCTTCAACGTGTCGTACGACATGGAGAAGCCGTTCCACGTGTACGGCTCGATCCAGGACCACGGCAGCCGGCGGGGCATCGTCGATGTGAGCCGCGGCCGCGACAAGGTGCCGGCGCAGGCCTTCGAGAACGCGCCGGGCGGCGAAGGGTCGCGCCACGCCATCGACCCGTACGAGACGCACATCGTCTACTCCGCGGGCTTCTACCAGAACGTCAACCGCGCCGACCTCAGCCGGGTGGACGAACGCGGCCGCCCGCTGTCGAAGAGCATCGTCCCGCGCCTGAGCCCCGCCGACGGCCTGCTGCGCGGCCAGTGGCTGACGCCGCTGCTCATCTCGCCCCACGACTCGAACGTGGTGTACTACGGCGGCCAGTACGTGTTCCGCTCCCTCAACCGCGGCGACACCTACGAGCGCATCAGCCCGGACCTCACCTATAACGACCCGAAGCAGCTCGGCGACATCCCGTACCAGACGATCTTCGCGCTGGTCGAGTCGCCCCTGCGCGCCGGTCTGCTCTACGCGGGCACCGACGACGGGCGGATGCACGTGACGAGGGACGCGGGCCGGACCTGGACCGAGATCACGAAGGGCCTGGTGCCGAAACGCTGGATCTCGAAGGCCGTGGCGTCGGCCTTCGACGAAGGCACCGTCTACGTGTCGCAGAACGGCAAGCGCGACGATGACTTCGGCGCCTACCTGTGGAAGTCCACCGATTTCGGCGCCACGTGGAAGAGCCTCGCGGCGGGCATCCCGCTCGGGCCGATCAACGTGATTGCCGAGGACCCGGCGAACCCGAAGATCCTCTACGTGGGCACCGACGTGGGGGCCTACGTGAGCCACGACGGCGGCGCCACCTGGCACGTGCTGGGCGGCAACCTGCCCGTCAACTACGTGCACGACATCGTGATCCACCCGCGCGATCGGATGATCGTCGCGGCCACGCACGGGCGTGGCATGTGGGTGATGGATGCCATCCCCGTGCAGGAGTACAAGAAGTAGTGCGGCACCTCTACTACATCCACGGATTCGCGGCGGCGGTGCCGTCCAACAAGTCGAAACGGTTCGGGGAGGCGTTCGCGCCGGCTGGCGTCGAGGTGCTGGCGCCCGACTTCAACCAGCCCGACTTCGCGACGCTGACCGCGACCCGGATGCTTTCGCAGCTCGAGTCCGATCTCGCCACGCGGTCCCCGGGGCCCGTGGCGCTGGTCGGATCGAGCCTGGGCGGGTTCGTCGCGTTTCACGCCGCCGTGCGCCAGGCGCGGCGGCGCGCGGCGGGCGAAGCGCTGCCGTGGCCGATCGACCGCCTCGTTCTGCTGGCGCCGGCCCTCGAGTTCGGCCGGTCGAGTTACGGCACGATCGACGCCGAAGGCGTCGAGCGCTGGCGGGCGACGGGCTGGCTCGAGGTATTCCACTGGGGCGACAACGCGCCGCGACAGGTGCACTTCGGCCTGTACGAGGACGCCCAGCAGTACGACGCCCTGCGTGAGCGGCTGCCGGTGCCCGCGCTCATCTTCCAGGGCCGTTCAGATGCGGCCGTGGACCCGGCGATGGTGGAGCGCTACGCCTCGTCGCAACCCCATGCCGCGCTCCGGATGCTGGACGACGACCACCTGCTCATGCAGAACATCGACCTCATCGTCCGGGAGACGGGCGCGTTCCTGGGGCTGGCGTCCGCGTAATCAATCCCGGATTGATTTATGCAGCGCGGTTGCATGAATGCATAAATCAATCCGGGATTGATTCTGGGCGCGGGGGCAACGCGGTATGCTGGGCGGGTGAGCCTGCGCCTGCTGTCGGCGGCCGTGGTGGTTGCGTGTCTCACCCTGCCGGGTGCGGCGCAGCCGACCGCGCAGACGGGCACGACGGGGCCCGCCTTCCGGCTCGTGGCACTGCCGTCGATGCGGGTGGTGGCCGAATCCCGCCCCGACGTGCTGGGGGCCCGGCTGGCGCCGGGGTCGCTGATGAAGGCGGTGACCCTGGCCGCGGCGCTCGAACACGGCGTGGCCAACAGCCAGACGCGCATCCTGTGCCGGCGCACGATCGACGTCGACGGCCGGCCCCTGACGTGCGTGCATCCCGACTTTCACCGGGCCCTCGATCCGGTCGAGGCCCTCGCGCACTCCTGTAACGTCTATTTCGCCACCCTGGCGTCGCGACTGCCACGGACGGCCCTCGATGACATGCTCGTGCGGGCGGGCCTGCGTCCGTCGGCCCCCGCGGCGTCGACGGTACGAGCGGCACTGGGCCTCGATGGCGTTGGCGCGACGCCGCGTGAACTGCTCGACGCCTTCTGCCGGATGGCCGACGTCGGGCCGACGCGCATCACGCTGGCCGACGAAACCCGTCGTGTGCTGCGACTGGGGTTCGAAGGCGCGGCCCGCACGGGTACGGCGGACGCGCTGGCGAGGGCCGGTTTCAGCGGGCTGGCGAAGACCGGCACGGCCCCCATGCCCGGCGGCGGCTACCACGGCATTGTGGCGGCCGTCGTGAACACCGACCTGCCCACGCACGCGATCGTTGTCGTGGCGCCGGGTGGCACGGGCGCCCAGGCGGCGGCGCTGGCGGCCGACGTGCTCGTGCGCCACGGCGTGCCGCGGCGCGGCAGGGCCGAGTCGGCGCCACCTCCATCGGACGCCGGCATCCGCAGGCCGGATGTGAAGGACCCTGTCAGCTCAGCCGCGTCCAGCCCGGCGGGAGGCTTCGTCCGCGTCGGCCGCTTCCGCCCGTCCGGTCGCTACGACGTGTCCACCGTGGCGATCGAAGACTACGTGGCACAGGGGATCGCGGGCGAGGGTGAGCCGGCCTCCGCGCCGGCCGCCGCCCAGGCTCTGGCCATCGCCGTGCGCACCTTTGCCGTCGTGAACCGCGGCCGGCATGAGCGGGAGGGCTTCGATCTCTGCGACCTCACGCACTGCCTCTCCCTGCGCGCCGCGACCAGCGCGTCGCGCGCGGCGGCCGCATCCACCGCCGACCGCATCCTCACGCACGACGGCAAGCCCGCGGACGTCTACTGGTCCGCCTGGTGCGGCGGACACACGGAGCGGCCGTCGCAGGTCTGGGCTGGCGCGACGGACCCTGCGTGGCTGCCGGCGCAGCCCGATCCGTTCTGTGCCGGCTTGCCGGGCTGGACGGCGGACCTCCGCGAGGTGCAGGTCCGGCAGGTCCTCCAGGCTGCCGGGCTGCGCGGCGGGCGGGTGGAGGGACTGCGTGTCGTGGCACGGACGTCATCGGGACGGGCCGATCGCCTGCAGGCCGACGGGATGGTGCCCGACACGGTGGCGGGGACCGTCTTCCGGGCGACGACCGGCCGCCTCCTCGGGTGGCAGTTGGCGAAGAGCACGCGGTTCGAGATCCGCAGGACCGCCGCCGGGTACCGCCTGACCGGCACGGGCCTGGGACATGGCGTGGGACTCTGTGTCCGGGGCGCGGGCGTGAGGGCCGCCGCCGGCGCATCGGCCGCGACAATCCTGGCCGCCTACTTCCCGGGACTCGCGGTCACCACCCTCGCGCCTGCGACGGCCGTGCGCGTCATGCTGCCGGAGTCTGACCGTGAGCAGTTGCCCGCCATCCGGAGCCTGGCCGTGTCGGCGCTGACGGATCTGGCCGCGAAGCTCGACGCCGCCGCTCCGGCCGCCGTCGACCTCCGCTTCCATCCGACCGTGGAGAGTTACACCCGGGCCACCGGACTGCCGTGGTGGACGGCGGCCCGCACGAGGGGGCCCGTGATCGACCTGCTTCCCGCGGATGTCCTCGGCAGGCGCGGCGTGCTCGAGGCGTCGATTCGCCACGAACTGACGCACGTGCTCACCGAGGCATCGCTCGCAGGCCGGCCGCTCTGGGCGCGCGAGGGCCTCGCGCAGGTCATGGCGGGGGAGTCGCCGTCGGGGCCGATCACGGACGGGCCCTGCCCGGCCGACGCCGACCTACGCGACGCCGCCAGCCCCGACGCGTGGCGTCTCGCGTACGCCGCCGCGGGCCGCTGCGTGGCGCGCGCGCTGGCGGCGGGAACGCCCTGGCGGGAGCTGGGCCGCTGAGCGAGGCTACGCGGTCGCGCGTGCGCCCAGGCCCAGCCGATCGGCCATCTCGCGCTCGTGCAGGTAGTGCACCCTCGCGTACGCGACCTTCTCGCGGAAGGCCGGGTCGCCCGCCAGCGTCGTCAGGAAGCCCCGGAGCCGCGGGTTGCCCATCAACGCGAGACAGGCGCAGCACACGCTGTCCTTGATGTAGTTCGAGGGCAGGGCGTCACTCAGGCCTGCCTGAACGGCCAACTCGATCAGTTTGCGCGGTCCCCAGATGCGGATGGTGTGCAGGACCACGTTGTCCTGCGCCCGGTCGAGGATACCGGCGAGCGGTTCGTCGTGCAGGTTCCCCAGGCGGAGCGGGTGCGGCCCCGGCAGGTCGATCACGGGACCGATGCAGGCCTCGACCCGCCCGTCGGGAAAGACCATGGGTGAACTGCCGGCCGAGCACGCGGCCTGCGGCGGGGTGTGCACCCGTTCGTATCGCCCCGTTCCCAGGCGCTCGGCGGCGCGTCCCACCGGGAACGTGATGGCGGTCATGATGTGATCCGGTTCCACGACCTCCTCGAGACGCCTGCGCATCTCGAGGTACGACGGATCGCTCTCGTTCTCCGTGCAGACGACGACGTTGAAGGGGATCAGCAACTCGCGTGCGGCGTCGACGGCATGAACCACCCGGGCCAGGGGGATGCCCCGCTGGTGGTACAGATCGGTGCTCACGGCCATCATGTGGATGCCCGGCACGGAGCAGAGCACGTGCAGCGCCGCGTCCCGGCTGGCGGCCCAGTGCGCATTGGTGACCACCGACACGAGCAGCCCGTGGCGCGCTGCCCGGGCGCAGGTGCGCCGCAGGCGCGGCAGATCGATGAACGGCTCGCCGCCGGTCAGGGCGAGCACCTTGACGTAGCGATCGCGGTACGAGGCGGCTTCGTCGACGTAGCGATCGAGATCCGCGTCGGTCATCGCCTCGGTCCGGTCCGGCCCCGCGCAGACGATACAGTGCGGGCAGGCGACCTGGCACCGGTAGGTGATCACGAAGCCCAGGTTTCGCAGGAAGGGCATCTCGCTCAGACTGTCGTCGGCCATGGCTTCCTCCGGCGCAGGCGGGTGGAAGCGGCCCTGCGGGCGCCCCTGGGCGGGCCGCAGGGCACGCGTCGCGCGAGGGTCAGCGCATCCGCGGCGTGAGGATGACCTCGAACTCCTTGCCGATCACCGCGCGCAGGTCGCGCGGAATGAGCCGCTCGGGCACGGGAATCCCCGTGACCCAGGGGTGGCGGATCACCACCCGGAGGTCCGCTCCGAACTCCTTGGCCAGGTAGTCCGGGATCCGGATCTCCGGCAGTGGCACCGCGTTGATGCGTGCCGGCGACGTCGTCCGCAGCTTCTTCGCCATCTGTCAACCTCCTTGCGCGTGACGGGACAACGACGGGGGGAGCACGACCGACGAGGGGGCGCAGCTCTGCTGGATCGCCTGGTGCGGATGGCCGGATACACGTCGAGGATCGACCCGCCCGAAAGGGGTGTCAAGGCAAAGCGACGATCAGTTGCACACGAAAATCAGTGTGCAATCAGACGGGCGTACTGGCACGGAGATTGGCGGCATCGCCCATGGCCGCAGCCGGCGCCGGTGCCGGCACCGCCGGCCCCGCCTGCCCCGCCGCCCGCCTGAGCACGATCGCCCATGCGGCGTTCATCAGGACGAAGACCAGGCCCAGCTTGAGGGCCGCGAAGGCCGGCTGCACCCACGAGGCCGGCAGGGACGCGGGCCGCCACGGCACCACGAACTGCCACGGCAGGTAGACGCCGATCAGCCACGCGAACGTCGTGACCAGCACCGTCTGCCAGTGGAACGCGCGGGGGATCCAGCGTAAGCCGATCACCGCGCGGGCGCCGCCGTGAACGGCGGCGGCCAGCAGCGCCAGCGCGAGCCCCGCACCGACGACGTACCGGATGAACCACAACACCCATGCGAAGGCCGTGTGGAACCACGACACGTCGGTCCAGCCGAACGTTGCCAGGAACCAGGCGTCCACTTCGGTCGCATGCCCGGCGTGCCGGGCCGTGATGACGCTGGTGATGAACCAGAACAGGCCGAACACGGCGAGGGCGGGCACCACCCACGCCGCGCGCCGGACGCCGGCGCCCGCTGCCGCGCCGAAGCCCGAACCGGGCCACCACGCCAGTCCCGTGCCCGAGACGATGCCCGTGCCGATGAGGATCATGGCTGCCGTCACGGCCGACGCCGTCAGCATCAGGACGTTGGACTCTGGGATCTGGAGCAGGAGCCAGTACAGCCCGCCCAGAATCGCGTGGCCCATGACGAGCCACCCGGTGATGGCGATGCCCTTCGTGCTCACTGCTGGCCTCCCTTCGATCCCGCGGCCGCCGTCGGCGGCGCCACCGTCACGCTCTGCGCGGCGCTCGACGCGGTGCCCTCCGGCACGTACATCGCGGCGATGCGCGCCGGCGAGGCCCGGAACGTGCCCGGGCTGACGACCTTCAGCAGGTACTGGAACTCGTACTTGCCGCGGTCGAACTCCTGCAGGAAGAACACGGTCCGGTCGTCCCGGAACTCGCGCTGCGATCCCCACCACCACATGTCCTTCCGCGGGCGCTCCATCTCGTAGAACCGCTCCTGCTGGATGGGCTCGGTGCCGGCCGGGATCGGGTCCTCGATCATCAGGTAGCGCCAGTCGGTCGAGCCGGCCGTGGTCAGCCGCACCAGCAGCAGGTCGCCGGGCGCGGCGGTGCCGGAAAACGGCGACTCGCGGTACACCACGCGGCCCTTCACCGTCACGGGCGTCAGCGTGAAGTACTGCCGCTGCAGCGCCAGCTTGCGCGAGCCGGTCCGCTCCGCCGCCGCCTGCGTGTCGAAGTACACCGCCTGCGCGCCCCAGTACACCGTTCCCGCGCCCTTCGCCACCACCCGCACCGCGTTCGCGCCGTCCTTCGCCGGCACCGAGAACGTGATCGGGTCGGGCGCCGTCAACTGCGCCGCGGTCAACGTGGTCCGGCCGGCGGACGTGCCGTTGACGAACACCTCCACCTCGGTCGCCGCGGCCGTCTCGTGACGGGCCTTCATGTAGTCGAGCAGGCCGTACAGCACCATGGCCGTCTGCTTGGTGCTGGCCCAGTAGTAGCCGAACGTCCGGTTGAGCAGCATCCAGCGCACCGCCTGCTCGAGCACGGGGTTCTTCGGATCGCGCGGCGCGAGGGCGCGCACGGCCATCGCGGTGGCTTCCACGCCGGTGTCCTGCCAGTCGTCGAGCAGGGGGTCGCGCTCGGAGCTCCACCAGGCCAGGTCGCCCTTCTGCTGCACGCTGCCCAGCAGTTGCTTCGCCAGTTCGTCGCCGCGCGGGTCCTTCCGCTCGTTGAGCGCCAGCAGCAACAGGCTCTGCCCGTACGCCGTCATGCGCGTACGGGCGTCCCACACCTCGGCCAGGGCGGGGTCCCGCTCCCACTTCGGATCGTCCGAGTAGTCAACGGCATCGATGCCGCGTGATTCCGCCAGCACCAGCACGTAGGTCAGGTACGCCTTCAGCTCGGGCACGGCCTTCGGGTACTTCGCGTACAGCTTCTTCAGCTGCCGGGCGCCGTTCTCCAGGCGCCACTCGTCCACGCGGTACCCGGCGTGCTTCGCCTCGAGCAGCCCGTACACCGCGTAGGCGGTCATGAAGGGATCGTTCTCGTCCGTCTTCCACCAGCCCCACCCGCCGTCGTCGTGCTGGTAGTCGTAGAGCCGCGTGAGGCCCTCGGTCACCTGGCGGTCGAGGCTCTTCATGGCTTCGGTCGGCGGCAGCTCCAGATCGGTCAACGTGCGGTTGACCATCAGCGTGGGCACGAAGCTCGACAACGTCTGCTCGGTGCAGCCCCACGGGTAGGAGGCGAGGAACTCGACGGCGCCCAGCATCGGGCCCGCCAGCGACGGCGCCACCTGCACGCGGATCGTGCGGGCTGCGGGGTTGGCCGTGGCCGGCACCGTGAGTTCGCCCGCCTGCTCGCCACCGCCGACAATCGAGCCGGCCGCGCCCGTTTCACGCTTGAGGCCGAAGGGGATGACCGGGAACGACAACTCGAGCGCGTCCCCATCGGTGGGCGCCGTGGCCGTGCCGCCCACCGTGGCCGTGCCGACCGCCGTGGCCTGCAGACGCCAGTCGGTCCGGTGCTCGCCGTTCTGCGGCACGGTCACCGTGATCGGGGAGGCAAGGCCGCCGTCGGCCGCCGGCGTCAGGCCCGCCACGGTGCCCGACAGCGACACCGCCTGCTCGCCGGGCAGGTAGTTGTGGACGATGTAGGGCAGATCGAGGGTATCGCCCTCGGTCAGGAAGCGCGGGGTGACGACGCGCAGGATGAGGTCCTTGGTCGTCAGCGTCCGCGTGATGCCGGCGCCGACCTTCGTGTCGGCGGTGATGGCGCGCGCGGTCAGGCGCCACGTCGTGAGGGCGTCGGGGTAGGGCACCTCGACGGTGGCCTTGCCGGCCGCGTCGGTCACGACGTCGGCCTTCCAGAAGATCGCGTCGGGGAAGTCCTTGCGGACCTGCGGGCGCGTGGGCTTGTCGGCCTTGAAGTCGGCCAGCGTGAGCGGCTTGCGGCGCTGCGCGAGGAGCAGTTGCTGCGTGCCGGCGTACCCGACAAACGAGTAGTCTCGCGAGAAGTCGGTGTAGACGCGGCTGTAGTTGAGCCGGTAGAAGAAGCGCAGTGCGTCGGGCGTGGCGTCGGGCTTGACGCCGTAGACGGCCTCGTCGATCACGCCCACGCTGAGCTGGGCCTTCACCGGCGCGCCGGCCGCGTCGGTCACCGCCAGGGTGAAGCGGCCCGACTGGCGGGGCTTGTACACCGCCTGCTCGGCCGTGACGGCGACGTTCAGCTGGCGCGCGACGGCCGGCACCTTGAGGCGCTTCTCGCCGCGGAACAGCCGGTCGTCCTTCAGGAACGCGACGTTGGCGTACGTGTCGCCCAGGTCGGCCTCGGCGATGGGCACCTCGAGCGGTTCGTCGCCCGTGAGCGTCACGACGCGGTAGTACGACACCGACTGGCCTTCCTTCGTCACCAGCACCGGAGCGCTCGCCTTCGCGCCGCGGATGACGAGCTTTGCCGTGTCGCCGGGCTTGTACGTTTTCTGGTCGGCCACCAGTTCGACGTACGTATTCTCCTCGTCTGCGTCGGCGTAGCCGGTCACCCAGAGGCTGGCCGTGTCCTGCAGGTCGCGGCCAGCGTCGCGGGCCACGGCGCGGAACCGGTAGGTGCCGCCGTCCTTGGGCAGCGTGGCGGACCACGACGCGCGGCCCTCCTGGTCCGTCTGCACAGTGCCCTGGGCAACCTGGGTGATGGTCGGGTCGTTCCAGCGCCCCTCCGGGTACTCGAGCCGTTCGAGGGCGACCGTCACGCTCACGCTGGCGCGGGCCACCCCCTGGTAGTCGAGCGTCTTGAGGCTGACGGTGGCGGACGCTCCGGGCCGGTAGACGTACCGCTCCGGCGAGGCGTTCACCATGAACGCGCCGAACGGCGCGTGCACGACGGTGTTGCCCGAGACTTCCCGGCTGCTGGCGTCGGTGACGCGGGCCTCGATGCGGACCGAGTAGTCGTGGCCGTTTTCGTCGGCCTCGAGCGGTACCGTCAGCGTGACGTTGCCGTCGGCGTCGAGTTCGGCCGTCTGCTCGCTCGCCTGCTCACCGCCCCAGAAGTACCCGCCGCCGCCTTCCTCGTCATCCGCGTCGCCCCAGCGCCACGGCGAGTAGTACCCCTGGCGGTGGACGACGTACGTCACCGCCCCGCGCGCGACGGGCTGGCCGAAGTAGTACTTCGCATTGACGGTGACCGTGGCCGAGCTGCCCTGCACGACGAAGCGCTCGGTGGGCGTCACCACGACTTCGAACTCGGGTTTGCGATACTCCTGCACCTCGAAGCTGCCGCTCGACTTCGTCTCGCCGCTGGCCACCGTCACGCTGTAGTACCCGAGGGCGGCGCCGGCCGGCACGGTGAACGAGGTGGTGATCGACCCGAACGTATCCACGGGCTTCGTTTCCCGCAGCACCACCTTGTCGTTGTTGTCCGTGATCGCGATCTCCGCCGTCTGGCCGTCGAAGGGCGTCAACTGGCCGCCGGAGCGCCACCGCAGCACGGCCTTGATGCGCACGGTGTGGCCGGGCCGGTAGATGGGCTTGTCGGTGTAGACGTAGCCCACCAGGTCGCGCAGCGACGCGTCGAGGGCCCAGCTGCCCGGATCCGACGCGGTCACCTGCGTGCCGCATCGTGCCAGCGTGATCGCCGAGTCGGGCCGCTCCACGTCGAAGGTCGTCAGCGCAACACCATCGTCACCCGTCTTCATCGTGGCGCCAGGCTGACGGTTGACCAGCGTCTGGACGTCGCAGCCGGCCTGGGGCTGGCCCGTCTTGCGGTGGGCGGCGAACACGAGGATCTGGCCGGGGGACGTCTTCGTCACCAGGCCGATGTCCGACACGATGACGATCGTGTAGGCCTTGAGCGGCGCGCTGACCGCCTCGACCACATACACCCCGGGCTCCTTCACCTCGAGCGGAATACGGCGGGTGTCGGGATCCCGCATGGGCGGCAGCACCTCACGCCACGAGGCGACCAGGGCGGCGGCGTTCAGCAACGGCACCTGCGCGAAGGTATTGGCGCGCAGCACCTGGCGCTGCGACACCTTCGCCTGGTCGGCGGCTTCGCGGCGGCGCACCCGGTAGTCGTAGCTCACCTGGCCCCGCAGGAACTGGCGGATGGCGAGCCGCCGCTCGTACTTCCAGTTCGCGAGGCGCTCGAGCCAGGTCTGCTCCTGGGGAACCACCGGCGTCTCCGAGCCCAGCTGGTGCGGGTCCTTCAAGCCGGCGAAGAACGCCAGCGGGTCCTGCACCTTGTAGACCCGGAAGTCGAGGTGGTCGATCTTCACGAACGTCAGGTCGAACGCCGGGCGTTCGTCGGTCGTGTAGATCTGGCTGCTCCACAGGGTGAACGCGGGGCCCTGCCTGTCGGCCTCGTCCTGGGCGAGGGCCGGCAGGGGGACGGCGAGCCAGACAGCCAATACGAGGAAGCCGAGCCAGGTGCGTGGACGTGTCATAGCCAGTTCAGCCTGAAGACACCGACGAATGCCGGGTTGGGGGGAATGGGCCGCCAGCGCGCCGCCGGGTGGCGCAGGAGGTCGGCCAGCCGCGTCTTGCGGACTTCGCCGGGGCCGCCATCGGACGGCCCGGTGTGGTACACGATCCAGTCTCGGCCGTCGCGCTCGAACGCCGACGGCCCGACATACACCATCAGGTGATCGGGGAGTGTCTGGTCCTCCTGCCGGAAGTACAGCAGGTCGGCAGGCCGGAGGGCGGCCAGATCGCGGCCCACCGGCCGCGCATTCAGGCCGACGATGGTCTTCGCGTCGGCGAACTCCGCGTACCGCTTCGCGGCCACCTTGAACAGGGGCCAGCCGTCCGGCGTGGGCACCGGCCGGACGCGGACGTCGGGCAACGCCGGCGTTGCCGGCAACGCGGCGAGGCGGTGCCACTCGGGTGTGTGCGGCTTCACGGCTTCGCGGACGGCGTGGCGGATGAGGGCCGCGCAGTCCGCCACGTCGGGCGTGGCGCGGTAGAACTGCGCGTCGGCCAGGAAAGTGAACCACGCCCGGAAGGCTTCCTGGTCGCCGTGATCGGCCATCCGCACCTGCGCCTGCGGCGCCGCCGCCAGGCCGCACAGGACCACGATGGCCGCCAGGACGCGTCTCACCAGCCGGGCTCGACCCAGGGGCGGGCCGCCGCCGCGGCCCGGGTGGCGGCCACCTGCGGCGCATTGAGGAACGTGATGATCGGGGCCAGGGCGCGGAACGCCGACGACACCGTGCGGTAGAAGGCGGGTGACGTGGCGAACTCGGCCGGCCGTTCGACGCCCGCCAGGAACTGGCGGTGGCGCAACCAGTGTGCGGCCGGGTGGTCGGCCGGGTACCCCCGCGGCACGCGCTGCAGCGTGTCGCCTTCCAGCACGCCGAAGGTCCGCTGGAACGCCGGCGCGCGCAGCAGTTTCTCGAACTGCCGGTGGTGGGCGGCCAGGTGCTGGCGCACGACGGCCAGCTGGCGGGGCGAAGGCCGATACATGCCACCGCCGTACCAGACGTGGCGTGGCGCCACTTCGACATAGAGACCCGCACACTCGCCCTTCGGCAGATCGCGATGGGGGAAGTGGGCCGCGATGTTCGTCTTGTACGGGGTCTTGTCGTGGCTGAACCGCGTGTCGCGGTAGATGCGGAAGATCGACACGCGAGGCGTGGCGACCAGCTCTGGTGCCCAGCGGGCGAGATCCTCGGCGAGACGTTCGACGAAGGCCACCATCGGGCCGCGGACGACGTCGTCGTACCGATCCTTGCGGGCCTGGAACCACTCGCGGCGGTTGTTGCGGGCGAGCGCGCGCAGAAAGGCCAGCGCGTCCGGCTGGAAACGCGGCGCGCGCCCCACGCCGGCCGCGGCGGGGTTGGGGAGTGCCTTCGTCACCGTGTTGTTGCTCCTCGGGAAGACCGCCGGGCAGTGTAGCACAGGGGCGGGGGGCGGGGGACATGGGGCGTGGGGCGTGGGGCGTGGGGGGTGGGGGGGGGGGGGGGGGGGGCGGGGGGGGGGCGGGG
>CAYNDV010000027.1:0-10829 GCA_964396055.1 uncultured Vicinamibacterales bacterium | reverse complement strand
CCCCCCCCCCCCCCCCCCCCCCCCGCCCCCCCCCCCCCCCCCCCCCCCCCCCCCGCCCCCCCCCCCCCGCGGGCGGGGGGGCGGGGCCCACTGGGGGCGTGGGGCGTGGGACATGGGGCGTGGGACGTGGGGCTCGGGGCTCGGAGCGGGACAGTGTGATCCCTTCTTGCTCCTTGCTTCCTGCTTCTACACGTGTACCCACGCCCCACGCCCCGGGAATACCCCGGGCCCGGGCCGGGTTATCCTAGGTAGGGAACCCCATCATGTTGATCAAACGTGCCCCGGACCTCCGCTGGTCGGACGTCACCGACGAACGCCTCTACCTGCGGCGCCGCGAGTTCCTGAAGACCGCGGCCGTGCCGGCCGCGGCGGCAGTCGCGGGACTGGCCGTGTCGCCCGGCCGCGCGTCGGCGCAGGCGGCGCTGCCGAACGTGAAGAAGAGCCCGTACGTGCTGAACGAGGCCTGGACACCGTGGGAGGATGTGACCACCTACAACAACTTCTACGAGTTCGGCGTCGACAAGGACGACCCCGCACGCAACGCCGGTTCGTTGAGGACGCGCCCGTGGACGGTCAAGATCGACGGCCACTGCGCGAAACCCGGCGAATACGGGATCGACGATCTGGTGAAGCCTCACCAGCTCGAGGAGCGGGTCTACCGGCTGCGGTGCGTCGAGGCCTGGTCGATGGTGATCCCGTGGGTGGGGTTTCCCCTGGGGGACCTCATCAGGCGCGTCGAGCCGACGCCGAAGGCGAAGTTCGTCGAGTTCACCACGCTCATGGACCGCAAGCAGATGCCAGGCCAGTTCTATCCCGTACTGGCGTGGCCGTACGTGGAGGGCCTGCGCCTTGACGAGGCCCTGCACCCGCTGACGATGCTCGCCGTGGGCCTGTACGGGAAGGTGCTGCCCAACCAGAACGGCGCGCCGCTGCGCCTCGTGGTGCCGTGGAAGTACGGCTTCAAGAGCATCAAGTCGATTGTGCGGATCAAGTTCGTGGAGCGGCAGCCCACCTCGTCGTGGCAGGCGTCGGCGCCGCAGGAGTACGGGTTCTACTCGAACGTGAACCCGGACGTCGATCATCCGCGCTGGAGCCAGGCACGCGAGCGCCGCATCGGTGAGTTCTTCAAGCGGAAGACCCTGATGTTCAACGGTTACGCGGATCAGGTGGCGAGCCTCTACGCCGGGATGGACCTGAAGAAACACTACTGAGGCCGGCGACAACCCCGGGTCCCGCGAAACATGCGATTGCCCCTGAAACCCGCTGCCTTCCTGCTCGCGCTCACCCCGGCGGCCTGGCTGGTCTGGGCCGCCGCGACCGACAGGCTGGGCGCCAATCCGATCGACGCGATCACGGACGAGACCGGGACGTGGACGCTGCGGCTGCTCGTGGCCACGCTGGCCGTGACGCCGGTGCGGCGGCTGACGGGATGGAGCGAACTCGCGTCGGTCCGGCGCCTGCTGGGGCTCTTCGCGTTCTTCTACGGCACGCTGCACGTGCTCACCTACGTCTGGCTCGATCAGTTCTTCGACGTGGCCGCCATCCTGAAGGACATCGGCAAACGCCCGTTCATCACTGCGGGGTTCACCGCCTTCATCGTGATGGTGCCGCTGGCGGCCACGTCCACGGCGGGCATGGTCCGGCGCCTGGGCGGCCGCGCGTGGCGGCGGCTGCACCGGTTGGCGTACCTCGCGGCCCTGGCCGGCGTGGTCCACTACTGGTGGCTCGTCAAGGCCGACATCCGCCGGCCGCTGGCCTACGCCCTGATCGTGGCGGCGCTGCTGGCGCTGCGCACCTGGTGGGCCTGGGCGCCGCGGAGCCGTTCGGCTGAATGACGGTTCACGGTTACGGAGGGCCGTTCGGCTCTCGGCCGTTGGGCTGGCCGGCGGTTCCCGGTTCACCCCTCGACGGTGCTCGGGGCGACCCTGAACTGCACCGAAGGGTCACGGCTGGCCCCGCAGCGCGCCCAGCGTGATCCCTTCTTGCTTCTTGCTTCTTGCTTCTGACACCATCTCTCAACGCCAACCGCCCCCGGTGCCCGGGAATCCTGCCGATGTCTACTGACACCCTGAGCCGTCCACTGCCCGCGCCGTCACCCGTGTTCTCCGGCGACGGCGCCGCCCTGGCCGAACGCCTGCGGCAGCGCATCACCGGCGACGTGCGTTTCGACGCGGGCAGCCGCGCGTTGTACGCCACGGATTCGTCGAACTACCGCCAGGTGCCCATCGGCGTCGTCATCCCCCGCACCATCGACGACATCGTCGAGACGGTGGCCGTGTGCCGCGAGTTCGGCGCGCCGATCCTGCCGCGCGGCGCGGGCACCAGCCTGGCGGGCCAGTGCTGTAACGTCGCGGTCGTCTTCGACCTGTCGAAGCACCTGAACACGATCGTGGAGATGAGCCCGGACCGCCGCCAGGCGCGCGTACTGCCGGGCATCGTGCTCGATCGGCTCCGTGAACAGGCCGAACGGCACGGCCTGACGTTTGCCCCCGATCCCGCGACGCATCGCTGGTGCACCGTGGGCGGGATGATCGGCAACAACTCCTGCGGCGTGCACTCGGTGATGGCGGGCAAGACCGACGACAACATCGACGAACTCGACATCCTCACCTACGACGGACTCAGGATGCGGGTCGGGGCCACGTCGCCCGAACAGCTGGAGCAGTACATCCGCGAGGGCGGGCGCAGAGGCGAGATCTACGCGGGGCTCAAGGCGATCCGCGATCGGTATGCCGACCTCGTCCGGGCCCAGTTCCCGCAGATTCCCCGCCGGGTGTCGGGCTACAACCTGGACTACCTGCTGCCGGAGAAGGGGTTCCACGTGGCGCGCGCCCTGGTGGGGTCGGAGGGGACCTGCGTCACGATTCTGGAAGCGACGACCCGTCTGGTGCCCAGCCCGCCGTTCCGGTCGCTGGTGATTCTGGGGTTCCCCGATGTGTACCTTGCGGCCGACGCGGTGCCGCTGGTCACCAGCGTGGGACCGATCGGGCTCGAGGGCATCGACGAAGTGCTGGTGGGGCATTCGCGCAAGAAGGGCCTCAACCTGAAGGGGCTGGCGCTGCTGCCGCCCGGCGCCGGCTGGCTGTACGCGGAGTTCGGGGGCGACAGCCCGGCCGAGGCCGAGGACAAGGCGCGTCGCGTCATCGAGGCCGTGCAGGGGCTGGCGGAGCCGCCCTCGGCCACCTACTTCAGCGACCCGGCCGAGGCGGCCCTCGTGTGGGCCGTGCGTGAGTCGGCGCTCGGGGCCACGTCGTTCGTGCCCGGCGAGAAGAAGAACTGGGAAGGGTGGGAAGACGCCGCCGTGGAGCCGTCGCGCCTGGGCGGGTATCTGCGGGACCTGCGCGCGATGATGGCTCGTTACGGCTACCGCGGGTCGCTGTACGGCCACTTCGGCCAGGGGTGCGTGCACACGCGCATCGACTTCGACCTCAAGACCACGGAGGGCATCGCGGCCTACCGCCGGTTCGTCGAGGAAGCCGCGGAGCTCGTGGTGCACTACGGCGGCTCGATTTCCGGCGAGCACGGCGACGGCCAGTCGCGCGGCGAACTGCTGCCGAAGATGTACGGGCCGGAACTGATGACCGCCTTCCGGCAGTTCAAGGCGCTGTGGGACCCCGGCAACCGGATGAACCCGGGCAAGCTCATCAGCCCGTACAAACTCGACGAGCACCTGCGCGTGGCCTCGTACCACCCGCCACACGTGCACACGCATTTCGCGTACACGAAGGAGGGGAGCTTCGCCGACGCCGCCATGCGGTGTGTCGGGGTGGGGAAGTGCCGCAAGACCGATGGCGGCGCGATGTGTCCGTCCTACCAGGCCACCGGCGACGAGGAGCACGCCACACGCGGGAGGGCCCGGCTGCTCTTCGAGATGATGCAGGGAGACGTCATCACGGACGGGTTCCGGAGCGACGCGGTGCGCGAGTCGCTCGAGCTGTGCCTGTCGTGCAAGAGCTGCAAGACCGAGTGTCCGGTGGGCGTCGACATGGCCACCTACAAGGCCGAGTTCCTGGCGCACTACTACGAGGGCCGCCGACGGCCGCTGCAATCCTACGTCTTCGGGCTCATCAACCACTGGGCGGCGCTGGCCGAGTACGTGCCGTGGCTGGCCAATGCCTTCACGCAGACGCGCCCGTTCGACAGGTGGATCAAGCGCCTGCTCGGCGTGGCGCAGGAACGCCGATTGCCCGCCTTCGCGCCGAAGAGCTTCCGCCGCACGTTCACGCGCCGGGCGGCCGACCCGGCCCGGCCGCGCGTGGTGCTCTGGGCCGACACCTTCAACAACTACTTCGAGCCCGACGTCGCCCACGCCGCCGTGGAGGTGCTGGAGGCGGCCGGCTTCCGCGTGGATACGCCCCGCCAGCGCCTGTGTTGCGGCCGGCCGCTGTACGACCACGGCATGCTGAGCGTGGCCCGGCGGCGGCTGCAGGAGATCCTCGATGCGCTGGCGCCAGACATCGACGCCGGCATCCCCGTCGTGGGCCTCGAGCCCAGTTGTGTGGCGGTCTTCCGTGACGAACTGCTGGCTCTGTTCCCGGACGATCCTCGCGCGCGGAAGCTGAGCCAGCAGACGTTCCTGCTGAGCGAGTTCCTGGAGCGTCATCAGGCGCTGCCCGGTCTTCGCCTGGCCGGCCGGGCCCTGGTGCATCCGCACTGTCACCATCGAGCCGTGCTGCGGCTGGATGACGAGGTGGCCGTGCTGAAACGGCTCGGCCTCGACTCCACGGTGCTCGACGCGGGATGTTGCGGTATGGCGGGGGCGTTCGGGTTCAGCGAAGAACACTACCCGGTGTCCATCACGGCAGCCGAACGGGCGTTGCTGCCGGCGGTGCGCGCGGCCGACGCGGACACGTACTTCATCACCAACGGCTTCAGTTGCCGGGAACAGGTCCAGCAGACGACGGGCCGCAAGGTGTGGCACCTCGCCCAGGTGCTGCGCGACGCCCTGCGCCGCCGCTAATCAATCCCGGATTGATTGATGCAGTCCGCCGGAAGTGTATAAATCAATCCGGGATTGATTAGGGGATTGCATAGTGATATCATTGTGCAAGCATCCTCGAGAGGGGGTTGCACAATGGTCCACCCCGCCCGCCTGCCGTTCCGCGATGCCCCCCGGGCCAGCCAGCCTGGCGCCACCCGCCGGTGGAACACGGTCCGCGACGTTACCGGCCGACACTCGACCGCCACTGACCGGGAAGACCGTGCGCGACCCCTCCCGCCCCGCGTATTCCTGTCTGTGAGGATGCGGGAGACTTCAATGCTCTTGCAGGGAGTGATGGGCCGCGTGGGTGCCAGTCTTGGCTTGACGGTCTGCGCGGCGACGTCGATCATGGCGGCGGCGGCTATCTGGCTGTTTCTGACGGAACCGATGACGGTCGCCTCCGCCCTCAACTCCGGTGACCTGGGCCGCCTCGCGACGGCGGTCTTCGGGCTCGTGGCCTCCGCGGTGCGGACGCTGGTGAGCTACCTGTAGGCACAGGGCGGGCGCAGGACCGGGCGGGAAACGTGGTGGCAGCCATGCGGGAAGACCGGAACCTGTTGCAGGTGGTCATCGGCCTCGGCGTCCTGGCGTTCGGCGTGCTGTTCACGCTGGACAACATGGGCGTCATCGACGCGCGCGACTACCTCCAGTACTGGCCGCTGGTCCTGGTCGGCATCGGCGTGGCGCAGATCATCCAGAGTGCGAACTGGTCCGGCTACATCGGTGCGGTCATCTGGCTGCTGGCCGGCCTGTGGTTCCTCGGGCGCAACATCGGACTCATCCGCGTCAGCATCGGCGACCTGTGGCCCCTGGTCGTGGCGGGGGTCGGCGCGCTCCTCGTGTTCCGCGGATGGCGCGGCTACGACCGGCGGGAGAACCGCGGCGGGTTCCGGCCGGGCACGGCGCCCGGGCCGGGTGCCGACCCGATCGACGATGACGGCTGGGTGACGCCGATGTCGATGCCCTCGCCGCCGCCGGCGTTGCCGCCGTTCCGGGAGGCCGAGCGCCGAGTGCCGCCGCCGGACCCGTCGGTCGGCGGCACGGCCGGGGCCGGGGCGTCGGGCGACACGACCGTGAACGCCTTCGTGCTCATGGGCGGCATCACGCGCCGGCTGGTCACGCAGGACTTCAAGGGCGGGACGGTGTTCGCGGTGATGGGCGGCGCGAAGATCGACCTGCGCCTGGCATCGATTGCGCAGGGAGAGGCGGTCATCGACACGCTCGCGTTCTGGGGCGGCATCGAGATCCGGGTGCCCGAGGACTGGGTAATCGTCCCTCAGGTGTTCCCGTTCATGGGCGGGTTCGAGGACCGGACCGGCCAGAAACCGGCCGGCACGCGCAAGCGGCTCATCGTGCGCGGCCTGGCGTTCATGGGCGGCCTCGAGGTGAAGCACTGAGCGGCCGCGCAGCATGCATCCCGTCCTCGAACGCACCGATCGCCTCGTGATGTTCCTCGGCGCCTGGGCGCTGGTGGGCGCCGTCCTGGCCGGCATCTTCCGCCGCGGCGGCGAGGTGGGCTGGGGCCCGGCGTTGGCGCTCGCCGTGCCGCATGCCGTGGCGTTCGGCTTCATCAGCCTGTCCACGTGGTACGTCTGCCGCAGCAACCCGCTGCGCCGCACCGAGTGGATCCCGGGGGCGCTGAACCTCACCGGGGCGGCCCTGTTGTCCGCGGCGTTCTGGTTCGGGTTCGGCCGGCTGCTGACCTTCCTGTACGCGCGCGCCGCCGGCTGGACCCAGATCGACCTCCGCTATCGCGCCGACAGCCTGCTGGTCTTTGAGCTCGGGCTGCTGCTCTACGCCCTGTCGCTCGCGATCAACTACCTCGTCATCGGCGTCCAGGAGTCGCGCGCGTCGGAACGGGCGGTGCTCAACGCCCAGGTCCTGGCCCGCGAGGCGGAGTTGCGGGCCCTGCGGGCGCAGATCGATCCCCACTTCCTGTTCAACGCCCTCAACTCGGTGAGCGCCCTGACGACGGCCGATCCCGCGGGCGCCCGCCGGATGTGCGTGCTGCTGAGCGACTACCTGCGCGCCAGCGTGAAGTTCGGGAGCCAGGAGCACATCCGCCTGTCGGACGAGCTGTCACTGGCGCGGCAGTACCTCGACATCGAGCAGGTGCGGTTCGGGGCACGCCTGGCCGTGGAGATCACCGGCGACGAGGCCGTGGCCGGCTGCCAGGTGCCGCCGCTCCTGCTGCAGCCCCTGGTCGAGAACGCGGTGACGCACGGCATCGCCCACCTGCTGGACGGCGGCACGATCCGCGTCGCGGTGACGCACGCCGACGGCCTGCTGACCGTGCTCATCGAGAACCCGGCCGACCCGGACCGCTCGCGGCGCCCGAAGAGCGGCTTCGGCCTGCGCAACGTCCGGCAGCGCCTCGACGTGCACTTCGGCGCGCGGGCCCGCATCGACGTGAAGGACACGGGCGATCACTTCTCCGCGCGCGTGATGATTCCCTGTGCTGACACGGCGCCGGCCCCCCCGGCAGCGCCGGGAGCGAAGGCCTCATGAACGACGAGCAGACCACCCTGCGGGCCGTGATCGTGGACGACGAGGATCTGGCGCGCGCCGTGCTGCGCGAGCACCTCGGCGCGTTTCCCCAGGTGACGCTGGTGGGGGAGTGCGCCAACGGCTTCCAGGCGGTGAAGGCCGTGGCGGATCTGAAGCCCGATCTGCTGTTCCTCGACATCCAGATGCCCAAGCTCAACGGGTTCGAGGTGCTCGAACTGCTGCCCGATCCGCCCGCCGTGATCTTCGTGACGGCTTTCGACCAGTACGCGGTGAAGGCCTTCGAGGTTCACGCCATCGACTACCTGTTGAAGCCCTTCAGCCCCGAGCGGCTGGGCGAGGCCCTGGAGCAGGCTCTCGCGCGCGTGGGCAAGACCACCACCGAGCGCCTGGCGGCGCTGGTGGCCGACGCCCGGCAGCGCGAGGCCCCGATCGAGCGGATTCTCGTGCGCGACGGCTCGCGGGTGCACGTCGTGCCGGTCGACAAGCTCGACTACGTGGAGGCCCAGGACGATTACGTCTGCCTGCACGCGGAGGGGAAGCGCTTCCTCAAGGAGCAGACGATGGGCGAACTGGAGTCGCTGCTCGACGGCACGCGCTTCGTGCGCATCCACCGGTCGTACATCCTCAACATCGAGCGCATCGCGCGCGTCGAGTTGTACGCCAAGGACAGCCGCATCGCCATCCTGCAGAACGGCACCAAGCTGCCCGTCAGCCGCGCGGGGTATGCCCGGCTGAGTGAACTGCTCTAGTACGGCACCACCGCCCGCAGGATCATCCGCGCCTGGCCGAGGAACGTGGTGTAGTCCTCGGGCTTCTGCCGGCGCTGCGGGCGATAGACAATCAGCCACGTGCCGGCGCCTTCAACGCCCCAGCCGTCCTGTCCCGACAGGTACCCGACCGCATGGCGTTCGAACACACGCCGCACGGCATCCGGGTCCGCGCCGGTGAGCTGATACCGCCGCGAGAACTCCGGGTTGCTCTCGAAGTCGATGTCGGGCGAGCCGAACATCTGGCCGAGTTTCGCGAAGAGGCCTTCGGGGCGGAGTTCGAACGACGGCAGGGAGGCGGCGGGCAGTTCGAAGGCGACCACGGTCTGTTCGAGGGTGGCGGAGTTCTTCCCGCTCTGCGTCGTGTAGCGGTAGTCCATCACCAGCGTGCTGCCGTCCGGGTCGCGGCCGCGAATCAGGTTGCGTACCTTGCGGGCGCGTCCGCGATTGAAGAGGGGCAGGGCCAGCAGTTCCGGCGGCAGGCCCGCGGCAGACGCGTCGCGCGAGCCTCCCTCGATGGTGAAGCTCATGCCCGCGGCCCAGGTGGCGAGGTCCTCGAGGCGTTTCCGTTCGCGGAGGTGCTCGAGGTAGACCGCCCCGCCCAGGATGGCGAAGATGGCGACGATGCCGACGAGCAGGGGCCAGGGGATGACGTCCAGCATAGGGCCTCGGTGGGGGGCGGGGTGGACGCGGCGGTACCGCGGCGCAGTCTAGCACGACGGGCGCCGGCACAGGCCACCAGGAATCCCCCGTACAGGGCGAAAGCCGCCTGGTCTCCCAGGCGGCTTTCATGGTTGCGGGGGGGGGATTTGAACCCCCGACCTTTGGGTTATGAGCCCAACGAGCTACCGGACTGCTCCACCCCGCGTCACGGGCGCGTGAGTTGCCTCACGTCCAACAGATGAATAGTACCACGCTGACTGGTGAAGGTCAAACCGTCTGTCCTGCCGCGCGGCCGTCGCTTGCCCCTGAGGGGCCCGATACCGTATCCTAGAGTGTTGATTCTTGTGGAGTTACCGATGCTTCTGGACCTGCAGCCCCTCGTGCGCGCCGGCCTGCCGTATGCGGAGACCCTGAGCCGGCTCGGCGCCGGCGTCTTCCTCTACATCACCCCCGATCAGGTGCTGCCCCTGACGTCGATCTTCGGCGCCATCATCGGCGTCCTGCTCATGTTCTGGAACAAGGTGGTCGGTCTCGTCAGCAAGGCCTGGCGGCTGGTCACCAGGAAGCAGACCGACGCGTAGGTTCCGTTGGACACGCCTTCATCCGAGCGCGCAGCGCCGGCCGGGCCGGCGCACCCGCTGGCCGCGTCGGTGCCTCCCGGCGGCACGGCGGGCGGCTGGTGGCCGCGCGTCGCCTTTGGCGTGTCGGCAGCGTTTGTCGCCCTCCTGACGGCCCTGGTGTTCTTCTGGCGGCTCGACGGATACGAGTTCATCAACCAGGACGAAGCGTTCTATCACGCGGTGGCGCGCCGCATGGTGGCCACGGGTGACTGGCTCCGGGTGGTGTTCGCGGGCCAGCACCGTGTCTACGACACGCTGATCAACGCCCCGCTGCAGTACTGGGGGCGGGCGGCGCTCATCACGGCCATCGGCGACACGATGTGGTCGGTCCGCCTGCTGTCCGCGCTCTGCGGCGTTTTGGCGTTGTGGGCCACCTACCGGCTCGGGCGGGCGCTGGCGGGGCGGGCCACGGGCCTGCTCGCGGCGGCGCTGCTGGTCACCAACCTTCACTTCGTCTACCTGCACGGCGCGCGGACCGGTGAGCTCGAGACCGCCGTCGCGTGGCTCTTCGCGGAATCGACGCTCGCGCTTGTGGGATTCGTGCAGGGGCGGCGCCGCGCGTGGCACCATGCCGCCTGGGTCGCCGTCCTGGCGTGGGTGAAGTCGCCCCTGGTCGTGCCGCTGCTGCTGGGGCACGCGGCGTTCCTCGTCATCCTGCGCCGCGTCACGCGGCGGCAGTTGCTGCAACTGGCCGTCGCGCTGGGCGTGGCGGGTCTCGCGGCCGGCTCGTGGCATCTGGCGAACGTCTGGGCCTTCCGGGACGAACTCGGGCGGGCCGCCGGTGCGATCAGCGGCAAGAGCGGGTCGGCGCTCGGCGCGTGGCGCCGCATTCCCGGCAACATCCAGTACTACGCCGACGTGACGTTGTTCTCGGCCTTTCCCCAGGTGGCGTTGTGGCTGGGCGGGCTGTGGATCCTGCTTCGCCGGGCGGGAGACGACGGGGCCGGGCCGATGCGGGCCGCGCTGCTGGGCGTGCCGGCTGGTGTCGTCGGGTTCTTCCTCCTGCTGAACTCGCGCGCGCCCTGGTATCTCACGCCTGCGTACCCGTTCCTGTCCGTGGCGGCCGCGTGGTGGATCCGGCGGGCGGTCGCCGGGCAGGCGCGGGCCGGCGACGTGTGGCCGGCGGTGCTCACGCTGGTGGCGCTGCTCGCGTGGCAGGAGCCGATGGCGTGGTACAACCCGCTGGCCCAGATGGCCATGCAGATCCGCGGCGGCAGCGGCGACGAGTGGGCGTGGCCGGCCGGCGTGGCCGGCGCGGCGGGCCTGCTGGCCGTGGCGGTGGCGGCGGGC
>CAYNDV010000026.1:3731-43165 GCA_964396055.1 uncultured Vicinamibacterales bacterium | reverse complement strand
CGACCGCCCGCACCGGATCAAGTACCGGAAGCTCACGCGGTAGGGGGCTTGGGGCGTGGAGTTGTGGTTCACGTGTAGAAGCAAGAAGCAAGAAGCAAGAAGGGACACGCTCCACGGAGCAGGATGCTCGGGCCGGGCAGGGTCCGAGCGAGCCGTACGGAGCAGGCCGCGGGGTCGCCACGTCCGGCTGACCTGTCCCGAGCGACGTCGAGGGAAGCCGGACGCCACGAACAGGGAACCCGAGGCTGAGCCGAGGAGGGTTCCCGGCCTGCGGAGTCCGGCTCGCGAGCGGCCGTGCCGGCCCGAGCCCGGAGCCCAGAGTCCCGGGCACAGGCCCCCAACCCGGCCGTCGTATAATCCGGTAATCCCTTGGGACGTACTCCCGCGTCCCAAGGCCCATGTCCCACGCCCCTGATCCCAGACGGGCCGCCTTCGATTCATACCCGGGCGGCGAGGAGCTCATACCGTGCGCAGACCCGGAGTCCTTATCACTGGAGCAAGCGGCGAAATCGGCCACGGCCTCATCGAACGCCTGGCCGCCGACGGCAACCGGACCATCGTCACCCTGGACGTGCGGGCCCTCGAACCGGAGTTGGGCCGCCTCGTGCACCGCGAGGTGATCGGGTCGATCACCGATACCTCGGCCCTCGACCGGATCCTCGCCGAGTTCGACATCGACCACGTCTACCACCTGGCGGCGTACCTGTCGACGCGCAGCGAGTTCACGCCCGTCACCGCGCACCAGGTGAACGTCGAAGGCACCATGAACCTGCTCGAGTTCGCGCAGAAGCAGGCCGAATCGCACGGGCGCCCCGTCGTCTTCCTCTACCCGTCGTCCATCGCGGCTTTCGGGATGCCCGACCTCGAAACGAAGGCCAAGGCGGGCAAGGTCCGCGAGGAGCAGTTCAACCAGCCGACGACGATGTACGGCTGCAACAAGCTGTATTGCGAGCAGCTTGGGCGGTACTACGCGCGTCACTACAAGCAACTGGCGGCCGAGCCCATGTCCGGCAAGGTGGATTTCCGCGGCGTCCGGTTCCCGGGGCTGATCTCGGCCGTGACCGTGCCGTCAGGCGGCACCTCGGACTACGCGCCGGAGATGATCCATGCCGCCGCGAAGGGCGAGCCGTACGCATGCTTCGTGCGGCCCGACACGCGCATCCCCTTCATGGCCATGCCGGACGGCGTCGAGGTGCTGCTCCGGCTCGCCGCCGCCCCCCGCGAACGCCTGACCAAGACCACCTACAACGTCGGTGCCTTCAATCCGTCGGCCGACGAGGTGCGGACGGTCGTGCTCGAGGCGTTCCCGTCCGCGCAGATCACGTATCAGAACGACGTGAAGCGCCAGGGCATCGTCGACTCGTGGCCGGCCGACGTGGACGATTCGGCGGCGCGGTACGACTGGGGCTGGAAGCCTGAATACGACTTCGATCGCGCGTTCTCGGAGTACCTGATTCCGATGATCCGGCAGCGATACGGGAAGTAGCGCAGGGAGCTGCCAGCGCGCCCGCTCCGTTTCCCGGGCGCGGCGCGATCCCTGTCCCGGCGCGAATACGAGCACGCCGAGGGCGTCAGTTCGAGAAACGCCGCGCAGGGGCCGGAATCCTGCGCGGGGTTTCAGGGGCCCCACGCTGCCGCCGACCGAACCCCGGAGCGGTGTTTCTCCGGCGTGTCGAGTCTGAGCGCGGGGACAGGGATCGCACCGCACCCGGTGGTGCAACAGGAGGCGTGACCCCATGGACCTGAGATCGCTCATCCGCCACGCGCGCGGCGACGAACCGGCCGATCTCGTCCTGCGCAACGGCCGCGTGGTCAACGTGCTGAGCGGCGAGATCCTGCGGGCGGATGTCGCCGTCGCCGGTGAGTTCATCGTCGGCGTCGGCGACGGCCGGGGACGTGCGGAGATCGACCTGGCCGGGTCGTACGTCGCCCCCGGGTTCATCGACGCCCACGTGCACATCGAGAGCGCCCTGGTGCCGCCGTCGGAGTTCGCCCGGGCCGTCGTGCCGCGCGGCACGACGACGGTCGTCACCGATCCCCACGAGATTGCCAACGTGCTCGGCCTCGAGGGCATCCGGTTCATGTTCGACAGCGCCAAGTACGGGCCCCTCAGCATGTACGTGATGGCCTCGTCGTGCGTCCCCGCCACGCCGATGGCCACCAACGGCGCGGTGCTGCACGGCTACGACCTGTTCCCCCTGAAGTCGGATCCCTGGGTGCTCGGGCTGGCCGAGGTGATGAACTACCCCGGCGTCGTCGGCGCGGATGACGCCGTGCTCGAGAAGATCGGCGCCTTCCAGGACCGGGTCATCGACGGGCACGGGCCCGGCCTGAGCGGACGGGCCCTGCAGACCTACGTGGCCGCCGGCGTGCAGTCGGATCACGAGTGCACGACCGCCGCCGAGGCGCTGGAGAAGCTGCGCCTCGGGATGATGATCATGATCCGGGAGGGCACCGCCGCGCGCGATCTCGCGGCCCTGGTGCCCCTGGTGGCGCCCCACACCCAGCACCGGTTCTGCTTCTGCACCGACGACTGCCAGCCGGCCGATCTCGTGGAGCGCGGCGGCATCGACTTCGCCGTGCGCGAGGCCATCGCGCGCGGGCTCGATCCCGTCACCGCGATCCGGCTGGCCACCTGGAATCCCGCCCAGCACTTCCGGCTGCACCAGCGCGGCGCAATCACGCCGGGCCGCCGGGCCGACCTGATCGTGTTCGACGACCTCCAGGCCCCGCAGCCGCGTCTGGTGTTCCGCAACGGAACCCTGGTGGCGCGGGACGGGGCGATGACGGTGCCGCCGCGGCCCGCGTCCCGCAACCTGCGCAGCACGATCAACGTGGCGTGGGAGCAGGTGGACCTGCGGATCCCGGCAGAGGGGCGGCGGGCGCGCGTGATCGGCCTGCAGCCCCACCAACTGGTGACGCAGGCCCTGGTCGACGAGCCACGCCCGGTGGACGGTGCGGCGTGCGCCGACCCGGCGCGCGACCTGCTGAAGCTGGCCGTCATTGAGCGGCACATGGGCTCGGGCAACGTTGGCCTGGGCTTCGTGCGCGGTCTCGGCTTGACACGCGGCGCCCTGGCATCGTCAGTCGCGCACGACCACCACAATCTGGTCGTCGCCGGCGCCGACGACCGGTCGATGATGACGGCGGTGCGGCGCGTAGCGGCCCTCCAGGGCGGCATGGTGGTGGCGGACGGCGAGACGGTACTGGCCGAAGTCCCGCTCCCGCTGGGCGGCCTGATGAGCCGCGACCCGGTCGAGGTGGTCGCGGGCCAGGTCAAGGCCGCCGGCGCCGCGGCGCGGGCCCTCGGGTCGCCACTGCACGACCCGTTCATGGCGATGAGCTTCCTCGCCCTCGAAGTGATTCCCACACTCAAGCTGACGGACAAGGGCCTGGTGGACGTGGACCGGCTCGCGTTCGTTCCGTTGTGGGTAGACTGACCGTATGGCGACGCCGACAGACACCACACCGCTCTCCTGGTCGGACGATGAGCGTCACGCGCTCGAGGAGCGCGCGGCGTGGATGGCGGTGAGCGCTGCCTTCGGCTCGCTGGGCCGCGCCTTCGTCTGCGCCGACGCCGAGTTCCGCATCATCCATGGATCGTACGTGCTCGACGAGGTGTTCGGCCCGGGCGCCGCGGCCGGCATCGAGCGGCAGACGCTGGAGGACGTGTTCGGCACCGAGTTGTTCGGGCCGTCAGGCACGCTGCGACAGGCCCTGCTGGCCGGCGAGCGGCGCGAAGGCTGGCGCACCCGCGTGCGGGTGGGTGGCGCCGACGCGCGCCTCATGGCGCTCAGCGCCGCGCCGTTTCCCCAGGACCTCTCGCTCACCTGCAGTCAGAAGATCAAGTTCATCGTCGTGCTGCGGCCGTCCGAGGAGCAGCGCGACGATGCGTCAGGCGACACCCTGGCGATTGGCGGCCTGATCGCGCGCTCGCCGAGCATGGTGCGGATCCTGACCCTCGTCGACAACCTCCGGCACACCGAAGCCACGATCCTCATCACGGGCGAGAGCGGCACGGGGAAGGAGTTGCTCGCGAGGCTGGTGCACGAACAGTCCCCGCGGCGCAACGGCCCGTTTGTCGCCGTCAACTGCGGCGCGCTCCCGCTGGAGCTGCTCGAAGCCGAGATGTTCGGCCACGTCCGGGGCGCCTTCACGGGCGCCGTGCGCGACCGCATCGGGCGCTGCGAAGCCGCGTCGGACGGCACGCTGTTCCTCGACGAGATCGGCGATCTCCCGCTGCCCCTGCAGGTGAAGCTGCTGCGCGTCCTGCAGGACGGCACCTTCGAGCGCCTGGGCGAGAACCTGACGCGGACCAGCCGCGCGCGGGTCATCGCGGCCACCCACGTCAACCTGACGCGGGCGGTGCGAGAAGGGCGGTTCCGGGACGACTTGTACTACCGCCTGCGCGTCGTGCCGATCGAGATCCCGCCGCTGCGCAAGCGGCGCGAGGACATCGAGCCGCTGGCGCAGGTGCTGCTCGCGCGCGTCGGTGCCCGCCACGGCCGCGCGCTGCGGTTTTCGCCCGACACGTTGCGCGTGCTGCTCGACCACGACTGGCCCGGCAACGTCCGGGAGATGGAGAATGCCCTCGAGTACGCCGTAACCGTGTGCCGCGGGCAGACGATCCTGCCGGAGGACCTCCCGGCGTGGGAGGGCGGCGCCGCGGTGGCCCCGCCTGAGGCCGGCGGGCGCGCCCCCGCGACCCGGTCGGCTGCGGCGCCGATCGACGCCGAACGCCTGCGCGCGGTGCTGGACGCCCACCGGTGGAAGCGCGCCGACGCGGCGCGTGCCCTTGGCGTGAGCCGGGTGACGCTTTGGCGTTGGATGCAGTCCCACGGTTTCGCACGGAACGAAACATAATGATTCAAGTATTAGTGAAACATTATGAATCATAATGATTCGTCTGCGCCTGCATCTAGCTGATGTAAGTCAATATATACAATAACTTACAGACGTTACACGGCTGGCGAGCATTGTGCAGCAGCCCTTGATACCACGTCGTGTGTCAGCCCCCTCGACCGGCGCACCACGGGTCATAAGGAGGGTTGCATGCACAAGTGGCTGAAGATGGCGGCAGTGGCGGTGGTGGCGGGGCTGGCGGCGGCGCCGGCGTCCCTGCAGGCGACGGACGGGTACTTCTCCCACGCATTCGGGACGAAGTCGTCGGGCATGGCCGGCGCCGGGGTGGCGGTGCCCCTGGGCCCGATGTCACCGGCGACGAACCCCGCCCTGCTGGCGCGGACCACGCCCGGACTCGATTTCGGCGTTGGCCTGTTCAACCCGAACCGGCAGTACGAGGTGAAGGGGAATCCGTCGGGTTATCCCGGCACCTTCGGCCTGGCGCCCGGCACGGTTGAGAGCGGCAGTTCGCTCTTCTTCATGCCCCACTTCGGGTACTCCAAGGCCGTCGGCGGGAGCAGCGTGTTCGGCCTGGCCCTTTACGGCAACGGCGGCATGAACACGAACTACGACGCCAAGACGTTCGGCTTCGCGCCCACGGGCGTCAACATGTCGCAGCTGTTCGTGGCACCGACGTGGGCGGTGAAGCTGGGCGATCACCACGCCATCGGCGTCACGGGCATCCTGGGCTATCAGATGTTCAAGGCCGAGGGGCTCCAGGCGTTCGGGATGTTCTCGAGCGACGCGGCCAACCTGACGAACAACGACACCGACAGCAGCTTCGGTGCGGGCGTTCGCGTGGGCTACCACGGCCAGTTGTCGAAATACGTCTCGATTGGCGCGTCCTACCAGTCGAAGATGTTCATGAGCGAGTTCGACAAGTACAAGGGCCTCTTCGCTGAGCAGGGCGACTTCGACGTCCCGTCGAACTGGACGGTGGGCATCGGCCTCAAGCCCGCCGAGCACGTCGATGTCGCCATCGACGTGCAGCAGGTGCGGTACAGCGAGGTGGCCTCGGTCGGCAACCCGCTGCTGCCGAACCTGATGCAGGCCCCGCTCGGCGCCGACGGCGGCGCGGGCTTCGGCTGGCACGACGTCACGACGATCAAGGCCGGCCTGCAGTACCGCGCCGGCGGCGGCTGGACGTGGCGCGCGGGCTACTCGTACGGCGAGCAGCCGATCCCGTCGAGCGAGGTGCTGTTCAACATCATCGCGCCCGGCGTTATCGAGCAGCACGCCACCTTCGGGTTCAGTAAGGAGTCGGCCGGGGGCAAGTCGTTCGACGTGGCGGTGACGCGCGCGTTCAACAAGGACGTGACCGGGCCCAACCCGCTTGAGGTGCCCAACCTGCAGTCCATCACGTTGTCGATGGATCAGTGGGTGTTCACGGTCGGCTACTCGGTGTCGTTCAAATAGGACTGTGACGGTCCGGGATGGCGCGCGTTGTGACGGATGCGCTCGTCGTTGAATCTGCATCACTGAGCGCGCCAGCCCGGGCCGCTCGTGCCCTCCGGCCCGCGGCGGTGGGATGAGATAGGCTGTTGCCGTGGCCCCGGCCCGTTCCCGAGCGAGAGGACGATGGACGCTGTTTCGCGACGCCGTTTCCTGAAGATCTCCGCGGCCACCGTCGGCGCCACGGCGTCGGCCGGGGCTCTGGGCACGCTGGCCGGCCGTTCGCTGGCGGGTGAGCCGCCCCCGGCTGGTCTGCGCACCGTCCCGACGTTCTGCGACATCTGCTTCTGGAAGTGCGGGGCCCTGGCCTACGTGCAGGACGGCAGGCTCTGGAAGATCGAGGGCAACCCGGACGATCCGCTCAGCCAGGGCCGGTTGTGCCCGCGCGGCACGGGCGGCGTCGGCGCGCACTACGACCCCGATCGCCTGACGGCGCCGCTCATCCGCCGCCAGAAACGCGGGCAGGACGAGTGGGCGCAGGTGACGTGGGACGAGGCGCTGTCGTACATCGCCGAGCGGATGACGCGGATCAAGGCGACGTACGGCCCGGAAGCCATGGCGTTGTTCTCGCACGGCATCGGCGGCGCCTTCCTCAAGCACACGCTGAAGGCGTACGGCTCGCCCAACATCGCGGCGCCATCGTTTGCCCAGTGCCGCGGCCCGCGCGACGTGGGCTTCCACCTCACCTTCGGCGAGGAGATCGGATCGCCCGAGCGCACGGACATCCGCCACGCGCGCTGCCTGGTGCTCATCGGCTCGCACCTGGGCGAGAACATGCACAACACCCAGGTGCAGGAGTTCGCCGACGCCATCGGTGCCGGCGCCCGCATCATCGTCGTCGACCCGCGGTTTTCGGTGGCGGCGTCGAAGGCGACGCACTACCTGCCCATCAAGCCCGGCACGGACCTGGCGCTGATCCTGGCCTGGATGCACGTGCTCGTCACCGAGGGAATCTACGACAAGGGGTACGTGGCTGCCCACGGCTTCGGCTTCGAGGCGTTTGCCGCGTCGATCGCGCCGTACACCCCCGAGTGGGCGTACCCCGAGACGGGCATCGAGCCCGCCGTGATCCGCGAGACGGCCCGCGAGATGGCGCGGCACCGGCCGGCGACGCTGGTGCACCCCGGCCGGCACGCCACGTGGTACGGCGACGATGCCCAGCGGAGCCGGGCGATCGCGCTGCTCAACGCGTTGCTCGGCAGCTGGGGGCGCAAGGGCGGCTTCTACACGCCGGTCACCATGGACGTGCCAGGCTTCCCGTACCCGCCGTATCCGCCGTCGGCGAAAGGCAAGGTGGACAACCCCGGCGGCAAGTACCCGTACGCCCTCGAGGCCATCACGACCGGCATCCGGGAGGCCACCATCACGGGCCAGCCCTACCCCGTGAAGGGCTGGATCACCTACGCCACGAACCTGATGGGCGCCCTGCCCAACGAGGCCGAGACCATCAGGGCCATCCAGAACCTCGACCTGCTCGTCGTGGTGGACGTGATCCCCAGCGAGATGGCGGGATGGGCCGACGTGGTGCTGCCGGAAACGACGTACCTCGAGCGGTACGACGATCTGAACGTCGAGATCTTCCGCGAGCCGTTCGTGGCCCTCCGCCAGCCGGTGGTGCCCGCCCCCCACGACCAGAAGCCGAATTGGTGGATCGCCCGTGAGCTGGCGAAGAAGCTCGGGCTCGAGGCCTACTACCCCTGGACCGACATCGAACAGTACCTCGAAGCCCGGCTGTCGAAGGCCGGCCTGAGCTTCGCGGAGCTGAAGGAGAAGGGCATCATCCGCGGGCCGAAGCAGCCGGTGTACTTCGACGAGGGTGTGCCGGCCGAGTTCCCCACGCCGTCGGGCAAGATCGAGTTCTACTCGACGCAGTTGCAGGAGAAGGGCTTCGATCCGGTCCCGAAGTACCGGAAGACGCCGGAGCCGCCTCCCGGGATGTTCCGTCTGCTGTTCGGCCGCGCGCCGGTGCACTCCTTCGGCCGCACGCAGAGCAACCCGATCCTGCACGAGATGATGCCGGACAACGAGGTGTGGGTGAACGCGGACGTCGCGGGCCGCCTCGGGCTGACCGACAACAGCTGGGTGACGCTGACGAACCAGGACGGGGTGACCAGCAACCGCGTGCGCCTGAAGGCGACGCAGCGGATCCGGCCCGACTGCGTCTACATGGTGCACGGCTTCGGCCACACGGCGGTCCGCCTGCGGCGGGCGTTCGGGAAGGGCGCGAACGACGCGCAACTGGTGACGCGGTACGAGACCGATCCGCTGATGGGCGGGACGGCCATGAACGTCAACTTCGTCACCATCCAGGCGGAGGCGTAGGCGATGGCACGCTACGGCATGGCAATCGACACCCGGAAGTGCGTCGGGTGCATGGACTGCGTGGTCGCCTGCAAGACCGAGAACCACGTGCCCGAGGGGTTCAACCGCGACTGGATTGCCTACGAGACCGTGGGCACCTATCCGACCCTGCACATGGAGATCCGCTCCGAGCGGTGCAACCACTGCGACAACCCGCCGTGCGTCACGTGCTGCCCGACCGGCGCGAGCCACGTGGACGCCTTCGGGAACGTCGTGCTGGTGACCCATGGTGAGTGCATCGGCTGCAAGGCCTGCCTCGCCTCGTGCCCCTACGACGCGCGGTTCGTGCACCCCGAGGGGTACGCCGACAAGTGCACCTTCTGCGTCCACCGCGTGAAGGAGGGCAAGGATCCGGCGTGCGTGAGCGTGTGCCCGACGCACTGCTTCATCTTCGGCGATCTCGACGATCCACACTCGGCCATCAGCCGGGCGCTGGCGTCGCGGACGGCGCACCCGCTGCTGCCCGCCGCCGGCACGAAGCCGCGGATCTTCTACCTGGACTGATCATGCTGCCCGAACTCGACATCACGCGCGCCAACCACCTGATCGACCCGTCCGTGCACGTGTGGGCCTGGCAGATCCCCGTGTACCTGTTCCTGGGCGGATGGGTGGCCGGCAACATGCTCATCACCGGCTACTTCCTGCTGGGCGGCCGCCACACCCGCCGGTCGCCGCTGCTCTCGGCGCTGCCGGGCCTCGGCCTGGTCCTGCTCAGCCTCGGCATGCTGGCGCTCTTCCTCGACCTGGAGCACAAGAAGTACGTCTGGCGGCTCTACACCACGTTCCAGTGGACGTCGCCGATGTCGTGGGGGTCGTGGATCCTCATCCTCGTCTATCCGGTTCTCGCACTGACGTGGCTCGTGCGCCCGCCGGCGATCCTCGAGGACGTGAGCCAGACGGTGGAACGCCTGTCAGCGTGGTTCCGCACGCACCGCGAGGCGGTGCGCGCGCTCGGGATTACGAGCATGGTGCTCGGGACGGCGCTCGGCGTGTACACGGGCATCCTGCTGAGTTCGCTGGGCGCGCGGCCCCTGTGGAACAGCGGGGTCCTCGGCGTACTGTTCCTGGCGTCGGGCGTGTCGGCTGCCGCCGCCTTTGCGCACCTGGTGACGCCCAACCTCGATGAACGGGCCCTGACCGTGCGCATCGACAACGTGGTGCTGGCCGCCGAACTGGGCCTGCTGGCGTTGTTCCTGATGGGCCTGCTGGCCGGCAGCGCGGCGCAGGTGGAAGCCGCGAAGCTGTTCCTGGGGGGACCGTACACCGCGCCGTTCTGGAGCCTCGTCGTCATCGCCGGCATCGTCGTGCCCCTGACCATCCAGATCCTGGCGGCGCGCCACCTGATTCAGCACACCCCCATCGCGCCCATCATGGTGATGTGCGGCGGGCTGGCGCTGCGCTGGGTCCTGGTGTCGGCAGGGCAGTTCAGCCACTGGGCCCACGGGGCCATGCGGATGCACTAGGGCGCAGGAGAATCAATCCCGGATTGACATCGCAGAGCCCCTCGAAATCAATCCGGGATTGATGTGGGGACGTGCGTCGTGGCGTCCGGCTTCAGCCGGACGTGAAGGCGCCGAAACTGAATCCGGGATTGATTGTGGGATAGCGGAAGGATCTTCGTCTATGGCAGACACGGTCGAACACACACACACGGGGCACTTCAAGCCCGCGGACGGCTACGCCAATCCGTACCTCGCGGGCATCGGGCTCGGCCTGGTCCTGCTGGCGGCCTTCGTCTTCGTGGGCCGCGGGCTGGGCGCATCGGGCGCCTTCGGCTCGATGCTGGCCTGGGTCACCAACGCGGTGGCGCCGGATCACGCCCGCGCCAACGAGTACATTGCCGGCTACCTCACTGACGACGGATCCAGCGCGCTGAAGGCGTGGCTGGTCTTCGAGGTGGCGGGCGTGTTTCTGGGCGCGCTCTTCTCCGGGCTGCTGGCCGGCCGCGTGCGGTTCGCCGCCGACAAGGGGCCGCGCGTTTCGACGGCCGCGCGCCTCGCGACGGCGTTTGCGGGCGGGATGTTCATCGCCGTCGGCGCCGCCTTCGCGCGCGGGTGCATGAGCGGCCAGGCCCTCACGGGCGGTGCCCTGCTCAACGCGGGCGCGTGGGTGACGATGATGGCGATCTTCGGTGGCGCGTACGCCCTGGCGTACTTCCTCAGGTGGCAATGGCGATGAACGCACCCTTCCTCAAGTTCGGCATGTTCGGCGACGAGACGAGCCTGGTCATCGCGTTCGTCATCGGCATCGCGTTCGGCTTCGCCCTCGAGCGCGCCGGGTTCGGCAGCGCGAAGAAGCTCGTGTCGCAGTTCTACTTCACCGACATGGCCGTGCTGAAGGTCATGTTCACGGCGATCGTGACGGCGATGCTCGGTTTGACCTACCTCGGCTGGTCGGGCGTCCTGGATCTCTCGCTGGTGTACCTCGTGCCCACGCACGTCGGGCCGCAGATCGTCGGCGGCCTGCTGCTGGGCGTCGGCTTCATCGTCGGCGGGTATTGCCCGGGCACCTCGGTGGCCGCCACGGCGACGGGCAAGATCGACGCGCTGGTATTCCTCGGCGGGATGTTTGCCGGCACGTTCGCCTTTGCCGAGATGTACCCGTACGTGAAGGGGTTCTACCAGTCGGGATCCGGCGAGGCGCTGACGCTGCCGCAGGCGTTCGGGTTGCCGTACGGCGTCGTGGTGTTCGCGGTGGTCCTGATGGCGGTGGGGGCGTTCTACGGCGCCAGCCTGCTGGAGCAGAAGTTCGCCGTGAAGGCGGAGGAGTAGGGCATGGCGACGGGATTCTCTCGGCTCACCCTCAATCAGCGACTCGCCGGTGTGGCGCTGCTGCTCGGCGCCGTGGCGGTGTTCGCTGCGCCGTACCGCGGCACGACGGTGACGCTGGATACGCGGGCACTGACGGCGGACATGGCGACCGGCGCCGATCAGGTCGAACCCCGGGATCTGGCCGCCTGGATCCTGGGAGGTCGTGCCGACTACCGGTTGATCGACATCCGCCCGGCCGAGACGTTCGCCGCGTCCGCGATCCCGACCTCCGAGAACATCCCGGTGGCGGGACTGCTGGAGGCCGGTCTGGCGCGCAACGAGAAACTGCTCATCGTCGGCGAGGATGGCGTGCAGTCGGCGCAGGCGTGGCTCCTGCTGCGGGCGAACGGCTATCGCAGCACGTATCTGCTGACCGGCGGCATCGCTGGCTGGCGGGATCAGGTGGTGTCGCCGGTTCTGGCCGAGAATCCCACGCCCGAGCAGAAGGCTGAGAACGACAAACTGACGGCGATCGCCGCCTACTTCGGCGGCCAGCCCCGCGCGGCGGCGGGTGCGGTGGCGTCCGGCTTCAGCCGGACGGGCGAAGCCGCCGCCGTGGCGGCTCCGTCGGTGGCGCCGCCGGCCGCGCCGAAGGCCGCCCCGCGCCCCGCGCCCCGGAAGAAGAAAGAAGGCTGCTGAAAAAGGGGCCAGGCCCCTTTGTCGTACGCCCTAAGAATTTAGGTCATTCGCAAAAGGGGCCTGGCCCCTTTTTCAGGTCCTCTTCGCCCAGACCCAGAGCAGGAAGCTGCCGACGAGCATCAGACCGAAGCCCAGGCCCACCCAGAGGCCCTGCACGCCCCAGCCCCACCAGAAGCACGCCACGTAGGCGAGCGGCAGACCGATGGCCCAGTGCCCGACCAGGTTGGCGTACATCGGGAGGCGGGTCTCGCCCAGGCCGCGCATGATCCCCGTGGCGATTCCCTGGGTGCCGTCGAACACGAGGCACACGCCGGCGATGGCCAGCAGGGACGGCCCGATGGCCAGCACGCTGGCGTCGCGCGAGAAGAGACCGATCAGCCAGCGTCCCGCCAGCAGGAATACGACGGCCGCCGACGCCGTGCTGGCGCCGCCGATGGCCAGGGCCGTCCACCCCGCGCGCCGCATCCCGTCGGCGTCCTTCCGCCCCACGGCCTGGCCCACCCGCACCGCCCCGGCCGCGTTCAGGCCCAGCGGGACCATGAAGACCACCGACCAGATGTTGAGCGCGATCTGGTGCGCCGCCAGCGCCGCGGCCGACAGGCGGCCCGCCAGCGCGGTGGCCACGGCGAAGACCCCGACTTCCATCGTGATCTGCATCGACGCCGGCAGGCCGAGGGCGAACAGGCGCCGCTGGCTGGGCCAGTCGACGGCCCACCGCACATCCGCCAGGTTGGTCTGGTGACGGCGGTCACGCAGGCGGATCGCCAGCAGCAGCACGGCGGCCATGTAGACCCGGGACAATACGGTCGCCCACGCCGCGCCCGAGGCACCGAGGGCAGGCATCCCGAGCGTGCCGTAGATCAGCATCCAGTTGACCGCCGCGTTCACGAGATTCGCCGACACCAGGGCCACGGTAATCGGGCGCACGCTGTTCATGGCCTGCAGGTACCGACGGAACGCCGTGTACAGCATGAGCGCCGGCAGGCTCAGCGCGACGATCTGCAGGTACGGACGGGCAATGGCCTCCACACCGGCGTCCAGTCCCCACCAGCCCAGGGTGGCCGTCAGTCCGTAGGCGATCGCCAGCTGCGGCACGGTGACCAGCAGGCCGAGATAGACGCCCTGCACGAGCCAGTGATGGCAGCGATCGATGCGACCCGCGCCGAACGACTGCGACACCAGGGTATCGAGGCCCAGCAGCAGGCCGGCGCCGAACACGCCAATCGACAGCATCAGGATGCTGCCAAGCCCGACGGCGCCGATGGCCTCGGGCCCGAGCGGGCCCACCATCAACGTATCGACCAGCCCCATCGTCGTCCAGCCGATCTCGGCCAGGATGACGGGCAGGGCGAGGCCGATCATCGGACGGAACTCGCGGCGGACACCGGCGAACATCCTCTGCATCATGACATGGGACGTGGGACATGGGACAAGGGGCAAGGGACAAGGGACACGGGGCACGGGACACGGGGCGTGTATACTGAGAACGTCAGTCAGTTCTGAGCCTGCCACGACTTCCGCAAGAGCCGGGGAGCACGTCTCAGCTCGTCAACCCGGTTTCCAGAAAGCAGGTCGTCGTGGTCAACCGTCCGGACGGCAGCAATCCCTTCGAGTTCATCGTCGTCTCGGCCCAGCGCGTGGCGCAGCTGGTGAAAGGCTGCACGCCGCGCGTCGAGGTGACGGGCAGGCACATCACCACGGCCCAGATGGAAGTGGCCGCCGGCAAGGTGGCCCGTACGGTCGAGCCGCCGCCAATGCCGGAGGAGTGACCCCGCCGGGTGCGGGTGCACCCCGAATTGCGCACGGCACCCGCGTGCGTCTGGCCGCGGGGCGCCTTCTTTGGCATACTCCTGTTGGCCCGGCCGTCCCGGCCCGGCCCCGGAGGTTCGTATGCCCGTGCGCCTGACCTGCCGCTCGTTCGCCTGCCTGATCGCCCTCGTTCTGCTCACGGCCGCCGTCCCTGTTCACAGCCAGACGCCGGCGGCGCCGCGCGCGCTGACGACGGCTGACTACCAGCGGGCCGAGCGGTTCATGAGCTACAACACGACGCCGCTGGTTCTCAGGGCTGGCGTGCGTCCGACCTGGATCGACGGCGACCGCTTCTGGTACCGCAACACGATCGCGGAAGGCGCGGAGTTCGTCATCGTCGAGCCGGCAAAGGGCACAAAGTCGCCGGCGTTCGATCACGCCAGGGTGGCGGCCGCCTTGGCGGCCGCCGGCGGGCCGAAGGCGGCCGGGTTCGCGCTGCCGTTCACGACGTTCACCTACGCGCCGGACGGCCGGTCCATCCGCTTCGTGGCCGGAACGAAGCGCTGGTCGTGTGATGTCGCGGGCGCGGCGTGCACTTCTGAGGGCGATGCCCCGGCTGGCGCGGGTCTCCGCGGCACGGAGGCCCGCCCCGAGGTGCTGTCGCCCGACGGCACGCTGGCCGTGTTCATTCGCCAGGACAACCTGTTTGTCCGGGAGGTGACGTCAGGCAGGGAAACCCAGCTGACGACCGACGGCATCAAAGACTTCGGCTACGCCACCGACAACGCCGGCTGGACGCGCAGCGATCGCCCGGTGGTGCTGTGGTCGCCGGATTCGAAGCGGATTGCCACGTTCCAGCAGGATCAGCGCGGCGTCGGCGAGATGTACCTCGTCGAGACGAAGGTGGGGCACCCGACGCTCCAGGCCTGGAAGTACCCCCTGCCCGGCGACGAGGTGGTGACCACCATCCAGCGGGTCATCATCCACCTCGACGGCCCGAAGGTGGTGCGGCTGAGGATGCCGCCCGACCAGCACCGGTCGACGGTGACCGACGACATCAAGTTCCGCTCGGGCGAACTCGCCGACGCGCAGTGGAGCCCGGACGGCGCCACGCTGGCCTTCATCTCGTCGTCGCGAGACCACAAGCGCGCGACGCTCCGCGTAGCCGATGCGGTCACCGGTGAAGTCCGCGACGTCATCGACGAGACGGTAAAGACCTTCTTCGAGTCGGGCAACAACTGGCGGTACCTGCCCGCGTCGAACGAAGTCATCTGGTGCTCACAGCGCGACAACTGGATGCACCTCTACCTCTACGACCTGAAGTCGGGCGCCGTGAAGAACGCCATTACCACCGGCGACGGCAACGTCTCGTCGGTGCTGCGCGTCGACGAGAAGGCTCGGACGATCGACTTCATCGGCATGGGCCGCGAGCGGGGGAGGGACCCGTACTTCCGCCACCTCTACCGGGTGGGCTTCGACGGCCGGGGGCTCGCGCTGCTCACGCCCGAGGACGCCGACCACGACGTGTCGCTGGCGCCGTCGGGCAGGGTTTTCGTGGACACGTTCTCGAAGGTCGACGTCCCGTCCGTGTCGGTGCTGCGCGATGCTGCCGGGCGGCAGGTAGCCGCGCTGGAGAAGGCCGACATCACGAAGCTGCTCGCGGCGGGCTGGAAGCCCCCCATCCCGTTCACGGCGAAGGGGCGGGACGGCGTGACGGACGTGTACGGCCTGCTGTTCCGGCCGACGCACTTCGACCCGTCACGCAAGTACCCCATCGTCAACAACATCTATCCCGGGCCGCAATCGGGGAGCATCCGCGGCCGCAGCTTCGCGGCCGCGCACGGCGACACCCAGGCGCTGGCGGAACTCGGCTTCGTCGTGGTCCAGATCGACGGCATGGGCACGCCCAACCGCTCGAAGTCGTTCCACGAGACCTACTACGGCAACATGGGCGACAACACGCTGCCCGACCAGATCGCCGCCATGAAGCAGCTGGCGGCACAGCACCCGTGGATCGACATCGAGCGCGCCGGCATCTACGGGCACTCGGGCGGCGGTTTCGCGGCCGCCGGCGCGATGCTGCGCCACCCCGACTTCTTCAAGGTCGGCGTGTCGCAGGCCGGCAATCACGACAACCGGGGCTACGAGGACGACTGGGGCGAGAAGTGGCAGGGGCTGCTGGTGAAGAACCCCGACGGCTCGTCGAACTACGACGACCAGGCCAACCAGACCCACGCGAAGAACCTGAAGGGCAAGCTGCTGCTGGCGCACGGGACGATGGACGGCAACGTGCCGCCGTATCTCACGCTGCTCGTGGTCAACGAACTGATCAAGGCGAACAAGGACTTCGACCTCATCCTCTTCCCGAACCGAGGCCACGGATTCGGCAACGAGCCCTACATGGTCCGGCGACGGTGGGACTACTTCGTCCGTCACCTCCTGGGCGCCGAGCCCCCGCGGGAGTACGAGATGTCGCCGGCGGCCGCCGCGCCGCCGCGCCGCTAGCGCACGCCCGCCGTCGCCGGGAAATGGGGCCTGGCCCCTATTTCGGCCAGGCGGAGCCTGCCGCCGGTGGTGTTGGCGTGTTTCTTGGAGGCACGGCATCTCGGCCCCCGCCCGCGTGGAGGAACCATGACACTTGCGCCACGATCGGCTCGACCCGGGGTGCCAGGCTCGTGTAGTCCGTACCGGCGGCTGTGCATCTTCTGCACGGTCGTCACCCTCTGGGTGCTTGGGCCGTCGCTGGCGGCCCTGCCCGTTCCCGCCATCACGGCCATCGTCAACCAGGTCCAGGCTGCCAATACCACCGCCGACGTCGATTCCTACGGCGATTTCCTGGCGTTGTTGCCGGTCAACGCGGGCGACCGGCGCGGCTACTGGGACGACCGGTCTCCGCAGCCGGACCTCTTGGCGGCCCGGACGGCCATCTACGACGCGCTGGGGCGGCTCCTGGGAGCCGGCAACGTGTCGTACCAGCGTTTTACCGCCGGCGGCTACGCCGGTGCCAACATCGTCGGGGTGCTGCGTGGTGCCGGCCCGGCGCCGATCAAGCACATCGTCATCGGCGCCCACTACGATTCGGTCGAGAACCCCGGCGCCGACGACGATGCCAGCGGTGTGGCGGGGCTGCTCGAGGCGGCCCGCGTCCTCGGGCGTTATCGGTTCCGGTCGACGATCGTGTTCGTGGCGTTCGATCAGGAAGAGGAGCGCACGAACGGCTGGGGCAAGGGGAGCCAGTTCTACGCCGCGCAGGCGAAGGCCCGGCGTGACCCGATTCAGGCCATGGCAGGCCTGGACATGATCGCGTTCAACGCGTCAGGGGCCAACCGCGCCACGATCAGCCGGTGCGACACGAAGTCCGGGACACCCGGGGCCCAGCTCTCGTCGCGCATGGCGACGGCCTTCAAGGACTACTCGACACTGACGACGACGCAGCTGCGTGGCGAGGACGCCAGCGATCCGTACCGGTTCTACCGGGCCGGCTACGCGGCCCTCCTCGTCAGTGAACAGTTCACGTCCGGGGGCTGGCCCATCAACCCGTACTACCACGAACTCGACGACGCCTGGCTCGATGGGGCGGGCCGCCCCGTGCAGTACAAGGGACGCCCGTACGTGGATCTGACGTATGCGGCAAAGGTCGTGCGCGGCGTGGTGGGGTGGGCGGCCACCGAGGCCGTCTACCTCGGTCCGCGCCAGGCGGGTTCCTGAGCGGGGCGGCGACCCGACCGCGTCTCGCGGGCACCTCGTGGCGTCCGGCTTCAGCCGGACGCGACTTCAGTGCCATTCCCACTCGATGTACCCGGGCTTCACGTCGGTCATGGCGTTGACGATCAGTTCGACGAGGCCGCCGTACATGAGGCGGTTCGACTCCCAGAGCCCGTAGTACGCCAGCATGTCGCGGAACTGGCCCTTGCAGTTGCTGCACGGCGCACAGAGGTACTTGGGCGTGGACGGGTCGAGGCAGTCCGCGAACGCGCCAAGCACCTGGTCGAGCTTCTTGCGGCCGGCCACCTGGAACCGCCAGTCGGCGAAGTTGTGGCCGCTCATGATGGCAAACCCGCTGCCGCCGCCGCAGCAGTAGTTGTCCACGCCGTGGGGCGCCATCTCGCGGAACTGCGGGCAGATCGCGCGGACCACTTCGCGCTGCGGCTCCACGACGCCCATGAGCCGCACCATATTGCACGGGTCGTGCAGCGTGACGGGGAAGTCGTTGCGCGCCGGGTCGAGGGCCAGGCGGCCGCTCAGGACGATGTCCCGCAGGAGCGTCATCGAACTCTCGCGCGGGATGTTGTGGTCGCCGGCGAGCACCCGATCGGCCACCACCGACAGCGCCTTGTGCGCATGGCCGCACTCGCCCAGGACGATGCGCTTCACGCCCAGGCGCTTCGCGGCGTCGGCGTGCCGCAGCGCCACCCTGGCGAACTGCGCGTCGTCGTACCACAGGCCGTAATTGACCGAGTCGTACCCGACGATCTCCGATGACATCGTCCAGGAGATCCCGGCGGCGTTCAGGATGAGCGCAAACGCGCCGATGTTCTCCGGCCACGCCAGGATCTCGCCGGCGTTGTGAATCAGCAGGACGTCAGCGCCGGCGACGTCCCAGGGCGTCTCGACGGTGACGCCCGTGCGCCCGGAGATCTCCTCGTCGATGAACTGCAGGTTGTCCTTCACGACCGCCGGCGTCATGCCCGTGGTCGACCCGGCCTTCAACTGGAGCATCGACCCGTTGTCGTGCAGTTCTTTCGGGGCGATGCCCATCTCCTGGCTGAACACCTTGCGCAGTTCGTGGGCGATCAGGCCGTTGTCGACGCCAATCGGGCAGGTCTGCGCGCAGCGGCGGCACAGGTTACAGCGGTAGGCCAGCTCGATGAGGCGGGCCACCAGCGGCCACGTCACGTCGATGTCGCCGTGCTGCCAGGCCGACAGCATGCCGCCGCGCCGCACGCGCTTGAAGTAGAGCCGCCGCACGATCTCGGATCGGAAGGTGGGCCGGTAGACCTCGTTGCGGCCGCTGGCCTCGAAGATGTGGCACGAGTCCGCGCAGGTCTGGCAGCGGGCGCAGTGCTCCATGCTCAGCAGCAGCGGCTGCAGGAACGTCCAGTTGTTTTCCCGCGTGAACAGCTTGTCGAGGCCCGACAGGAAGGCGCGGACCAGCGCGGCCTCGTCGTCTTTCGACGCCGGCTTCGGCACGCTGACCGCGCACGTGTCGTCCAGGATGCACTCGTACCGCGTCCGCGCCTGGTCGGACAGCGCCTTCCAGGCTTTGGCGCCAGACGGGTCGTCGAGTGGCGCCGGCAGCGGCATGAGATCCGCCGCCTCGACGTGCGTGAGCGGTGCGGCGTCCGGACGGGCGATCGATCGCGGATCGGGCGGTTGGGGGGCTTTCATCGTCTGGCCTTGTCCGGCGGCGCGGCCGTCACCACGTCCGCCCAGGTCCGGGCGCCGTCGGCGGCCACGTGGGGCGCCGCCCAGGTGGGCCGGTACGTCAGGTACGCGGCCATGCGGCGTTCGAGCGCGCTGCCGGGCGTGCTGGCCGCATCGTCCCAGCGGACGGCGTGATAGGTGAAATACTTGCCGACGAAGTGCGACATGTGGGTGAACGGAATGTAGGCGACCAGCAGGGCCGATACGGCCAGCCCGGCCGCGAGCAGGCCGGGGACCCGCACGCTGGTGTCCCAGCGCAACAGGCCCGCGACGGTGCCGACCAGGCCCGGGCTCTCAGCCGGCTGCAGCAGGTAGCCGGCGCCTGTCAGGCCGAGCGCGACAATGAACGCGGCGAGGTTGAAAAGATCGGCGGGCGTGGTCGACGGTCGCAGTCCGGGATCGGTCGTCCGCCGGAGGAGGAGGGCGGACGCGCCGGTAACCGAGCCGACCAGCCCGCCGATTCCGGTCAGGCGGTACCCCCAGCGCAGCAGCGTACCCGGCCATCCCGCTGCCAGGCCTGGCGAGGCGATCGCCAGCCCGGCTGCGCCCAGCACGAGTACGACGGTGGCGGCCAGCAGGTACAGACCGAAATGGAACGGGAACGATCGCCGCCAGAGACCCGGGTTGAACTCGCGGAGCGCCTTGAGGAAGAGCATCTCCGTGAACATCGCCCGCACGGTGCCCCAATGGTTGGCGTGCGACGGCCGGGTCCACCACGATGATTCTTCGAAATACGATCCGCCGTGAGCGGCGCGCGCAGGGGCCTCGTGAGGCACGGGGTAGAGTTCCCAGCGCAGGTGCAGGGGAGCCCGGGCGTACACGATGGCCCTGACGGTGGTGGCCACGGCGAACACGAGGGCCGAGAGGCAGACGAGGGCGTACAGGACAGCGGTCATGGGCAGGCCCGTCAATCCATGCCGTGCGGGCGGTCGCGGTCCGCGCGGGGGATCACGCTCAGGAGTAGATCGGCATCAGCACGTCGCGGACGTAGGCCAGGCTGGCCCGGCACGAGTCGGTTGGCGTCGTGGCCGTGAAGTCCTGTTCGACGTTGATCCAACCCTGGTAGCCGAGGTCGCGCAGCGCGCCCATGACTCCCGGAAAGTCTACCTCACCCCGGCCCAGATCCCGGAGATTCGGGAAGAAGTCGGGCCGCGAAAACGGCCGCACCGCGTCCTTGAAGTGCAGGTAGTTCAGCCGGCGCCCGTGCTTCCGGATCACCCCGGCCACGTCGCCGCCGGCGAGGTGGACGTGCCCCGTGTCGAGGGCCAGGCCCACGAGGGCCGGGTCGCAGCGTTCCAGGATGGCGTCGGTTTCTTCCGGGGTCTCCACCACCGTATTCAGGTGGGGGTGCAGGCCGACGGTGACGCCCTGGCTGCGGGCGAGTCTGCCGATCTCGTCGAGCAGGGGCGCCATCCGTGTGATGGTGTCCATCCGGCTCACGTCAGCCGGCGCCGCGGGCGGGCCGATGACGATGTGGGAGGCGCCGAGTGCCCGCAGGCTGTCGCACCGCGCCTGGGCCTGCGCCAGCAGGTCGGCCCGCCGGGCCGGATCGTGGAACGGCCCCGAGAAGTAGTGGGCCGACACGGCGAGCCCGGCGTCCTTCACCATCCGACCGGCCGACTCGAGGGTCAGGCCGGCGGCCTCCAGTTCTCCGGGCTTCGGCGTGAACTCGATGCCGTCGGCGCCTGCGGCCTTCAGGTCCCGCAGGGCGTCGGCGAGCGTGTGGGCGCGCGGCGTGTAGTCGCGCCACAGCAGCCAGCCAGCGGCCCATCGGATACGCCGGGCCGGCCGGTTGCCCTGAGCGGCCGCGGCGAGGGGCCCGAGGCCGGCGGCCAGGGCGGCGCCGCCGGCGTACTGCAGGAGATCGCGCCTGGAGAGTCTCATGATCCGTCCGTCCTAGATCCGCAGGCCCAGCGAGACGTGCTTGGTCTCCAGGAAGGCGTCCAGGCCTTCCTGGCCGAGTTCGCGGCCCCAGCCGCTCTGCTTGACGCCGCCAAAGGGGCACTGGCTCGTCGAGGGCACGCCGTCGTTGATGCCGATCGTGCCGGCTTCGAGGGCCTCCATCAGGCGGAACGCCCGGTCGAGGTTCGAGGTGAAGGCGTAGGCGCTCAGGCCGTAGATCGAGGCGTTGGCCTGCTCGATGGCCTCTTCCTCGCGGTCGAACACACACACCGGCGCGATCGGCGCGAACGTCTCTTCGCGCATGCAGGCGCTGGCCGGTGGCACGTCGGCCAGCACGGTCGGCTCCACGAAGAAGCCCTTGCCCGGCATCCGCCGGCCGCCGCACAGCAGGCGCGCGCCGCCCGCGACGGCGTTCTCCACGTGTTCCAGGGCCTTGGCCACACCGGCTTCGTCGAACAGCGGGCCGATGTCCACGCCGGGCTCGAGGCCGTCTCCCACCTTGAGGGCGCGGGCCTTGGCGACGAAGGCCTCGAGGAACGCCTCGTAGACCGGCCGTTCCACGAAGACCCGGTTGGCCGCGATGCAGGACTGGCCCGTGTTGCGGAACTTGGCCATCAGGGCGCCTTCCACGGCCAGGTTCAGGTCGGCGTCCGCGAAGACGAGCACCGGCGCGTGGCCGCCCAGCTCGAGCGACAGCGGCTTGATCGCGGCCGCGGCCCCGCGGATCAGCACCCGGCCGACTTCGGTCGATCCCGTGAACGTGATCTTCCGGCACAGCGGGTTCGACAGGAATTCGTCGCCGAAGGCGGACGACGGGCCCACGACCGTCTGGAACACACCTGCGGGCAGCCCGGCGGCGTGCACGCACTCGGCCAGCAGGGCCGCGCAGACCGGCGTCTGCGATGCCGGCTTCAGGATCACCGTGTTGCCGGCCGCCAGCGCCGGCGCGACCTTGCGCACCGCGAGCACCAGCGGGAAGTTCCACGGGCTGATGGCGCCCACCACTCCCATCGGCGTCTTCACGACCAGGTGCCGCTTGCCGTCCACCTGGTTCGGCACCAGCCGGCCGTACGCCCGGCGGGCTTCTTCGGCGAACCATCGGAGGTGATCCACCGTCATGGTCACCTCGCCCTGGCTCTGGGCCAGGGGTTTGCCGTTTTCGAGCGTGATGACGCGGGCGATCTCGTCGCGCCGGGCCTCGACCCGGTCCGCGAGGGCGTGCAGGCAGGCGCCCCGGGCCTTGCCGGTCAGGCGCCGCCACGCCGGGAACGCCGCGTGGGCATCGCCGATCGCGGCCGCCAGACGGGGCCGGTCGGTGGTGGCCATCCGGGCGAAGGGCTCCCCGGTGGCGGGGTTGACGACGTCGATGGCCGTGGGGGAGGAGACGAACTGCCCGTTCAGGTACAGCGGATACGTGTTCACTTCGGCACCTTCGCCCAGTCCTTCAGGAAGAGATCCACGGCCAGGTCCGTCAGCGGGTGGTCGTAGAGCTGCTGCATCACGTCGAGCGCCATCGTGCAGATATCGGCGCCCGCCAGGGCGGCCTCGAGCACGTGCGTGGGGTGGCGCACGGCGGCCACGATGATCTCGGTGTCGTACCCGTAGTTGTCGTAGATGGTCCGGATCTGGCGCACGAGTTCCATGCCGAAGTGGCCCGCCGCGTCCAGCCGCCCGACGAACGGGCTGATGTAGGTGGCGCCGCACTTCGCGGCGAGCATGGCCTGCAGCGGCGAGAACGTCACCGTGACGTTGGTCTTGATGCCCTCGGCGGACAGGGCCTTGACGGCCTTCAGCCCCTCCTTGAGGATCGGGACCTTGACGACGACGTTCGCGTGCAGCTTCGCAAGCTCGCGCGCCTCGGCGATGATTTCGGGGGCGGTGAGCCCGATCGTCTCGAGGCTCACGGGGCCGTCGACGATGGACAGGATTTCCCGGTACAGCTCGCCTGCGGACCGGCCCGTCTTGGCGACGTGACTCGGGTTCGTGGTCACGCCGTCGATGATGCCCCAGCCCTGCGCCAGGCGGATCTGCGCCGGATCGGCGGTGTCGATGAACAGCTTCATGGTGGCCTCGCGATGAGAGAGACGGGCCCGGCGGCGGTGCGCCGTGGGCCTACCGTGCCGGGCGCGCCAGGGGTTCGACAATCGTCCTGACGGCGTCCTCTGAGAATGCTAGGTCGATGTCCCGGTGCAGTTCCCAGCGTTCTTCATGGGACACGACGGCACCGGGCGGCAGCGTGGTGAACGGCGCCAGGGTCTCCAGCTCGAGCATGCGGTTGTTCGAGAAGACCTCGAGCGACGAGTTGTAGTCCGGGTACCGGGCGCCGTCCACCGTGGTGAAACGCTTGATGAACAGGTACGGCTTCAGGTAGTAGGCGGCCCAGCCGAGGTTGGCGTTGATCCCGACCTTCGTGCGCTCCTGGCCCGCCACCACCTTCTGGCGGAGCAGGATGTAGTCCGTGCCCCAGAGCCAGCGGTCGTCGCGCATGTCGGTATACGGCCACAGCGTGAGCGCGCGGTTGGGCAGCAGTCGATCCGGGTGGAAGGCGGTCGGCATCGGGGCGATGGCGAACCCGCCGGGCGCCATGACGCTGATCGCCCAGGGTGCCAGTTCCACGGGCCAGGCCCCGGTGTTGCGGAGGCGGTGGAGCACCCGCACGGCCGTCGTCGCCGGGTCGAGCGTGATCTCGATTTCTTTCTGGATGCCGCTCAGGGGGCCGGTCGGCATGGTCAGCACGAGGCCGTTGGCGATGGTCCGCGCGTCGATCGGGCCGTTGTCGGGTTCGTAGGTGCGGACCTTGTCCTCGGGGGCGTGCCAGATGCGGTGGCCGCCGTAGTTCTTCCACTCGGCGCCGCCGGTCTGCCCCGCGAAGTCCTCACGGACGAAGAACAGGTTGGCCCCGCCGACGAAGCCGTACGCGATGATGCGCGGCCCGATGTCGGTGGTGGCGATGAACTCGACCGTGCCGTTCGACACGCGATAACAGTTGGGCCAGCCCTTGAACGCGATCTTCTCGATGGTCACTGTGGGTCCCGCGTGGAGCGTGACGGCCGCCACCAGCGCGACCGCCGCCACGAACCATGGAAAACGCCGCTGCGCGGGGGCGGAGCGGCCGAAGGCACTCATGAGGCCTCCCGGAGGGAAACCTGACGGAAGTTGCCGGCAAACGCCACCAGGACGAGCAGCCCGGCGGCCGGCATCAGCGACGCCATGGCGAAGACGGGCACGTAGGAGATCCGGTCCACCAGCAGGCCGGTGAGCAGCGGGAACAGCATCCCGCTCAGGCCGCCGGCGATGCCGGTGAGCCCCGTCACGCGCGCCACGGCCGAACTCGGGAACAGGTCCGAGATCGCGGCGAACATGTTGGCCGACACCGCCGTGTGCCCGAACAGGACGCAGCAGATGGCGATGAGGGCCACGGGCACGGTCTTGACCAGGACGACGGCGAGGCTGAGCACGCAGAGGGCGGCGCCAGCGCCCATCGTGATGACGCGCGCCGCGCGGACCGAGTAGCCCCGCCGGATGAGGTGCCCCGCGAACCACCCGCCGCCGATGCTGCCCAAATCGCCGAAGAGGAACGGGATCCACGCGAAGAAAGCGATTTCGGTGAGGCTGAAGCCGCGGGCCCGGTAGAGGTACTCGGGCATCCAGTAGATGTAGAACTGGACGACCGGGCCGACCAGCAGCCGGCAGAGCATCAGGCCCCACGTCGGCCCGAGGCGGAGCAACTGGGCGTTGGTGGGCGCGGGCCCGGCGGCCGGCGCCTCGTCGCCGCGGATGTAGGCGGCCTCCGCCGGCGTCAGGCTCGTGTGTTCTTCCGGCGTGCGGTAGAAGGCGTACCAGACGCCGGCCCAGACCATGCCGAGCAGGCTGGGCACGAGGAACGCCACCTGCCAGCCGTACCAGTGCATGAGCGGCACGATCAGGAACGGGGCCACGGCGCTGCCGATCATCGACGCGCTGTTGAAGATGCCGACGGCGAAGGCGCGCTCCTTCACGGGGAACCACTGCGCGACGACCTTGTTGCCGCCCGAGAAGTTCCCGCACTCGCCCGCACCGAGCAGGAAGCGGAAGAAGGCGAAGTGGGGCAGGGATCGCGCGACGGCGTGCAGGGCGTTGGCCAGCGACCACCAGATCACGGCGAAGGTGAGGCCGAAGCGGGCCCCGCGCCGGTCCATGAGCCAGCCCATCGGGAACTCGCCGAACACCATGCCCATCTGGAAGGCGGCCACGATGATGCCGTACTGCGTGTTGGTGAGATGGAAGATCTCGCGCAGTTTGGGCGCCGTGACCGACAGGGTCTGGCGGTCCACGAAGTTGATCATGGTGACGCAGAAGAGCATCCCCAGGATCCACCACCGGACCTGCCGGTGCACGGGCGGCATCTGCAGCGCGGCCGCCGGGGCGGGCGCGGCGGCGTCGTTACGTTGTGATGGAGTCACCTTTGCCCGCCATGAAGTCTTTGTTCTTGTCACCGACCCAGTAGCGCTCGCCCGCGATGCACCAGATGAAGACCAGAGGGTCCTCCTGGGAGAACACCGGATGGTAGTTCAGGTAGGGAATCGTCACGAGGTCCCCCTCGGCGAGGCTGTGGACGAACGTCAGCTTCTCCGGGGACTCGTACACCTCCATGGCGCCGTGGCCCTTGATGAAGATGTAGGTCTCTTCCTGGTCCGTGTGGTTGTGCGGCGGCCAGGCGCGCGTATAGGCCTGGTAGAACGTGTAGCCGGCCACCAGCTTGTCGGCGGCTTCGCTGACGTCGAACATCAGGAACACGTCCTTGCCGGCGAGGTGGCGGATCCGGTCTTCGCGCTGGGAGAACTCGGCGAAGCGTGAGTGGAACACCGGGTGCGCCGTCGCGGCCGGGGCGCTGCACTGGATGAGCACCGCGTCGTCGGTGCCCCGGTTGTGCAGGCGGAATCCCGCACCACGCGGCACGTAGAGCGTGTCGTAGTTGGCCAGGTCGTACTCGGCGCCGCCCAGCTCGACCACGGCCGTGCCCTTCCACATGAAGAGCAGGCTCTCTTCCTCGGGCCGGCAGAACGTGACCGAGGACCGGCCGGGCGGCACGGCGTATTCGCCGCAGTTCAGGAACTGCAGGTTGGCCGTCTCCGGCACGAACCGCTGGCGGAACACCACCTCCGACTGTGCGGCAGGGAACAGCACGCCCGGACGGACGGCGCCGGGCTGAGAGGGACGAGGAGCGGATGACGGGTCAGCGGCCATGATGCACCAGTGTACGGGGGTGAGGGCGGAACGGGTGCGGGGGCAGGCCGGGCCTGCCCCCGCCGGGACGCTAGAACAGCAGCTTGAGGCCCAGCTGGATGACCCGCGGGTCGCTGGCGCCCAGGATCCGGCCGAAGTTGGCGCCGGCCGTGACCGTGGAGTTCGGGTTGTTGTAGTTCACCCGGTTGAACAGGTTGAACGACTCGGCGCGGAACTGCAGCCGGACGTTGCCCGTGATCGGGATGTTCTTGAATACCGCGAAGTCGAACCCGGCGTAGCCGGGGCCGCGCAGCGAGTTGCGTTCGTGGTTGCCGATGGTCCCGATGGCCGCCGGCGCGAAGGCCGCCGTGTTGAACCACTGCTGGACCGGGTCCACGCCGCTGGGGCGCGTCGGATCGCCGATGAGGTCGGCATTGTCCTGGCCCACCGCCGTCAGCGAGCGGTCGGTGCCGCTCTTCACCGTGAAGGGCAGGCCGCTGCGCAGGACGAGGATGCCGTTGATCTGCCAGTCGTTCACGAGCTTCCCGGCCGCCCCGTCGGCCTTGAACGGCAGGTCGTACACGAACGACAGGTTGAAGCGGTGCCGGACGTCGAAGTCTGCCGGCGCCCAGTCGACGTCGGGATCCGTCGAGCTGCGCGGATACGCGCCAGAGCCCTCGATCGTGGACGAGTTGTTGTCCATCGTCTTGCTGAAGACGTAGCTGCTCAGGATCGTCAGGCCGTTGGCCGCGCGCTTCGTGGCCGTGATCTGCAGGGAGTGATACTGCGACCGCTGGTACGGCGTGGCGATCTCCATCGCCGACATGCCGGCGTAGGTCCGGCGGGCGTTGGTGTTGCCGGTGGTGGCGCCCGGGCCGTAGATGGCCGGGTTCAGCTCGAGTGCCGCCAGGATGTCCGTGCCCTTGTTGCCGACGTAGGCCACCGAGACCGACGAGTTGAAGGGCAGCTGCTGCTCGAGCGTGAGGTTCCAGTTCTGCGAGTAGCCCTTGTTGTTGGTCGGATCGAGGACGCCGCCCGACACGGGCTTGACGTACTTGAACGCCGCGAACTCGCTCGGGTCACGGCGCTTGAACGGGTACGGGTTCCCGCCGGGGACGCCGTTGTACGGATCCATGAAGCTGTACGGGTTGGTCAGGCTGACCGTCAGCACGCTGGGCTGCGTGCTCACCGTGCGCGTGTAGATCGTCAGCGCCGGGTCGATGTAGAAGATCCCGTAGCCGCCGCGGATGACGGTCTTCGCGTTGCCGAACAGGTCGTAGGCCGCCCCGATGCGCGGCGCGATGAGGCCCCAGTTGTTCTTGAACAGGGCTTCCGGGATGCCCGAGTCGCCCGGATACACCATGCCGAGCGGCGCGTCGGGCGCCACGGTGGACTGCTGGCCCTTCACGAAGCCCACGAGGTTGTTCAGCGAGTCGGTGGGCGGCGTCCAGGGCTCCCAGCGCAGGCCCGCGTTCACCGTCAGCCGGTCGTTCACTTTCCAGTCGTCCTGCACGTACAGGTGGTACTTCTTCTCGGACAGCTCGATGGTGCGCCCGGAGTCCTGCACGAAGCTGGACGGCAGGCCCATCATGATGTCGGCCGGCAGGTAGCCCGTGCGCGAGCCGTTGTAGGTCCAGGTGCCCACGGTGAACGAGGCGTCGAGCACGTACAGGTGATCCAGCTGCACGTCCGCGCCGAACTGCAGGTTGTGGCGCCCCTTGCTCCAGATGGCCGTGGCGTGGAAGTCCCACGTGGTGGGCGTCTGCTCGAGGCCGCCGCCCGAGAACAGGGTGAAGAGCGGGTTCGCCATGAACCGCACGCCCGGGAAGAAGTCGGTCGTGATGCTCTGCGGCGCGTTCACCCCGTAGTCCTGGATGGTCTTCAGGCCGGGCGCCACCGGTTCCTGGATGCGCTGGAACTTGGAGTAGCTGCCCTGGAAGGTCATCACCAGGTTGGACCCGAAGATGTGCGAATCACGCACCAGGAACGCCTGGTTCTTGAAATAGTTGTCGGCGTAGAACCCGGGCGGCGCGTTGAACGGCCGCTGGAACAGGTTGTCGTCGTAGAAGTACCGGACCGTGATGCGGTTCAGCGCGCTCAGCTCGTGGTCCACCCGGGCCATGATCTGGTCGTCTTCCAGGTTCTGCGAAATGGGCGACACGAGGTTCAAGCCGCTGTTGGGCAGCGGCAGCATGTCGTTGAGCAGCTTCTGCACCGTCGGGTCGACCCGGTTCGTCGGGACGACGTTGCCCGGGAAGGGCAGGCCCGTCAGCGGATCGCGGATGACGCCTGCGTAGTCCGAGAAGTTGCCCGACCGCTCGGCGGCCGTCAGGGACCGCACCGACGCGGTGCCCGGGGCCGAGTCGCGCCGGGTGCCCTGGTAGGCGCCGAAGTAGAACGTCTTGTTGCGGATGATGGGGCCGCCGATGGTGCCGCCGAACTGGTTCATCTTGAAGGGCGGCTTCTCGCGCCCGGCCGCGTTGTTGAACGGATCGTTCGCGTTCATCGAGGTGTCGCGCAGGAACTCGAAGACGGAGCCGCGCAGCTGGTTGCTGCCCGACCGCGTCGAGAGCTCCACGAGCGCGCCGGCGCCCGAGGTGCGCGCGCTGTAGTTCGCGGACTGCACCGTGAACTCTTCCAGCGTGTCGGGATTGGGCAGGACCGGGGCCGACCCGAAGAAGCGGTTGTTGTAGTTGGAGCCGTCGAGGCGCCAGTTGTTCTGCGTCGCGCGCAGGCCGTTCACCGTCACGCCGCGGTTGTCCTGCTGGCCCGTGACCGTGCCCGAGTCGGTGATCTGCGCGCCCGCCGTCAGGACGACCAGCTGCATCGGATTGCGGCCGTTGAGGGGCAGTTCCTGCACCTGGCGCGACGTCATGGACGTCTGCACGGTGGACGAGGTGGTCTGCGTGACGGGCAGTTCCTCCGTCACGGTGACCGTCGTCTCCACGCCGCCGGGCTGCATCGTCAGCTTCAGGTCGAGGGACTGTCCCGTGATGAGGGTGATCCCGCCCCGCACCAGGGTCTGGAACCCCTCCAGGGCGCTGGTGACCTCGTACTGGCCGATGGGCAGATCCGGGAACCGGAAGATCCCGACCTCGTTCGTGACGGACTCGAGCGTGCGCCCGGTCTGCACGTTCTTGCACGTGACCGTGACCCCCGGCAGCACGCCGCCGGAGGAGTCCACGAGCGTGCCGCTGAGCGTCCCGCTGTTGGCCTGGGCGTACGCCGCGGAGGGCAACGCGCCCGCGACGGCGATCAGGCATGGCGCGACGATGAGCCACGCCAGCACAAGGTGTTTCCTGAACAGTGACATGGAAAAAGCCTCCCCGACCGGGGCCCACCCGGCCGCCCCTGAATAACCGTCCTGCTCCGCTGTCGTTTCAGTCAGATTCCGCCGTTTCAGACGTCTTCCTCGATCCGGCTGCCGGTCGGATCGAACCGCACCCGCTTCCGCAGCCAGTACGCGGCCCTGGCCAGATGCACGGGGTTGCAGGCCTGCACGCCGGCGTCGATGCCGGCACTGGGGGCTCGTCCCTCCTTGATGGCGTCAAGGAAGTTGGTCACGTGCGCCAGCTCCAGGTTCTCGGTGGCCCGTTCCTCCACCGGGGCGCCCTTGTTCGGGCGGAACACGAAGCCGTCGCGCGCGATATCGAGGCTGCCCTCGGTGCCCTGGAAGAACACCGACGGGCGTGGCGTGGCCACGGGCAGCACGCTGGACTCGAAGTGCAGGTTCCAGCCGCCCGCATACTGCAGCACGGCGCTCACCGTGTCGGGGTTCTCGCGGCCGTCGCGCAGCTGGTAGATGCCGCCGCTGGCCACCGCGCTGAGCGGCTTCGTCTCCCCGAGGAACCACTGGGCGACGTCGGCCCAGTGGGTGAGGATGTCGGCCAGCAGCCCGCCGCCGTAGTCCGGGAAGTAGCGCCACGAGTCGTAGCGGATCCAGTCGTACGGCACCGGCTTCGCCGGGCCCACGAAGCGGTTCCAGTCCAGGCCCGCGGGCTTCGGCTGCGGGGCGATCTTCCGGCGCTGCCACGGGAAGTCGCTCCAGATCGCCCGCACGAACACCACCTGCCCGAGGGCGCCGCGATCGACGTACTCCGCCTTGGCCTTCGCGTAGTGGGCGCCGCTGCGCTGCTGGGTGCCGGTCTGGCAGACCTTGCCCGACGCGCGTACGGCCGTGATGAGCTGCGCCCCTTCGGCCAGGTCGTGCGTCGTGGGCTTCTCCAGGTAGACGTGCTTGCCGGCGGCCAGGGCTGCCAGCGTGAGCGGCAGGTGCAGGTGATCCGGCGCCCCGATGAGGACCGCGTCGACATCGCGGCGGGCCAGGGCCTCCTCGTGGGTCGCCACCTCGGGGGCGGCGACGCCGAGGGCTTCCCGCGCCCGCTGGCGCTGCACGTCGTAGACGTCGGCCACACACCGCAGTTCCACGCGGTTGGTGGCCAGGAACGCGCGCATCACCTCACGGCCGCGGCGGCCGCTGCCGATGAGCGCGACGCCGAGACGATCGTTGGCGCCGCGCACGCGCCGGGACGAGAGGGCCGAGAATGCCACCGCACCGGTGGCTGCTGCCAGGAACTCGCGGCGTTTCATGCTACCTCCCGAACAGGGTACGCAACGTGTCGCGGGCCGGGGCGGCGGCGGCGGACCCGGGCTTGGACCCGTCGGCGCGTTCTTCCTCGGCCATGACCCAGCCCGACCAGCCGCTGGTCCGCACGGCGGCGGCCAGCGGGGCCCAGTTCACCTCGCCCTGGCCCAGGGGCACCTGCTGCTCGCCCCGGAAGTCGCGCAGGTGCAGGCCGGCGATGCGACTGCGGTGCGTGGTGAAGAAGGCGGCGAGGTCCACGCCGGCGCGGTACGCCCAGCCGCAGTCCACCAGGAACGCCACGAGGGCCGGGTCGGTCTTCGCGATGAGCCCCGTGAGTTCGGCGCCGCCGGCGGCGAACTCCGGCCCGTGGTTGTGGTACGCCAGGCCGATCCCGCGGGCGTGGCAGTACCGGGCGGCCTCCATGAGGCCGGCCGCCTTGCGGTCGAGATCCGCCGGGTCCACCCGGCCGTCGCGGATGAGGCCGCCGCCGCTCAGAATCAGGCGCTGGGCGCCGAGGGCGGCGCCGCCGTCGGCGGTGGCGCGGATGAGATCCGGGGGCGCGAGGCGGGTCTGCGGGTCGTACTCCATCAGGAAGATGTGCACGCCGAAGAAGGCGAGGCCCGTCTGCTCGAGGCGGGCCCGCGCTGCCGCGGCGGTGGCGTACTGGCCCTGGACGTTGCGGAAACTGGTCTCGTAGCCTTCGAAGCCGAGCGACTTCAGCGTGCCGAGCACGTCGAGGAACTGCGGGAAGTCGCCGGGCTTGAGGGGCCAGGCGTTGGTCTGGCAGCCGATGCGCGGGCCGTCGGCGGCGGCGGCGAGGGGCAGGGCGGCGGAGAGCGCCGCGCCGGCCGGGATACAGGACAGGAAGTCGCGCCGCGAGACGATCATGGAGGTGTCCTCCGGGACGGGACCCCGCTGGACGGCGGCCGGGGGTGCCGCGCAGGGTCCTGCTTTAGCGGTAAACTGAAACACAGGAGAAATCGGTTGTCAAGCAGATTCGGGAATCCCGACGCCAGCGGCGGGGTCCGCCGGCTACGCCGGCGCGGGGCCGATCGACTCCCGCAGCCGCAGTTCCACCGGCAGGATCAGGCTGCGCGGTTCGCGCAATCCGCCCTTCATCGCCTCGAAGAGCGTCCAGAAGGCCTGGCGGCCGATCTCGTACATCGGCGTCACCACCGTCGTCAGGCTGCGGTGCGTGAAATCCGCGAACGGGGTGCCGTCGAAACTGGCAATCGACACGTCCTCCGGCACCCGCACGCCGGCTTCGTCGAGACACCGCAGCACGCCGACCGCCACCGTGTCGCTCGAGGCCACGATCGCCGTCGGCTTGCGCCGGTTGGCCTTCCAGATCCGGCGGCAGGCCGCGTAGCCGCCCGCGCACGTCAGCTCGCCCGAGTCGAGCAGCGACTCGTCGGCGTCGAAGCCGAACTCCTGCACGCAGCGCCGGAACACGTCGAGCCGCTGGCGGAAGGGCAGCACCGCCGGGTGCCCCGAGATGTAGGCCACGCGCCGGTGCCCGCGTTCGGCCAGGGCGGAGGCGACCAGCCGGACGCCCCCCATGTAGTCGGCGGCCACCTGGTGGAAAATCGGCGGATCGAGCTGCCGGTTGATCAGCACCACCTCGAAGTCGCTGGCGTGCAGATCCTTCCAGAACTGCGGCAGCCGCGGCCGGCTCGCCGTGAACGGGGGCGCGGCGATGATGCCTTTCATGTGCAGTCGCCGCATGTCCCGCACGCGGGCCGTGTACGACTCCATGCGGTACGACCCGTTGCACAGCAGGACATGAAACTGCACCGTGCTGGCGCAGTCCTCGATGGCCCGGATGACCTCGGCGTAGTACAGGTCCGAGCTGTTGGGCACGATCACGCCGATGAGGTTCGAGCGGCCGGTCGCCAGGGCGCGGGCCAGCTGGTTGGGGACGTAGTTCATGCCCCGCACCGCGGCGCGCACGCGTTTCTTGGTCGCGTCCGAGATCCGCGGGCTGTCGCGCAGCGACAACGACACCGTCATGGCCGACAGGCCCAGCTGCTTGCCGATGTCCCGAAGGGTGATGTCCCGTTTCACGAGGCGTCCACTGACGCGCGTAATCTATCACACGGCGACCGTGCATCCGCGCCGAATGCGGCCTGCACCGGGCGGAGCCCGTTTCCTGCTATGCTCCCGCCGACCGCACGGAGCCGCGCATGACGACCTACCGCCTGCCTTACGGACGTGAGACCCTCAGCTTCGACCTGCCGGACGGCCCCTGGGCCGTGGAGGTCATCGAGCCGGCCGCCTCGGCCGCGGCGGCCGATCCCGAGGCTGAGATCGAGGCCGCCCTGGCGGCCGTGCCGGCCCCGACGTACCGGGGCGGCGGCTGTGCGATCGCGATCAACGACCGTACGCGGCCCGTGCCCCACGCCGTGCTGCTGCCGCCGCTCCTGCGCTGGCTGGGCGCGGCGGGCGTGCCGCCCGGTGACGTGGTGTTCCTCATCGCGACCGGCACGCACCCGCCGACGCCGCCGGCCCAGTTCGGCGACACCGTGCCGGCCGACATCCTGGCCCGCTACCGCGTGGTGTCCCACGACGCGCACGACGAGGCGGGCCTCGCGCCGCTGGGCGCCACGACGCGCGGCACGCCCGTGTTCGTGAACCGCACCTACCTCGCCTGCGCCCTCCGCGTGGTGGTGGGCGTCATCGAGCCGCACCAGTTCATGGGGTTCTCGGGCGGCGTGAAGAGCGCCGCCATCGGCCTGGCCGGGTACGCCACCGTCACGCGGAACCACGCGATGATGTCCCACCCGCAGGCGCAGATCGGGCGCTACGACGACAACCCCTGCCGCCAGGACATCGAGGAGATCGGCGCCCTTATCGGGGTGCACCTGGCGCTCAACGTGATGCTCGCGGAAGGCAAGCGGGTGGTGCGCGCGCTCGCTGGCGATCCGGTGGACGTCATGCGCCGCGGGATTCCCCTGGTGCGCCGCCTGAACCAGGTGGAGGTGGCGGCGCCCTTCGACCTGACGTTCGTGTCGCCGGGCGGCCACCCGAAGGACGTGAACGTGTACCAGGCCCAGAAGGCGCTGGCGCACGCGGCCCTCGTGACGCGCCCGGGTGGCACGGTCCTGATGGCCGCCGCGTGCCCCGACGGCACGGGCAGCGCGGCGTACGAGTCGTGGGTGACGGACCCGGCCATGACGACGCACGAGGCGGTGCTCGAGCGGTTCGCCCGCGAGGGGTACCGCATCGGACCCCACAAGGCCTTCCAGATCTCCCGCGACGCGTCCCGCGTCACCGTGCGGCTGCATTCGGCGATGGCGCCGGACTTCTCGGCGCGGCTGCTGCTGCCGCCCGTGCCCGACTTCCAGGCGGCGGTGGACGAGGCCGTGGCGCGCCTGGCGCCGGGGGCGCGCATCGGGATTCTGCCGCGGGCGAATGCCACGATTCCCGTCCTGCGCGAGGCCGGCCGGGCGTGACCCGCCGGGTCAGGCGGTGAACTTTCGTGCGATTACGGCCGAGGTTTACCGGAAAACCCATTTCCTGAGCATTTCACGAAAGACTTGGGCTTGACCCGCGTTTGTGATTATGATGCTCACGACTTCGGTCGCGTAACGCCTCCACTTTCTTCGACGAGGAGCACTCCATGACACACGGGATTCTGATGCACGAACCCGATGACGATGTCGGCGTCGCCGTGGCCGACCTCGCCGCCGGATCCGAAATCGGCGCCGTCACCCTCGAGGGCGCGCCGGTCGGTACGGTGACGCTGGTCGCCGCTGTCCCTCTGGGCCACAAGGTGGCGATGCGCGCCATTCCGAAGGGCAAGGACGTCATCGAGTACGGCCGGGTGATCGGCGTGGCGACCCAGGACGCGCCGAAGGGCGGCCACGTCCACACGCACTGTCTCACCACCAAGAGGTGGAAATCATGATCGACGCCACCCGTCTCCAGTTCACCGGTTACCGTCGCCCCGACGGGCGCGTCGGCGTGCGCAATCACGTCCTCATCATCCCCGTCGACGACCTCTCCAACGCCGCCGCCGAAGCCGTGGCCCACAACATCGCCGGCACCCTCGCGCTGCCGCACCCCTACGGCCGCCTGCAGTTCGGCGAGGACCTCGACCTCACGTTCCGCACCCTCGCCGGCCAGGGCCGCAACCCCAACTGCGCCGCCGCCGTCGTCATCGGCATCGAGCCGAAGTGGACCGACCGCATCGTCGCCGAGATCGCGAAGACCGGCAAACCCGTCGAGGGCTTCAGCATCGAACGGTCGGGCGATCTCAAGACCATCGAGGCCGCGTCCCGCGCCGCCAAGGCCTTCGTGCACGACGCCTCCGAGATCCGGCGCGAGCCGTTCCCGGTGAGCCAGTTGACGATGAGCTGCAAGTGCGGCGAGTCCGACACCACTTCCGGCCTGGCGGCGAACCCCACCGTGGGCCGCTCGTTCGAACGCCTGGCGGCCGCCGGCGCCACGCTCATCTTCGGCGAGACCACCGAGGTGACCGGCGCCGAAGACCTCGTCATGGAGCTGTGCGAAACACCCGAGATCGCCGCGCAGTTCAAGGCCGCCTTCGACGACTACCAGGCGCTGGTCGAGTCGCAGGGCGTCAGCCTCGTGGGCTCGCAGCCGACCGAGGGCAACATCCGCGGCGGCCTGACGACCATCGAGGAGAAGGCCCTCGGCAACATCCAGAAGGCCGGACGCTGCCGCGTCGTCGACTTCCTGAAGCCGGCGCAGGAGCCCCGCAAGCCGGGCCTGAGCTTCATGGACTCGTCCTCGGCCGCGGCCGAGATGGTGACGTTGTGCGCGGCGGCCGGATCGGTCGTGCACTACTTCCCGACGGGCCAGGGCAACGTGATCGGCAACCCGGTCATCCCCGTCATCAAGCTGTCGGCCAACCCGCTCACCGTGGCGACGATGTCCGAGCACATCGACGTCGACCTGAGCGCGATGCTGCGGATCGAGATGAACCTCGATCAGGCGGCGGACGCGGCGCTGCAGATGCTGGAACGCACGATCAACGGCCGGCTGACCTGTGCCGAGGTCCTGCGTCATCGCGAGTTCGTCTTGACCAAGCTCTACCGGAGCGCGTAGGGCGCCGGATCCACCAGGTGTGAGTCGTGTGTGCCGCCGGGGCCGAGCCCCGGCGGCCCCCGCCCCCGTTCGTTGCCCTGGCCCCCCCAGGAGGCGACGCGCACATCCAGCCTCCTTCTTGCGCCGGTTCCGGCTCCGTCTCCGCGCCCCTTCTTGGGAGGCGACGGCTGGCTGGCCCGTGTTCGGGTGGAGGCGGGCGCGCCGTGCCCGCCGGCAAAGCCGGCAGGATATAAAATTTGTTGAATACATCAAATTGTTGTTGACACTGCAATCGCGCTGCACTTAGACTCCGCCGCAGAGGAACGTAGTCGCGTAACCGGCCCCCAGGCAGAACAGAGAAGTGAGGAGCCATGCAGCCGATGTCTTTGCGAACGTGTGCGGTGGTGATGCTCTGCGTCTTCCTGCTCGCACCCGGCGTGGATGCGCAAGTCCCGTTGGCGGCCATGCAGGGCAAGGTGACTGACGAGCAGCGCGCGGTGATCCCGGGCGCCACGGTCACGGCGCGCCACGTGGCCACCAATACCATCAAGGTCGTCGTCACGGGCGAACTGGGCCAGTACTACCTGTCCAATCTCCCCGCGGGCGAGTACGAAGTCAGTGTCGAGCTGGAGGGCTTCGGGGCCGAGCGGCGCACGGGCATCGTGCTGCAGGTCGGCCAGGAGGTCGGCCTGAACTTCACCCTGAAGCTCGGCGGCGTGTCGGAGACCGTGACGGTCGTCAGCGAGGGCACGCTCGTGGAAACGACGCGAAGCGCCGTCGCCCAGGTCGTCAAGAAGGAGCAGATCGACGAACTCCCCGTCGTCGAGCGGGACTTCAGTTCGCTCGCCTTGCTGGCGCCAGGGGTGACGACCGGCACCGGCGGCTACGCCGCGGCCGGCACCGGCCAGTCGTTGTCGTTCAACGGCCAGCGCGCCTTCACGAGCGGCGTGTTCATCGACGGGGCGTCGGCCATGTGGCAGTTCTACGGCAAGCAGGCCAAGACCTTCCCCCAGGACTGGGTCCAGGAATTCCAGGTCCTGACCAACTCGTTCGGCGCCGAGTTCGGAACCGCCTCGGGCGGCATCATGAACGTGATCTCACGCAGTGGCACCAACAAGCTGGCCGGCCGGGTCTACGGATTCTTCCAGGATTCGAGGATGGACAGCCCGCCGTTTGCCGGCCGCTTCGTGAACGGCGAGCCTGAGTACCTGGACGAACCCGCACCGATGAGCCAGCAGCGCTGGGGCGGTTTCCTCGGCGGACCCGTGATCCGGGACCGTGTCTTCTTCTTCGTGGGGATCGAGAAGCTCAGCACCAAGGGCACGGACGTCCTGGGCATTTCCGACTACTGGCGGCAGCAGGGCGAGCCGACGGTCATCGACCGGGACACGACGGATCTCCCGTACATCGTGAAGGCCGACGCCAACCTGGGCACCAACCACCGCGCCTCAGTGCGGTTCGACCGCAGCACCAACATCCAGACGAATCAGGGCGGCGCGATGCAGGCGTGGAATTCCCGTCAGACGTTCGGCGGCCCGGTCTGGACCGTGGTGGGCGGGCTCACCAGCACGCTGGCCAATGCGGCGTTCAACGAGGTCCGGGCCTCGTTCCTGAACAACAGGCCTCCCATCATCTGCAACCAGGCCGGCGCGGGCGGCTCGGATCTGCTGGAGCTCGGCCCGGCCGGGACGTTCGCACGGCGCACCTACCCCGGGGCGACATTCGGGTGCGGCTTCAGCGGGCTGGAAGGCGAAGAGGACCTGTTCATCGGCGACACGCTGTCGTTCCTGTTCGGCCGGCACCAGTTCAAGGTGGGCGCCACGGCGGCACAGGTCCGCACGATCATCGACAGCCTGAACGTGGCGAACGGGGCCTGGCAGTTTCCGAAGGATCTGGCCTTCGACATCAACAACCCGGACAGCTACCCGGATCGCTGGCAGGGCGGCTCCTCGATCCCCAACTACAACAAGGCGGTCTGGGGCCTCAACGCGTTTGCCCAGGACTCGTGGAATGTCCGCGACGACCTGACGCTGAACCTCGGCGTCCGGTACGACATCGACAGCGCCAACACGATCGTCAACGACTTCATCGACGCGAAGAATGCCGAACTCGCCGAGGAGGTCGGCGGCCCGCCGATCTTCGAGAAGCAGGGTGCGCAACACAACGTCTCGCCGCGGATGGGCGTCGTCTGGCGGCCCCTCGAGAAGCTGACCGTGCGGGGCGCCGCCGGCGTCTTCTACGACATGAGCCACAACAACTACGCCATCTTCTCCATCAACAACAGCATGCTGGCCGACGTCTCGGTGTCGTTGATTGCGAACAATTCGCTCAACAACCCGTTCTGGAACCCGTCGAACCCGGCCGCCAGCGCCCGTCAGCTTCGCGCGTACCTCGCGCAGAATTTCCCCTACTGGCCCGATCTGTCGGTGGTGCCGGACGCCAAGGAGCGGCTGGTGACCGTCAACGATCTGAAGGTCCCGTTCACGCGTCAGTACTCGGGAGGCTTCAGCTACCAACTGCCCTTCGACCTGACGGTCGACGCCGACTTCGTCTACTCGGAGGGGGTGGATGGCATCCTCGCGAGAAACGACAACGTGGCCCTCGTCAACGGCGTCTACATCGAGCCCGATCCGCGGTTCGGCGTGATCAACGCGTATCACAACGACGGCTGGACGCGGTACAAGGCCCTGCAGACGCAGGCCCGCTACCGCAGTGGCACGACCAATCTCGTGGTGTCCTACACGCTCGCCAAGTCGACGTCGAACTACGCCACGGGGATCAAGGGCGGCGCCGCGACCAACGCCCTGGACCTGAGCGAGGACGAGGGGCCGGACGACTCGGACCGGCGCCACAACCTGGTGATCAACGGCTCGTACATGCTGCCCTTCGACATCCAGACGTCGGGGATCTTCGCGTACCGCAGCGGGCTGCCGTACAGCGTGACGACCAGCGCCCAGTTGGACAAGGATCCGTTCACCGACCGGCCTGAACCCCGGAACTCGCGGCGCGGCGAGGCGTTGACGAACCTGGATCTCCGGGTCAGCAAGCTCTTCGCGACCCCGAAGAGCACGCGGGTCACCCTGTTCTGGGAGTTGTTCAACGCGTTCAACACGACCAACTTCACGACGTACCAGGGCAGCCTTCAGGCCTCCAACTTCGGCCTGCCCATCGAGGCGCTGGCGAGCCGCCGTCAGCAGATCGGCATCCGATTCGACTTCTGACCACCATGACATCACCAACATGCTCGATCGCGACGTTCGGCCTGGTCTTCGCGCTCCTGTCTTCGCCCGCGGAGGCCCAGGGCGCAAAGAAGATCTTCATCTGCGCGGACATGGAGGGCATCAGCGGGATGTCCA
>CAYNDV010000026.1:0-3631 GCA_964396055.1 uncultured Vicinamibacterales bacterium | reverse complement strand
GGCGCAAAGAAGATCTTCATCTGCGCGGACATGGAGGGCATCAGCGGGATGTCCAGCCCGGAGCAGGTTGGCGGAGCCGGCGCCGACTACGGCCGGGGCCGCAAGATGATGGCGGATGATGTGAATGCCGCCATCCGGGGCGCGGTCGACGGTGGCGCGACCGAGATTGTCGTGATCGACTCTCACGGTACCGGCTTCAACCTCCAGCGGGACGACGTCGACCCCCGCGCGCGGTTGATCAGCGGGAATGCGATCAGGCGCTACGGCATGATGGAGGGCCTCGACGAGACCTTCGACGCGGTGTTCTTCGTCGGCGTTCACGCCCAGGCTGGCTCTCCGGACGGCGTGTTCCCGCACACGCAGAACGCCAATGTCCGGGACGTCCAGATCAACGGGCGATCGGTCGGGGAGGGTGGCATCAGCACCATCTACGCCGCGTGGTTCGGCGTGCCGGTGGTCCTGGTCACAGGCGACCAGATCGCCGTCGCGCAGGTCAAGGCCGTGGCGACGGACGCCAGCGGCGTCGTCGTGAAGCGAGCCATCAACGGGCGTACCGTCGAACTCCGGGCCGGGGACGACGCGCGGGGCGAGATCCAGCGGACCGCGCGCGAGGCGGTCCGCGCCGCTCGGAAATTCGAACCTCGCAGGACGGGACCGTTCCGGATTCAGATCTGGTACCGGGATTCGTCCATTCCTGAGGTGGCCGAAGCCATTCCGGGCATCGAACGGCCGACCCCCGATTCGGTGGCGTTTACCGCCGATTCCATGGCGGCCGCGTACGCGCTCTACCGCGTCATGTACCGCCACATTGACGCACGGTAACGCGGCGCTGCCCACGCTCGACGACCCGCGCGGCGGCACGGCAGGAACCACACCGGCCTTGCGCGCGGCGTCGTGAAGGCGCTAAGAAGAGACATGCCGAAAAAGAGAGCGAAAACCGTATCCCGGGACAAACACGAGGCGCGCACCAGCGAGCGGGAGTGCCTCTTCCTGGCGCTGAGGCAGATTGCCGACGCGATCGTCGAGACCTTCCCTCGGGCGTTCGAGGTGGTCATACACGACCTCTCACAGCCCCATAAGTCGATCCGCCACATCGTGGGCGACGTCACCAAGCGGAGGGCAGGCGGCCCCGTCACCGATCTGGTCGTGAAGGCGCTTCAACAGGAAGGTGACGACATCCGGGACCGACACAACTACAAGACCACGACCAAGGACGGCCGGACACTGAAGTCCACCAGCGTGTTCATCCGCGACGGCTCCGGGGCGGTGGCGGCGGCCTTCTGCATCAATTTCGACATGACCGACTTCCTGAGCCTGGCTCACGCGCTCGAGATCTTCACCACGACGGCGAACGCGTTCAACGGCGCCGGAAAGGTCGAGACCTTCGCCATGTCCATCAAGGAGACCATCGTGGCGCTCTTTGAACAGGAGGCCGCGAAGATCGGCAAACAGGCGGCGTACATGTCCACGGGAGAGAAGAAGCTGCTCGTCAAGAACCTGAAAGAGAGCGGTGTCTTTCAAATCAGGGGGGGCATCGACCAGGTGGCACACTTGTTGGGGATCACGCGCTACACCGTTTACAACTACCTGAAGAACATCGAGACACAGCAGAGTCTCGGTCAACCGTAGTCCGCCGATGGGGGACACCCGACATGCCCAGCGCCATTGAGCCGTATCCGGTATCCACGCAACACGCCCCGGCCGCAATCGGCCCGTACTCTCAAGGAATCGTGGCCGGTCGCCTGCTCTTCATCTCGGGCCAACTGCCGGTGGATCCCGCCACGGGAGCCTTTGTACCTGGAGGCATTGCCGAGCATGCGCACCAGTGTCTGAAGAACCTCTCGGCCATCGCGGACACAGCCGGAACCAGTCTCGCCCGGGCGGTGAAGGTGACGGTCTTCCTGGCTGACATGGGCGACTTCGCGACGGTGAACCAGGTGTACAGCGAGTACTTCAAGATGAACCTGCCGGCGCGTTCGGCGATGCAGGTCGCGGCCCTCCCGAAGAACGCAGACATCGAAATCGAGGCGGTCGTCAGCCTCTGACACCGCGCGAAGGAGCTTGGATCCGCATGAACCTGGCCATCTTTCCCCGGCGGCGCTACACGGCGGGACCGACCCCGCTCGAATTCCTGCCCCGTCTGACCGAAGCCGTGGGCGGGCCCAACATCTTCGTCAAGCGTGACGATCTCCTGGGTCTCACCGCCGGCGGCAACAAGACCCGCAAGCTCGAGTTCCTGGTCGCCGATGCCCTCGAACAGCAGGCCGACACCCTCGTGACGTGCGGCGCGGTCCAGTCCAATCACTGCCGGCTGACGCTGGCGGCGGCGGTCAAGGAGGGCCTGCGGTGTCGTCTGGTCCTGGAGGAACGTGTCCCGGGCAGCTACAACCCTGAGGCGAGCGGAAACAACTTCCTCTTTCGCCTGCTGGGTGTCGAGAAGATCGACGTCGTCCCAGGCGGCTCGGACATGATGGCCGCCATGCAGCGGCAGGTCGAGGAGCTCGATCGCGCCGGGCGCAGGGGCTACATCATCCCCGGGGGGGGATCCAATCCCATCGGCGCAACCGGCTACGTTGCCTGCGCCCAGGAGATCCAGGACCAGCTGTTCGAGCAGCACCTCCGCATCGACCGGCTCGTGGTCCCCTCCGGCAGCACGGGAACCCATGCGGGCCTGATTACGGGGTTCTTCGGGTGCAACATGAACATCCCGATTGTCGGCATCGGCGTCAGCCGCGACCCGGAAGTTCAGAACCCCCTGGTCTACGATCTCGTTCAGCGCACGGCGCAGCGGGTCGGCATCCGGGAGCACATCCCGATGGAGGCCGTCGTCACCTTCGGCGACTATTGGCGCCCCAAATACTCAGTCCCCAACAAGAAGATGGTGGAAGCGGTCAGCCTGGCCGCGAAGACCGAGGGGATCCTGCTGGATCCCGTCTACACCGGCAAGGCCATGGCCGGACTCATCGACCTCAGTCGCCGGGGGTACTTCCGCAAAGGGGAGAACGTGCTGTTCGTGCACACCGGCGGCTCGCCCGGCCTCTACGCGTACCTCAAACCGGTACTGGGATTGGAAGACGTGAGTGATTGAGACAATCAGGCGGGACACTGCTCCGCAGGCCCCTGTCCGCCCCTCGCGCTGGCCCGGTCTGACGGCCCAGATCCTGATCGGCCTCGCCGTCGGCGTGCTCGTCGGCTACGTGTGGCCGTCGGTCGGCAGGGAAATCAAGCCGCTGGCCGACATGTTCCTGAAGATGATCAAGATGATCATCGCGCCGCTGCTGTTCTCGACCCTCGTCGTCGGGATCGCGGGCACCGGCGATATGAAGGCCATGGGGCGGATCGGCCTCAAGGCCATCCTCTACTTCGAGGTGGCCACGACGATCGCGCTCTTCTGGGGGCTCGGGCTGGTCAACTGGTTCCAGCCCGGCGCTGGCGTCGAGCTGGCCGTGGCCCGGGACACGGCGGACCTGGCTGCGCTGGCGGCGAAGCAGCAGGGGCTCTGGGACATCTTCCTGCACCTGTTCCCGGCCTCGGTCATCGACGCGATGGCCAAAAACGACATCCTGCAACTGGTGGTGTTCTCCACGTTCTTCGGCGTCGCGGTCGCGGCCATCGGCGAGAAGGGCAGGCC
>CAYNDV010000025.1:10700-43178 GCA_964396055.1 uncultured Vicinamibacterales bacterium | reverse complement strand
AGAAGACAGAAGACAGAAGACAGAAGACGGCTGTAGTGCAGGGCTTCAGCCCTGCCTGACTCGCGGGTACGTCATCATGAAATCGTGGCAGACCGTCGTCGGAGTCCTGGTGCTGGTTGTGGTGGTCGGCGGCGTCTTCTGGGCCAGGTCCCGCTCCACGACCACACCCAGTGCTCTGCCGGCCGCCGCGGCGGACGACGAGTCGCTGCCGGACGTGACGATGGCCGAAGGCGCCGCGGACCTCGGCGATGTCCGGCTCACGCTGTCCGTCTCGCCGAACCCACCGGTCGCGTTCGAGACGTTCCGGATCCGCGTGTCGGCGTCCGGGCCCGCCCCGGCGGGCGTGGCGCCGGGCGGCGGCGCGCAGTGGCCCCTCGCCCTCGAGGCCGGGCAGGTGACCTTTGAAATGACGATGCCAATGGGGGATCACCGGTACTCGCTCGTGCCGGCCGGTCAGGCGGGGTACGAGGCCGAGGTGGTGCTGCCCCTCTGCAAGAGCGGCAAGCGCCGCTGGTACGCCACCGTCGAGGGGAAGGCTGCGGGACGTCCCGTCACCGCCCGGTTCCGGCTCGACCTGGCCGTGCCAGGGGCGTCGTGATCCAGACCATCGACCTGGTCGGCTTCCTGACGCTCGGGCTGCTCGGCGGCTTCGGGCACTGCGTCGGGATGTGCTCACCGTTTGTCCTGTTCGTGTCGCGCCGTTACGTGCCTGCGGGAGGCGGACGCAGGGCGGTGGTGGCAGCCCAGGGCTGGTACACCGGCGGCCGCGTGGTGACGTACGCGGTGCTGGGCGCCGTGGCCGGCGCCCTTGGCGGCGTGGTGGAACTCGCGGGGGGCCTGCTCGGGGTCCAGCGTGTCGCGTCGATCGTGGCCGGCGCGGCGCTGGTCGTCTGGGCGGTCGTGGCGTTGTCGGACCTGGCCCCGCGGCTGGAGTCGGGCGGGGCGGTGTTCTCGCGTGTCGCAGGCCTGCTGAAGGGGCGGGTGCCCGGTCATCCCTTCGTGACCGGGCTGTTTCTCGGCCTGCTGCCGTGCGGCCTGCTGTATTCGGCCCTCATCGCGGCCGTGGCGCGCGGCGGCGCGCTCGAAGGGGCTGCGGCGCTGATGGTGTTCGGCCTCGGGACCGCACCGGCGCTCCTGGGGCTATCGGTTGCCGATGAACTGCTGGCCCGCCACCGGCCGGCGATCAACCGCCTGTCGCAGCTGTTCCTGCTGGCGATGGGTCTCTGGTTCCTCTGGGAGGGTGTGCGATGACGTCTCTGCTGCGCATGTCGGGCGCGATGGGCCTGGTGCTCGTGCTGGTTCTGGTGTTCGGCCTCGCGGGCGATGCCGTCGCCGCGTCGGGACCGGCGGCGGGTGTCGCCGTGGCGGCCGGCGACGGGCCGATGCCGCACATCCTCACGCTGCGTGAGCAGGCCGCCGTCTACAACGCGTCGTTGAAGGTCCGGCTCGAGCAGATCGTGCCCGAGATCATGCGCGAGGAAGGCATCGATTTCTGGCTCGTCATCTGCCGCGAGAACGTCGAGGACCCCGTGTACTCGTCGCTGGTGCCCTTCACGACGTTGTTCGCCAGCCGGCTCCAGATCCTCGTGTTCCACGATCGCGGCGCGGCGGGGTTCGACCGGTTCTCGGTGAACTTCCGGCAGATGGGCGACTGGTACAAGAGCGTCTGGGATCCGTCGAAGATGGACCAGTGGGCCAAGCTGGCCGAGGTCATCCGCGAGCGCGATCCGAAGGTCATCGGCATCAACGAATCCGAAGAAGACAACTACGGAGACGGGCTCACGGCCTCGCTCAAGGCCAGCCTGGTGAAGGCCATCGGGCCGGAGTACGCGAAGCGGCTCAAGTCGGCCGAACGGGTGGCGGTGCGCGTGCTCGAACGCCGCACGGCGAACGAACTGGTGGTCTACCGGCAGATCGTGGCCATCGCCCACGCCATCATCGCCGAGGCGTTCTCCAACCGGGTCATCACTCCCGGCGTGACGACCACCGACGATGTCGTCTGGTGGATGCGGGAACGGTCCCGCCAGCTCGGGTTCACCAACTGGTTCCAGCCGTCGGTGTCGATCCAGCGGCCGAAGGACAGCGCCTTCGCGAACAGCCCCGTCATCCAGCCGGGTGACCTCCTGCACTGCGATTTCGGGATCGTCTACCTGAACCTGTGCACCGACACGCAGCAGCAGGCCTACGTCCTCAAGCAGGGAGAGACCGAGGCGCCGAAGGGGCTCCAGCGGGCGCTGGCCCTGGCCAACCGGCTGCAGGACATCCACATGGAGGAGTTGAAGGTGGGCCGCACCGGCAACCAGGTGCTGGCCTCCATTCTGGCGCGGGCGCGCGCGGAGGGGCTGCGGCCGTCCGTGTACTCCCACCCGATCGGCGTGCACGGCCACGCCGCGGGGGCGCCGGTGGGCCTGACGGATCGGCAGGACGGCGTGCCCGGTGAGGGCGAGTACCGGTTCTTCGCCGACACGGCCCATTCGATCGAGCTCAACAACCGCGCCGACGTGCCGGAATGGGGCGGCCAGGAAGTCCGGATGGCCCTCGAGCAGGATGCCGTCCTGACCCGGACCCACGCGTACTTCCTCGACCAGCGGCAGATCGCCCTGCACCTGATCCGGTGACGGCCGGCCTCGTCTACCGGCTGCCGGTCCTGAAGGGCACGTGCGTCCTCGCGGTGATCCTGACGCACGCCACGGGATCGATCTGGCTGCCGTTCGCGCCGGCGCTGGTGCCCGAGGTGTGCGTGAATACGCTGGCCCGCTTCGCGGTGCCGCTGTTCATCGCGCTGTCGGGGTTCTACCTGAGCCTGAACCCCAGGAACCAGCGGCCGCTGCGCTTCTACCGGCGCACGCTGCCGGGCCTGCTGGGACCGTACGCGATCTACACGGTGGTCTACGTGCTGGTGCGGAACCGCGGTTCCCTGGCTGCCCTTGCGGGCCTGCCCGGCCACCTCGTGCACGGGAGCGCCAGCGCGCACCTGTGGTTCATCCCGGTCATCATCGAACTCTACCTGCTGCACCCGTTCCTCCGCACCTGGTACGCCCGATCGGCGCGCCGCGGGGGGCTGCTGGCCGCCGCGGTGCTCGTGCAGGCGGCGTACGTGGTCGTGTACGAACTGTCCGTCCGGCCTGCCGGCGCCCTCGACTGGTGGACCGACGCGCTGGTTACCGGGACGTCGTGGTTGAAGTTCGTCGGGTTCTTCGTGGCCGGGTACCACCTCCACGACCGTGCCGGGACCGTGCTGGCGGCCCTGCGCCAGCCCCGGGCACTCCCGACCGCCGCAGCCATCTGGTTCGCGGCCGGGATGGTGCTGCCGATCATCTGGACCGCGCAGGTGTTCGGCGCGGCGCCCGGGGCATGGAGCCGGTTGTCGCACATCGCGCTGGACCTGCTGACGGTGCCCATGGCGGCAGCGGCGTTCGCGGTGCTGATGGCGTGGCCACCCGGGTGGCAGGGCGCGCCCGCGTGGCGACGCCTGGTACAGAGCAGCGGGCTCTACGCGTACGGCATCTACTACCTCCACCCGCTCGTGCTGCTCTACGCCGGCAGAGTGCTGGTGTGGGCCGCCGGGCCCGTTGCCGCCATCGCGCCCCTGCGTGCGGCGGTGCTGTTCGTGGTGGTGGCCGTGGGCAGCACACTCGCCGTCAAGGGACTCGCGCGCCTGCCGTTCGGGCGGCTCGTGTCCGGGTGATCAAGACAGGCCACGGACCATGGCGGGGCTGAAGCCCCGCACGACGCCCCGCACGGCGCCGCGCGCGACGCCCTGCAGGACGCCGCGCGGGTGTTCGGGCTAGGATCGGAGCATGCGGGATACGCTCGCGGGGTGGATCGAGGCCGAGCGAACCGGTGCCGACATCGGGGCGGCGGCGCTGGCGCTGGTCGAGTCAGCCGAAGCGGCCCTGCGCGCGACGGCCGCCGGCGTCGCGCCCGCGGACTGGCACGCCTACCTCGACACGACCGCGCGCCCGTCGTTCCTCGAGGCGCTGCCCGGTCCCGCTGCCCGTTCACGCTGGGCTGACACGACATTCGCGGCGATTCGACGATCCGGCTACACCCTGGGGACCCTGCTGGCGCAACGCGTGGCCCGTCACCCGGACCGCATGCTGTTCGAGGACGCCCGCGAAGGGGAGACGCCGTCCTGGACCTACGCCCAGGTGGCGCGTTACACGCGCACGCTGGCGGCGGTGTTCCTGGCGTCGGTGCCCGCCGGGCCCGACAGACCCCGCGTCGCGATCTACGCCGAGAACTCCATCGACAGCGCCTGCGCGGACCTGGCGTGCCTGCTCCACGGCCTGCTGGTGGCACCGCTGAACGTGCATACCGACGTCGACACGCTGGCCTGGATGTTCGACCGGCTCGCGGTGGACACCGTGGTGACTGACAGTGACGAACGTACAGCCCGCCTGGCGGCCGTGCGGGCGAGGACAGGGCGACCCCTGCGCGTCTTCCGCACCGGTGAGCGGGCCTCGGCAGGCGGTGTCGCGGGCCTCGACGTGTCGCCGCTGCGCCACGCGTGTGCCCGGGTCGACCTGTCACGCGCCGACGCGGCTCTCGCGGCCCGGCCCGTGGACCTGACGGCCGCAGCCACGGTGATGTTCACCTCGGGCAGTACCGGCCAGCCGAAGGGGGTCGTCTTCAGCCAGTACAGCCTGCTGGCGAAACGTTTCGCCCGCCATGCCGCCCTGCCTTCGGTGGGCCGCGATGAAGTGCTGCTCTGCTACCTGCCGCTGTTCCACACCTTCGGCCGGTATCTCGAGCTGCTCGGCACCATCTACTGGGGCGGAACCTACGTGTTCGCGGGCAGCCCGTCGGCCGACGCGTTGATCGCCGAACTCGGGCGTGTCCGGCCGACGGGTCTGGTCAGCATCCCGGCTCGATGGGCGCAGATTCGCGAGCACTGTCTCGAGGCGATGGATCGGGAGCCTGGCGCGGCGCACGAGGGCACGCAGGTGCGGCAGGTCGTCGGCGACCGTCTGCGGTGGGGGCTGTCGGCGGCCGGGTTCCTCGATCCGAAGGTCTTCCGGTTCTTCCAGCGCCACGGCGTGGACCTCTGCAGCGGGTTCGGGATGACGGAAGCGACCGGCGGCATCACGATGACGCCGCCCGGCGCGTACGTGGATGGCACCGTCGGCCTGCCCCTGCCCGGCGTGAAGGTCAGGTTGGGCGACCGGGGCGAACTGCAGATGTCGGGGCCGTACGTCGTCCGCTACCTGGACGATGAGGGGACGCCGGGCGTCGTGCCGCCGATCGACCCGGACGAGGAACACTGGGTGGCCACGGGCGACCTGTTCGTCGAGCATCCCAACGGCTACCTGGAGATCGTCGACCGCATCAAGGACATCTACAAGAACAGCCGCGGCCAGACGGTGGCGCCCCAGCGCGTGGAGCAGCGCCTGGCGTCGGTGCCCGGCATCCGCCGCGGGTTCCTGGTGGGCGACCACCGCGACCACAACGTGCTGCTGATCGTGCCGGATCGGGACGATGCGGTACTGGCCGGGCGCGCCGACGAGCAGGTGTCCGAGTACCTCGGACAGATCGTCGCGTCGGTCAACGCGGGGCTGGCCCCGTACGAGCGCGTCGTCCGGTTCGCCGTCCTGCCCCGCGACTTCGATCTCGCGCTCGACGAACTCACGCCGAAGGGCACCTACCGGCGCAAGGTCATCGAGCAGCACTTTGCCGACGTGATCGAGGGTCTCTACCGGACGAACTACGTCGATCTCGAGGTCGCCGGCCTGCGCCTCCGCATTCCCCGCTGGTTCTTCAGGGACCTTGCGGTGCTCGAGGACGACATCGCCGCGGGGCGGGGAGGCCTCCACAACCGGCGGACCGGCCGGCGCCTCGCGGTCGCGCGCTGCCGCGACGGCCGCGTGCGCATCGGCGATCTCGCGTACCAGGTGGACGGCGACACCGTGGACCTCGGCCTGTTCGCCCGCCAGCCGCGGCTCTGGCTCGGCAACCCGTCGCTGGCGGCCTTCGCGCCGTGCAAGCCCGGGTGGGACGCGCCCCTGCGCCAGGTCTCCGGCCAGGTGCGCCTTCCGCGTGCCACCCGCGGGCCGGGCGAGACGCAGCCGACGCAACCCGGCGACGACGAACTGGGGGCCGCGCACCGGGGCTGCGCGGTCGCGCTGTTCGGCGGCGCGGCGGACGCGGCGGCGGCGGTCGAGGATCTCGCGCACCAGCTTGCGCGGGCTGATGCGCGCCTGGGCTCCGTCATCCGGCGGCGGCTCGAGGCCCTGGCCTGGCGTCCGGAGGCGGACCTGCGCGCCCGGGCGTACCGCATCCTGCTGCTCGACGAGCCGTCGTTCGACTACGACACGGCGTTTCCGGCGTTTGTCGAATCCGGCCTGTCGTTCCTCGACGAAGCGAACATCGCGGCGATTGCCGAGGCGCGCCACGGCGAACGGCGCCTGCAGGCGCTGCGGCAGCGGCTCTTCAGTTATCGCACGTGCCTGGCGTGGCCCGGTCCGCGGGCCCGCCACGGGCAGTTCACGTCGGTCTTCAAGCTGCTCGCGGATTTCGCGCGGCGCCATCCCGAGTACTTTCCGGCCGTGCAGGCGGAGCTGGCCTGCTGGGCGCTGTTCCGCGACCACCGGGGCCTGGCCCGCGCGGCCGCGGCGCACCTCGAGGCGCTGTCGGGCTGGTACGAGGCCACGCTGAAACGGGACGCGGCGGGCGCGCCACCGTCCGTGCTGGAGGGGCGGCTGGTTGTCGAGGCCGGCATCCCCGAGAGCGAGCAGTCCGCGCTCCGCGCCGTGCTGGCCGACGCGACGTTCCTCCGCCGGTCGCTGGCCCACGCCTGTGGCGAGGACCGGTTTGCGTGGGACCAGGTGGCGCCGGGCGGCGTGTGGGTGTCGCCCGTCCTGTCACATCATCCGGCGCGGGTCTACCGGCTCGGCATCAACCTGATCGGCGGCAAGCACTTCGATCTGCTGCTGGTGATGGGTCCCGGGATGCGGACGGCGGGCGCCAGGGACACGGTCCGGTGGTTCACGGCCCTCTCGTGCCACCCGCTCGGCACGCCCGCGCTGCCGCGCTTCGGGGCCTGGCGGAAGGACCTCGGGGCCATCGCGGTGGCGTATGTCAGCGATCTCACCGCCTGGGAACGGATTCGCGAACTGGCGAGCCAGCACGACGTGCGCGACGGCAGCGCCAGGGCGTGGGCGTGGAAGAAGCTGTTCGTCCGGGCGATGGCCGCGTTCTTTCGCGGGTGGGCGCAGAGCGGCTTCCGGATCGTGCCCGGCGCGGTCACGCCGGCGAACGTGGCGCTCTCGGACGCCGACTTCCACGAGCACGCCAGCCTCCTGTCGCTGAGCGGCTGGTGTGACTACGACGGGCCCCTCGCGCTGATCGAGCGGCTGGCACGCGGCTTCTACCATCTCACCGACGCGCACTACCCCCAGAGCCGCGGCATCCTGCAACTCGCGTGGATCTTCGACGCGTGTTTCGAGGGGCTCGGCGGCGACGAGGCGGGCCGTTTCCTGCTGGACCTCGATCGGGAGTTGGCGGAGGCGCCGCCCTCCGCCGCAACGACGGCGCTCCAGGAGGCGCTGGCCGCGCACCTGGCCGGCTTGCGCAACCACCTGCACATCCCGCTGCCGGTGCTCTGCGCGATCGAGCGGTTCCGTGACTGGGAGCGGTCCAACCCGGACGCGGGCGTCGAGGCCCGCGAGGAGGCGGTCATCCAGATGATCCACCTCTACCGGCTGGAGCGGTACCCGGATGCGTTCAGGTACCTCGTGTATCAGCGCACGTACTTCGCCCGCGCCGAACGGGCCGTGCACGACGCCTTCGACCGCGCCATCGCCGCACGGCTGGCGGCCGATCCGGTCCGGCGGGGCAGCCTCGAGGGATTGGGCGACCTGCAGGCGCGGCTGTCCGGGCAGGACGACCGCGACGTCTTCAGCCGTATGGTCTTCCCGCACGCGCGCCGGTCGCAGCGGCTCGAGATCGCCGCCATCGGGCGGCACGACGAGTCGCGCGTCATCGTGCGTTCTGCGATCGCGGACGACGCGGGCGCCACCTACTCCGTCAGTGAGCCGCCCGGCCCCGCCGAACTGGGCCACCTCTACCGGCTCATCCTCGACACCGACTACCCGAAGCACATCCGCGAACAGGACCGGCACCTCATCGTCACGGATGCCGAAGAGCGGGTGGTGGGCGGCCTCTGCTACCGGTGGCAGGAGCCGGGCGTCGTGTACGTGGACGGCATCGTCGTGGCCGGCCCCCTGACGAACCAGGGCATCGGCGGGCGCCTGGTCGAGGACCTGTGCGTCCGCGTGGCGGCCCAGGGGGCGTGGTGCGTGAAGACGAACTTCTTCCTGGGCCGCCTCTTCGCGAAGCACGGCTTCCAGGTGAACCAGCGGTGGGGCGGGCTCGTCAGGTTCCTGAGCGTGTCCGACGCCGGGCCGGGGACAGCGGATCAGACGCCGCCGCCCAGCACCTTGTAGAGCGTCACCAGGTTCGTCCGCTCGGCCAGGCGCACGCCCACCAGCGCCTGCTGCGCCGAAAAGAGCGCCTGCTGCGCCACCAGCACGCCGAGGTACCCGTCCAGGCCGGCGCGGTAACGCGCCTCGTAGAGCCGGAACGTCTCCTCGAGCGCCTGCACGAGCGCCTCCTGCGCCTGCCGCTGGCTCACCAGCGTCTGCCGCAGCGTGAGCGCGTTGGCGACTTCCGCGAACGCCTGCTGGATGCCCTTCTCATAACCGGCCACGGCCATCTCGCGATCGAGCTCGGTCACGCGCACCCTGGCCTTCAAGGCGCCCGAGTTGAAGATGGGCTGCGTGATCTGCGGCACGAAGCTCCACGTGCCCGTGCCGCTGCCGAACAGCGACGAGAGCTCCGAGCTGGAGATGCCCACGCCCATCGTCAATGAGATGCGGGGGAAGAGCGCCGCGCGGGCCGCGCCGATGTTCGCGTTCGCCGACCGCAAACGGTGTTCGGCGGCCAGGATGTCCGGCCGGCGGAGCAGCACGTCGGACGGCAGGCCCGCCGCGATGGCCCGTGGCGGCGCCACCGCGCCGAGATTGCCCGCGAGCAGCGCGGCGCTCACCGGTGCGCCCACGACGACCTGCAGGGCGTTGAGATCGACGGCCACCAGCCCCGTGTACCGCGCGACGTTGGCCCTGGCGGTCTCCACCTGGCTCCGCACCTGGTTGAAGTCCAGGTCCGACGACAGGCCGAGATCCCGGCTCTTCTGGATCAGGGTCAGGGACGACTGCAGCGTCTCGAGCGTCGCCTGCGCCAGGTGCAGGTTCTCGGCGTCGGCCGCGTGGGTGAGATAGGCCTGCGCCACGGCCGCCACGAGGGCCAGCCGGGTGGCCACGGCGGCCTGCTCGGTGGCGAGGTACTGCTCGAGGGCGGCGGCCTGGAGGCTGCGGACGCGGCCGAACAGGTCGAGCTCCCAGCCGGACACCCCGAGCGCGACGGTGTACTGCGTGGCGGTGTACGCCTCGCCGTCTCGCGCGGCTTCGCCCGGGATCCGCTGGCTCGACACGGTGGCGCCGGCGCTGACCGACGGGAACCGCTCGGCGCGCTGCACACGGTAGAGCGCCTGCGCCCGGTCGATGTTCAGCGTCGCGATCCGCAGGTCCCGGTTGTTGGCCAGCGCAAGGTCGATCACGGCGCGGAGGTTGGGGTCGGGGAAGTAGTCCTGCCAGGCGACGTCGACGGCTTGCGGCGCGTCGGCTGCGGTGCCGGCCTGCGGGAACGCCGACGGGACGGGCGGCTCGGGGCGGACGTACGGGGGGGCCAGCGAGCAGCCGGCAACGGCCAGGGACAGGAGCCATCCGGCGACGGGAATCAGGTGCCTGCGCGACATGGTCAGTGCCCCTCCGAACCCGGCACGGCGCCCGCAGCCACGGCCGCGGCGCCGGCCTTCTTGCGACCAAAGGCCCGGACCACGAACACGTAGAACAGCGGAATAAAGAAGATGGCGAGGAACGTGGCCGTGAGCATCCCGCCCAGCACGCTGGTGCCGATGGCGGCCTGTGCCCCGGCGCCGGCACCGCGCGCCACGGCCAGGGGCAACACGCCGAAGCCGAAGGCCAGCGACGTCATGACGATGGGGCGCAGGCGGAGCTTGGCGCCCTGGATCGTGGCCTCGACCAGGCTCATGCCCTGCTCGAGATGTCCCTGCGCGAACTGCACGATCAGGATGGCGTTCTTCGTCGTGAGCCCCAGTACCGTCAGCAGGCCGATCTGGAAGTAGACGTCATTGGGCAGGCCGCGCCAGGAGGAGGCCAGGACGCCGCCGATGACGCCGAGCGGCAGGGCGAGCACGATCGCGATCGGCACGGTCCAGCTCTCGTACAACGCGGCCAGCACCAGGAAGATGACGAGGACGGAGAACGTGTACAGCAGGCCCGCCTGTGCCTCGGCCATCCGTTCCTGGAACGAGAGGCCGGTCCACTGGAAGGCGATGCCCGCGGGCAGTTTCGACGCGAGTTCTTCCATCGCCCGCATCGCGTCCCCCGAGCTGTGGCCGGGTGACGGCTCGCCCTGGATATTCATCGCCGGCACGCCGTTGTAGCGCTCCAGGCGCGGCGGCCCGTACACCCAGCGGCCCGACGCGAGAGCCGAGAGCGGGACGAGGCTGCCCTTGCTGTTGCGCACGTGCAGGCGGTCGAGGTCCGAGGGCAGCATGCGGAACGGGGCGTCGGCCTGGGCGTACACGCGCTTCACGCGGCCGCCCTGGACGAAATCGTTGATGTACGAGCTGCCGAACGCGGTGGCCAGGTACCCCTGGATGGCGTTCACCGGCACGCCCAGCGACCCGGCCCGATTCCAGTCGATGTCCACCTTGTACTGGGGCACGTCTGGCATCCCGTTGGGCCGCACGCGCTGGAGGCGCGGGTCGCGGGCGGCCATGCCCACCAGCTGGTCGCGCGCCTGGGAGAGCTGGTCGTGGCCCAGGCCGCCGCGGTCCTGCAGCATGAAGTCGAAGCCGGTGGCCGTGCCCAGCTCCACCACAGGCGGCGGTGGCACGACGAAGATGGTGGCGTCCTTGATGCGCGACAGCGTGCGCATGGCCCGCCCGGCCACCTCCTTCGCGCTGAGGCCGGGCTTCTGCCGGAGGTCCCAGTCCTTGAGGCGGATGTAGGACATCGCCTGGTTCTGGCCGCGCCCGGCCTGGCCGACGCCGGCCACGCCCATGAACGACTCGACGGCGTCGGGCTCGCGCTCCATGAAGTACTGCCGGATCTGCGCGAGCACTCCCTCGGTCTGCTCGATGGTGGAACCGGCGGGCAGCTGGATGATGCCCATCAGCGTGCCCTGATCCTCGTCGGGAAGGTAGCCGGTGGGCATGCGCGAGAACAACGCGACCAGGCCCGCCACGATCAGGACGAATGCCGCGGCATACGGCAGCTGCCGGCGCAGGATGTGGGCCACGGCGCCGGCGTACCCGTCGCGGGCGCGGTAGAAGACCCGATCGAACCAGAGGAAGAAGGGCCGGAAGAGGCGGAAGCCGGTCTCGGCGGCTTCGTGTCCCCTGGCGACCGGCTTGAGCAGCGACGCGCACAGGACCGGCGACAGCACCAGGGCCACCACCACCGACAGCAGCATCGAGGCGATCACCGTCACGGAGAACTGACGGTAGATGACGCCCGTGGAGCCGGGGAAGAACATCATGGGCCCGAACACGGCCGCCAGCACGAGGCCGATGCCGATGAGCGCGCTGGAGATCTCATCCATGGACCGGCGCGTGGCTTCCCTGGGCGGCAGGCCCTCCTCGCTCATGACCCGTTCGACGTTCTCCACGACGACGATCGCATCGTCCACGAGAAGGCCGATCGCGAGCACCATGCCGAACATCGTCAGCATGTTGATGGAGTAGCCGAACGCCCCGAGCACGCCGAAGGTGCCGAGGATGACGACCGGCACCGCGATGGTCGGGACCAGCGTCGCGCGCAGATTGCCGAGGAAGAGGTACATCACGAGGAAGACCAGGACCACCGCCTCGACCAGCGTCTTCACGACCTCGCCGATGGCGACGCGGACAAACGGCGTCGTATCCATCGGGTAGATGACCTTCATCCCCGGCGGGAAGTACTTGGCCAGGTCGTCCATGGCGGCCCGGATCCCGCGGGCCGTGTCGAGGGCGTTGGCGCCCGCTTCCTGCCGGATGGCCATCATGGCGCCGGGCCGGCCGTTGTACTGGCCGCGCACGTCGGCCGCCTCGGTGCCCAGTTCCGCCCGCCCGATGTCGCGGACGCGCACGACGGATCCGTCGTTGTCGATCCGGATCGGGATGGCCTCGAACTCCTCGGGGGTCACCAGGAGCGACTGGACCAGGATCGACGCGTTCAGGCGCTGGCCGGGCACCGCGGGGGCGCCGCCCAGCTGCCCGGCCGAGACCTCGGCGTTGTAGGTCCGCACGGCCGCGGTAACGTCGCTGGCCGTCATGCCGTACTTCGTCAGGCGATCGGGGTCGAGCCAGATCCGCATGGCGTACCCCGAACTCATGATCTCCACCTCGCCCACCCCCGGCACGCGCGCCAGCACGGCCTCGACCGTGGACACGGCGTAGTCGCCGAGATCCTCGCGCGTCGCCGCCGGGTCGTCCGAGGTGAGGCCGACCAGCATCAGGTAGTTGCGCGTGGACTTGCTGACCGTGAGGCCGCGGCTCTGCACCACGTCGGGGAGCATGGGCAGGGCCAGCTGGAGCTTGTTCTGCACCTTCGCCCAGGCCAGGTCCGGGTCGGTCCCCGGGGCAAACGTCAGCGTCACGTTCGCCATGCCCGACGAGTCGGCCGTCGAACTCATGTAGAGCATCCGGTCGAGGCCCGTCATCTTCTGCTCGATGATCTGGACCACGCTGTCCTCGACGGTCTTGGCCGACGCGCCGGGGTAGACGGCGCGAATCGAGATGGACGGGGGCGCGATGGGCGGATACTGCGAGATGGGCAGGCTGTAGATGGCGAGGCCGCCGGCCAGCATCATCGACAGCGCGATGACCCACGCGAACACGGGACGATCGAGGAAGAACCGGGAGAGCATGCGGGCCCCCTACTTCGCGGGCGCGGCCGGCGCGCCGTCCAGGGCGGGAGGCGGGGCCGGCACGAACGGGATGGCCTTCACCGCCATGCCCGGCCGCACGCGCTGGAGCCCCTGTACGATGACCTGGTCGCCGTCGGCCAGGCCGGACGTCACCAGCCAGCGGTCGCCGATCGCCCGATCGGTGACGATGGGCTTCACGACGGCCTGGCCGGAGGCATCGACGGCCATGACGCTGGCGTTGCCCTTCGGATCCCGTGTCACGCCCTGCTGCGGGGCGAGAATGGCGGCGTCGAGGGCGCCTTCTTCGACGACGGCCCGGACGTACATCCCGGGCAGCAGGATCGACTCGGGGTTCGGAAAGACCATCCGCAGCACGACGGAACCTGTCGTCGGGTCGACCGTGACGTCACGGAACTGGAGGCGCCCCTCGCGGGCGTAGGGCGTGCCGTCTTCGAGCAGCAGCTTCACCCGGCTCTCCACCGGGCGCGAGCGGGTGAGCGCGCCGCTGGCGAGCTTCCGGCGCAGCCGGAGCAGGTCGGCGCTCGACTGGGTGACGTCGACGTAGATCGGATCCATCTGCTGGATCGTGACGAGCGGCGTCGGCTGGTAGGCGGTGACGAGGGCACCCGGCGTCACCGACGACTTGCCGGTCCGGCCCGAGATTGGCGCCCGCAACGGCGTGTAGGACAGGTTGATGCGGGCGCTCTCGACCGCCGCCTTCGCGGAGGCCACGCTGGCTTCGCCCTTCTGCAGCGCCGCCGAGGCCTCGTCGTAGTCCTGCTGGCCGACGGCGCGGATCGCGACGAGCTCCTTCAGACGCTCCACGCGCAGCCGGATCGGCGGCAGCGCGGCTTCCGCGACCGCGAGGGCGGCCTTGGCCTGCTCGAAGGCAGCCTGGTAGGGTGCCGGATCGATCTGGTAGAGCAGCGAGCCCTTCTCGACCATCGAGCCCTCGGTGAAGGCGCGTTCCTGGATCAGGCCATTCACCTGGGGCCGCACGTCCGCGACGAGGTACGCGGCGGTGCGCCCGGGCAGCTCGGTGGTGAGCACGACCCGTTCGGCACGGACGGTCACCACGCCCACCTCCACCGGCCCGGCCGGCGGCCCCGCTGCCGGCGCGGGCGCTCTGCCGCAGGCGGCGGCCGTGACGAGGAGGCCCGCGAGCAGGCCGGGGAGTGTGTCTCGAGTCATCAGGATCTCCAATGGGCTATGATGCCTGCATGATACGCCTGAGTCTTCGCACCACCGTCGTCGCGGCGGTCGTGGCCGCCGCGGTGCCAGCCTCGATGGGCGCCCAGTCGCAGCCGGTTCAGTTGTTCAACGGCCGTGATCTGTCGGGCTGGAGTCATTTCCTGGTCGATCCGAAGGTCCCGGCGTCGGAGGTCTGGAGCGTCAGGGACGGGGTCCTGGTGTGCAGGGGTGAGCCCCTCGGCTACCTCTACACGGATACCCAGTATACGAGTTTCTCGCTGATTGTGGAGTGGCGCTGGGCTCCCGGCGCGGCGGCGCGCCTGGGCAGGACGCCCAACAGCGGCGTGCTGCTTCGGGTGAACGGCGAGCCGAACCCGAAGGGTATCCCGCGCGCGTACGAAGCACAGCTGCAGGCCGGCAGCGCCGGCGACCTCTACGGCTTCTGGGGCATGCCCCTCGAGGGCGACGCCGCACGGCGCCGCGAGGCGAAAGGCCACGAACTGCTGGGTGACATGGTGGGGTTCCGGAAGACGGAGGGCAACGAGAAGCCCGAAGGCGAGTGGAACACCTACGAGATCACCCTGGACGGGCCGTCGCTCACGGTGGCCGTCAACGGCAAGGTGCTCAACGAGGCGCGTGGCGCCACGGTGATGCCCGGGCGGATTGCCCTCCAGTCCGAGGGCGGCGAGATCCACTTCCGGCGCGTCGAGATCCGGCCGCTCGCGAAGTAAGGGCGATTGGCCGCCCGGCACCGCCGGGCCTACAATGGCGGGTTGAAGGAGATCGGCATCATGCGACAGGGAGTGGCTCGATTCAGTGCGGTGTTGCTCGTCGTCGCCCTGGCGGCGTGCGGCGGTTCGGCGCCGGCCCAGGAGTTCGGCAAGGCGGACGTTGACCAGATCCGGAAGATGGTCCAGGACTTCACGGCAGCCTATAACGCCAAGGACGTCGCGAAGATCGCGACCTTCTTCTCCGCGAGCGCGTCGGTGATGGCGCCCAACCGGAGCACGCTGCGCGGTGTCGATGCCGTGAAGCTGTACTACGAGGAGCGCCTCAACAGGGAAGGGGCGAGCGGCCTCGAGATCGAGCCGCAGGCCGTGGAGGGCCACGGCACGCTCGCGTACGTGGTCGGCAACTTCAGCCTCAACCTGCAGCCGGCCGACAGCACGCCGCGCCGCGACCGGGGCCGGGTGATCTGGATTGCCCGCAAGCTCGGCGGCGAATGGCGGTTCGAGTGGCAGATGATGGCGAGCGACCTGCCGCCGGTCGCGCCTGCCACGCCGCCGGCTCAGTAACACGCGGCCCGGCCCCGGCGTGCCGACGACGCCGGGGCCGGCCGCCTCGCCCGCACGTCCACGCCGCGCCCGGGCGGCGATGATCCGAGTGACACTTCGTCCCCCCTCCAGTGTCCATAGGTGTGCATGGCGGAGACGTCGCCCGATCTCGAACAGCTGTGGGACCGGTACGGGCCCCTCGTGCTGCGCCGGTGTCGCCAGCTGCTGCGTGACGAGGATGAGGCCCTGGACGTGTGCCAGGACGTCTTCGTCCAGCTGCTCCGGCGGGGCGTGGCCGATGTCCGCTTTCCGTCGAGCCTGATCTACCGGATCGCGACGAACCTCTGCCTCAACCGTATCCGCGATCGCCGGCATTGGCCGGACCTGCCGGGCGACGAGGTGCTGATCGGCATTGCCCGCCTCGACGACCCGGGGCCGGCCGTGCACGCCCGGTCGGTGCTCAACCGCCTGTTCGGACGGCACCAGGAATCCACCCGGGTGATCGCGACGCTGCACTTCGTCGACGGCCTGACGCTCGAAGAAGTGGCCGGCGAAGTGGGCATGTCCGTGTCCGGCGTGCGCAAGCGCCTGCGTGCGCTGCGGGCCACGCTCGTGGAACTGGAGGCGTCATGAGTACACAGGAGACGCACCCTGCCGCCGTCTCCGACCTGCGCCTGGAGCGGTACCGCCTGGGCGAGCTTCCGCCGGACGAACTGCGGGCGTTCGCTGCCCGGGTTGCTGCCGACCCGGAGTTGCAGCGCCGGCTGGCGCAGCTGGAGTCGTCCAGCCGGGACATCCAGGCGGCGTTCGAGCCGCCGGCGATGGCGCGCCGAATCCGCGAGCGGGTCAGGCGTGACGCGCCGCCCGCCCCGGTGCCGGCGCGTCGTCGGGTCGCCTGGCTGGCGCCGGCGAGCGTGGTCGCCACCTGCGTGTGCGTGGCCGCCGTGGGCGTGTCGCTGTGGCTCGGCCGTCCAGCCGGCGACGACACCACGATCAAGGGCGGCGAACCGTCGCTCGTCCTGCATCGCCGGTTGAGCCAGAGCAGCGAGGAACTGGCGCCTGGGGCCGTGGCGCGGCAAGGCGATCAGATCCGGATTGGTTATCGCGCTGCGGGTCGATCCCACGGCGCGATCCTCTCGGTCGACGGCCGCGGCGTCGTGTCGCAGCATCTTCCGCGAGCGGGTGACCGCGCGGTCGCGCTGCAGCCCTCTGGCACGGCGTTCCTGGACTTCTCCTACGAACTCGACGACGCGCCGCGGTGGGAGGTGTTCTACCTCGTGACGGCCGATGCGCCTTTCGATTTGGGGCCTGTCCGATCCGCGCTGCGCGCGGCGGCCGTTGCCGGCCGCGTGCCCGCGGCGTTGGCGTTGCCGCAGGGACAGTCCCAGGCGGCGTTTCCCGTGATGAAGGACGAACGACGATGACGGGCACGATGGCGATGGTGGTGGCGGCGGCGGTGGCGACTGGATCGGTGCAGGCACCGCCGGCGCAGACGACCGTCAGGCGTCTCGTGCTCGTGGCCGCGGCCAATCGCGGCGGCGAGGATCGCCCGCAACTGAAGTACGCGGTGTCGGACGCGGAGCGCTTCAGCCAGGTGATGCAGGCGCTGGGCGGCGTTGACGAGGCCGACGTGGTGCGCCTCGACCAGCCCCGGGCCGGCGACCTGGACGCCGCGCTCGTCGCGCTCAGGCAGCGGGTGCTGGCCGTCAGGCGGGCGCCCCAGTCGGGCGACGCGGTGCGGACGGAGGTGTTCTTCTACTACTCGGGACACGCAGACGAAAAGGGGCTGCTGCTCGGCAACGACCGGCTGTCCTACGCGACGCTCCGTGAGCGGCTCGAAGCGGTTCCGGCCGACGTGCGCATCGGCGTGCTCGATGCCTGCGCCTCCGGTGCCGTCACGCGCCCCAAGGGCGGCAGGGTGCGCAGCCCGTTCACCATCGACCAGTCGTCGGACATGCGCGGGCAGGCGTTCCTGGCGTCGAGCTCCGCCGACGAGAGCGCCCAGGAGTCCGACCGCCTCGGCGGCAGCTTCTTCACGCACTACCTGATTTCCGGCATGCGGGGCGCGGCGGACGTGTCCGGCGACCGCCGGGTGACCCTGAACGAGGCCTACCAGTTCGCGTTCAACGAAACGCTCAGCCGCACGGTGGGTACCAGGGGCGGGCCTCAACACCCGGTCTACGACATCACGATGTCGGGCACGGGCGACGTGGTGTTCACCGACCTGCGCCAGACGGCCGCCGGGTTCATCGTCGCGGCGCCGGTCGACGGCCGGTTTTACGTGCTGGACAGCCGGAAGCGCCTGGTGCTCGAGTTCCACAAGCCGGCCGGGCGTCCGATCGACATCGGCCTCGAGGCGGGCAGCTACGAAGTCCGGTTCGAACGTGAACCGCGGGCGCTGCGCGGCCGTCTGGATCTCAAGGAGGGGCCGCACCAGGTGCTCGATCTGTCGGGATTCGGGCCGGCGAGCCTGGAGTTCACGCGCCTGCGCGGCGTCGATCTCAGCCCGGAGTACGTGCTCACGGGACGGCATCAGTTCGGCGTCCGGTTCGGCATGTGGAGCGGCACCGGGGCCGCCGACGTGCCGGTGAGCGCGCCGCCGCAGCTGGTGGGCGCCTACGTGAGTGCGGGCAGCCTGGCGGTGAACCTGGAATACCTGAAGTTCGTGCGGGACGACCTGGCGCTGGGCGGGGCGATGCACGTCCTGATCGACAGTGCGGAAGCGACGGCGTCACTGGCGGGCACGGCCGTGCGCGACCGTGCGGGGGTGTGCCTGCCGTTCGTGGTCCGCTGGAACCCGATTCGGCGCGTCACGTCGTGGCGGGCGGCGGAGCCCTACGTGGTCGGCTCCGTGGGCCCGCTGCTGGCGGCGTACAACAACGCGCGGATTGACGGCGCGGGCGACGACCCGGTGGTGGGCAGCGAGACCGTGCTCGACGCCACCGTGGGCGGGAGCCTCGGCGGGGGCGTGGACATCCGGGTCGGCCGTTCGTGGATCACCGGCATGGCCGCGTCCTGGCGCTTCAGCGGCGGCGTCAAGACGGCGGGCGCCGGGACGACCCGGTACACCGGCTGGGAACTGACGTTCGGTGTCGGCAGGCTGTTCGGGGCGAACAAGCCGGCGCACCGGTAACACTCGCGACCGGTTCGCGTGTCTCAAGAAGCAGGAACCGCGCAGGTTCCCTTCGTGAGAAAGGATCGGCCATGATCGTCACAACCGCACTGTTACTCTCCGTTCTCTCCCTGGGCGCGCCGCAGGAGCCCGCGCAGCCCGTCAACCCTGTTGCCGCGCCGGCTGCCGCGCAGCAGCGCATCGCCACGGGCATCGTGCTGGCGGCGGCCGTCGACGGGCGCGTCGCGATCTTCGACAGCCGGGGCACGCTCGTCGTCGAACTCGACAAGCCCGCCGGCCGGCCGCTGGAGGTGGCCCTGGAGCCGGGCGCGTACGAAGTGAAGCTGGGGCCCGCTTCGCCGACGGTTGTCCGTTTCCAGATCGGCGACGGCGACAAGTTCGTGCTGGAGGCGCCGCGCGTCGATATGCCTGAGGCAGTGCCGCCTCCGCCAGGACCGCCGGCGGGCGCCCTGCCTGTCCCACCGCCGCCCGCCCGCGCGCTGGATCCCAGGCACCGCATCGAAGTGCGCGTTGGCGGATGGGCGGACGGCTGGTCCGACGGTCCCCATGACTGGGACTACGGCGGCTCGGCGCACGGGGCGTTCGGGTTCGAATACCTGCACTTCCTGCGCAACGACTTCGCGGTGGGCCTGGCGGTGACCGGATACGGCCAGGCGGAGGGGTGGAGCGGCCACTGGGACGACCAGGGCACCGCGCAGGGTCTCGTCAGCCTGCCGGTGGTCGCGCGCTGGTATCCGGTTCGCCGGTTGACGACCAGCCGGGCCGTGGAGCCGTACGTCACGGCGGGCGTCGGGCCCGTCTTCGGCTTCAACTCGGCCTGGACGGACTGCGGTTCCCGGTGCGCCTGGGGACCGGGCTGGGGCTGGGAAGACTGGGACGACTGGCACGACTGGGACCACGGCGAGTCGCGCACGCGGGTGTCGACGGCGTTTGGCGGACGGATCGGCGGCGGTGTCGACTTCCGGCTCGGGTCCCTCTTTACACTGGGCCTGGCTGGCGCGTGGAACTGGAACACCGGCTTCCCCGACGACCTCTGGTATCGTCCCGAGCCTCACGGCGGCGAGTTCACCGTGACGATGGGGTGGCAGTTCGGACGGTGACGCCCTGATGTCTGACGCGCGGGCGGCCGTCCGGCCGCCCGCGTTCTCTCAATCCAGATCTTCGATATCGCCGAGGTCCTTGGCGCGGCCGGTCGCCCTCTTGTTCCGGACGAACTCGTCGCGTCCGATGACCGGCACCAGCAGGTTGGCCACGCGCTGCTCGATTCTTCCCGGCCAGGCCTCGGCGAACGTGACGCCGGTCAGTTGAGTGAGCACATCGATGCGGCCCGGCGGGACCCCCATCTGGTACACCACGCCCGGCGTCGCAAAGTCATCCTCACGGACGTCACGCAGCGGCGATCCGAACGCCGCGAGGGCACGGATGACGCGGGCCGCGTTGTCCGGCGTCGCATCGACCCAGATGTCGAGATCGCCGGTTGCGCGCGGGCGTCCGTGGATGGCGAGGGCATAGGCGCCCACCACCATGAACCGGACCTCATGGACGATGAAGGACCGCAACAGATCGACAAAGTCCTGGTTCATCGGGGATCTCGCCACGCCAGGACCACAGGTCCCGGCTGAGGTGCCATACGAGGACCATCCGCTCAGAAGGGGGGATGGAGGTCCAGGCGTTCCGCTCAGACCGCTGAGCGTCGCTCAGCGAGGCGAAGCGGCGCTCGGTCATCCGTGCGGCGCGCCACGCAGCACGACTGGGGTCCATGGGGGCATTCTACCGGAAACGCCAGCGTGCGGCCGGCCGCGCGATACACTGACGGCGTGAATCTCCTGCTTCTGGCCCCGGGCGAGGTGGCGGACGATGGGATGGCGCTGCTGACGGGGCGCCGCCACGAGCATGCGCGGGCCGTGCTGCGCGTGCAGGCCGGCGAGACGCTTCGCGTCGGCCTGCGGGGCGGTCGCTGCGGCACGGGTGAAGTGCTGGCCGAGGGGCCCGAGGGCCTGCGGCTGCGCGTGACGCTCGATACGGATCCGCCGCCCCGGTCCGGCGTGTCGCTGGTGCTGGCGATTCCGCGGCCCAAGGCGCTGCGGCGGGTGATCCCGGCCGTGGCGTCGCTCGGCGTGGACCGGGTAGTGCTGGTGAATGCCGCGCGGGTCGAGAAGAGCTACTTCGACTCGAGCATTCTCGATGCCGCCAGCCTTGATGCCCTGATCGACCTCGGCCTCGAGCAGGCGCGCGACACACGTCCGCCGCTCGTCGAGATTCGAGAGCGGTTCAGGCCCTTTGTCGAGGACGAACTGGACGCGTGGGCGGGGGAGTCGGCGCGGTTCGTGCCCCATCCAACGGCGGTGGCGGAACTGACTCGCGTCGAGCCGGGCCGTGCCGTCGTGCTGGCCATCGGCCCCGACGGCGGCTGGGTCCCGTTCGAGATCGCGCTCTTCGAGCGCTGCGGCTTCGTGCCCGTGTCGCTTGGCCCCCGGGTGCTGCGCGTCGAGGTGGCCGTGAGTTACCTGCTCGGCCGCGTGCGGTGACGATCCGAGCGGTGCGGGCGGAGCCGGTGCGGCCGTTCTATCCGCCGAACAACGCGTGCGGCCGCACGGCGAATGTGTCGTTGAACACGACGACCAGCAGCACGACGTAGGCGACGAACCCGAGGGCGATGAGGATCTGCGCGGCCGACGTCTTCTGGATGTCGTGGCGCGCGCCAATCTCGCACACTTCTCCCGGGCAGTACTGGGCCCGCGCTCCGTAACGCCACGCGTACAGCTTGCAGCCCAGGCAGATGCCGAACGCCGACTCGAAGAACAGGAACACCAGGCAGGCGAGGCAGATGAGACCGGTGATCGGGCTGAAGGTGTTCATCACGTTGACCAGGACGAACATCACGGCGCCCAGGACGACGCCGAGCATCCAGGCGTAGCGTTTCTGGGGCGCGCCCACGTACTCGGGCACCTGGTTCCGCACGATGAGGCGCCCGACGATGAGCGTGGGCGCGTAGCGCGGATTGACGAAGACGCGGATGAGCATGTCGGGCAGGAAGATGGCGACGGCGTACTTCAGGAGCAGAAAGCTCCCTTTCGTGACCGCCCCCGCAATCGCGATGAACATCATCAGGAAGAGGATGCCTGCGGCGGCGCGGATCTCGCGTTCGTTGAGGACCGGAATACGGTAGCCGTCGACCTGTTCACCGAACTGCACGACACCGGGCATGGCACGGGCCTCCAGGGGGAAACGGACACGAGTCGTTCTGCGAGGTGCTTGAGTCTGATTAGACGGCAGCTGCGGCCTGGAAGTTGCAGGGAGGCGGTCATGCCGGGTCGTGGTATTGTCAGGCTCATTCCAAGGAGCCCGCATGACTGTACACGCTCGGGGCTGTGCGGCCGTCGCCGCGTTCGCGTCGCTGTGGTTGGTGATCGCGTCGCCAGGGGGCGCCGCCGCGCAGCCGTCCCTGTCGGTGACCTGCGCGAAGCTGGGCGTCGTGACGGCCTCGGTGAGGGTCGTTGGGTCCGACCTGGCGGCGGTTGTGACCTATCCGAAGCCCATCCGATCCTATCTGGGCGGGTTCGACGCGAACGGCACCAAGCCGACGAGTGCGGCCGTCCGGATCTTCCTCGACGTGGACGCGAACCCGAAGACCGGACTGAAGGGCGATCCCATGTTCGAGCCCGGAGCGCAGGGGGCGGAGTGGTCGCTGGAAGCCAGCGAGATCTCGACGTCGCTGGCCCGGGACGCGCAGGGCGGGTGGATCAACGGTCCGATGCTCGACGCCACCGTCCGCCGTGGCGAGGACGCGGCCGAACTGCCCGACGGCGTGAGCCCCCAGTGGGAATTCGAGGTTGGCGGCACCTTCACAAGGGCTGACTGGGTGAAGCCCCCCGCTGCCACGACGATGCGCCTGCGCGTGCCGCTGGCGGCGCTCGGGCTGAAGGCAGGACAGGCCTTGCGGGCGACGCTCGTCGTGTCGTCGTGCAACGCGGCGTTCCCCTTCCCGGGGACGGCCGCCGCGACGATCACGCTGAAGTAGAGGGGCGATCGGGTCGACCAGGCCGATGGCGGGCGCCTCGTCGCGTGCCTCGTGCCTGGGGAAGGAGGCGGCCTGTGAAGGGGTGTCTGCTTCGCCTGGCGCTCTACCTTCCGCTGCTCGCGATCTGTCTCGTGTTGTTCTCGATCCGCGAGCCCTTCCCGACGCTCGTCTTCAATCCCGAGGCCGAGGGGCTGGCCCTCGCGCCGGTCGCGGCCTTCTTCTTCTGGTTCGCGGCCCTGTATGTGATCGACGCCCGGCGGGCGCGGGCCGATGTCGACACGGCGCGCGCGGCTCTGGGGCGCCGGCTCCGGGACGGCGAGCGCGCCGTCGTGTTCGGCATCGTGGAGGCGCGCGGCCGGCTGCTCGAGGCTCCGTTCACCGGTGAGCCGTGCGTGGGTTACCACTACGTGGTGGAGCACCACGGGGGCGGCAAGCAGGGCACGGTCATCGACTACGAGGGCTTCGCGCTCGCGCCGTTCGTGATCCAGGGGCCCCTGGGCGCGCTCGGCGTGCTGGTCCCGCCGGGCAAGGAGGTCTTCTACGAGATCCCCTTCCAGACCCTCACGGGTGACGGTGCCGTGGCGCGCGCGGAGCGTTACCTGCGCGCACTCGACCTCGGGGCGCCGGGCGGGCTGTTCGGGAACCTGAGCCGGCGCGAGACCACGGATGGTCCGGGCAGCTTCAGGATGGACGTGAGCCTGAACACGGACCGGGAGATCAGGTCCTGCACGCTCAAGCACAAGGTGCTGCGTACTGGCGACGAGGTGCACGTCGCCGGGATCCACTCGGAGGCGACGCAGGCGATCGAGCCCGATCCGGACAGCATCATGCGGCCGCTGCACGTCGTTCCCGGCGGCGAGGCGGGCCTGGCGCGCAAGGTCCGCAGCAAGGTCAGGGGGGCCGTCGTCTCCGCGGGGCTCGGCCTGGTGGTCATCGCGATCTACGTCTTCGCGTTCCTGCTTCCCGCGACGTGAGTCACCGCGGCCTCCGGCGCCGGGCGAGTCGCCGCAAGGACGACGACGCCGAGGCCGATCCCGCCGGCAGCCAGGCTCGCAAGGACGAACGCCCCTATGAGGTTCTCCATTCGTCCTCCCTCAACCCGGGGTCACCACGTCAGACCTCGGCGAACTGGATGACCACCTTGATGTCGTCCGGCTCGCGCTGGAGGGCGCGCATGAAGTGCTCGGGCGCCACGCGCCGGGTCACCAGGCGTGCCAGCCAGTCGCGGTCGGCCTTAGCCAGCGCCTGTCCGGCCTTGTACCAGTGCCGCTTGTTGGCGTTGACGCTCCCGACCACGACGTTGTTGCGCAGGACGACGCGGGACGCGACATCGGCGGTCGGGAGGCCGAGCGTTCGCCCGCCGGACCCGACGCCCGTGAGGCAGACGACGCCGCCCGGCGCGACGGCCTGAATCGAGTCCGCGATGAGCTGCCCGACGCCCGTGCATTCGATGATCACGTCGGGCTGGACGCCGATGTCCGGGACAGTCCCCGAGTGGTACGTCGCGCCCAGCGCGCGGACGAGGCCGGGTTTGGGCCCCGAGTCGACCCGGTCGAGCACGTGGACGTCGAACCCGTGCTGTGTGGCGATGAGGGCTGCGAGCAGGCCGATGGGCCCCGCGCCCGTGACGAGCACGGTCTCCGGCTCCCAGAAGGCCCGCTGGCCAACGGCGCTGACCTGTTCCCACGCCTTGGTCACGACGGTCGTCGGCTCGAGCAGCACGCCCAGGAGCCCGAGGGCGCCATCGACCTTGACGGCGTACTGGGGCTCGATCCGCCAGCGCTCGGACATGAAGCCGTCGATCTGCTTGATGCCGCGCTCGGTGTACTGGCCGTTGCGGCACATGTCCCACTCGCCGACCGCGCAGCTCGGGCACGGCACGGCGTCCGGGCGCCGGACGATGCCGGCCACCAGGTCGCCCTTCTGAAGCCCGACGGCCGGGCCCGGATCGATGACGCGGCCGAGCGACTCGTGGCCGAGCACCAGCCGCGTCCGGCCCTCGGGGGCCCAGCCGTACTTGCCCTCGACGATTTCGACGTCCGTGCCGCAGACGCCGACGGCGACGGCCTCCACGAGGACCGACCCGTCGCGTGGGTCGGGTTCGGGAACCTCCTCGAGGCGTGCGCTGCCCGGGACGTGGGGTTCGACCGTGATCGCTTTCATAGGGTGTCCGGTGATCCTGCCACAGCGGGGTGCCGCGTGTCTGTACAATCCTCCACATGAGGCGCGACCCTGCGTTGAGCATGAGCTCGCTCACCGGAAAACGAATTCTCTCGCTCATTCGCGACGGCGACTTCGCCCATCCGGGGGAGGCGGACGCGGTCGATCTCGTGCTGGACGGCCTGTCGACCGACCCATCCCGCCGCGTGCTCGACCTCGGGTGCGGCCTTGGGGGCACCGCCAGGCTCATTGCCGAGCGCGGCTATGGGACGGTGTCGGGCGTTGACGTGGACGCCGACACGATTGCGTATGCGTCGCGGGCGCATCCGGGGCAGACGTTCTACCGCGCCAGCGCGCTGGACGCATCGTCGGTCGTGCCCGGCCCCTTCGACCTCATCGTCATGTTCACGGCCCTGTATTGTTTTCCCGACCAGGAGCGGGTGCTGCGGGAGTGCCGGGCGCTTGCGCATGCCGGCACCGAACTGCGGGTCTTCGACTACGCGGCGCCCACGTGGAATGCGCAGGTCGAGGCGTTCTGCACCCGGTATGCGCGGGGCGGGCACTGGAAGCCGCTCGTCCTGGACCAGGTGGACCGCGGGTTCGGGCGGAACGGGTGGCGCATCCACTCCTGCCGCGATCTCTCGCCGCAGTTTCAAGTGTGGTATCGGGAACTCCTCGCGAAGATCGACGCCAGGCGCGAGCGTATCGAACAGGCTTCCGACGCGGGCTGGTATCGATACGCCCGTGAACGGTACCGCGACCTCCTGGAGGCGATCGAAGCCGGGACCATTGGCGGGGCGATCCTGCGCGCCGTGCCCGCGTCCGCCCGGGAGCACGGAGACGGAGGCCGCTCGTGATCTCTGCAGGCTGAAGCAGACGGTTCTGCGTCCTGGCGACGAGGTCTGGCGCCCTCAGGCAACCCTCGTCTGCACCGACGGTTCAACTGCTGGCCACGTGGTGTGGCGGGCGACCCGCAGGGCGTAATCGGACTGGAGGTCGAGCCAGATCTCCGGTGAGGTTCCGAAGAGCACGGGCCAGGGCGTTGATGCTGAGGCCCAGCGGACGCATGAACTCCTCGAGGAGGATCTCCCCGGGAGAGATGGGTTCGAGACGTGGCCGGGTACTCATACGAAGTCCTCAGTGGTAGCAGCTGTCGAGTGGCGCTCTCGCCAGGTGTGCGACGAATCGGACACGGCGAGAGACAGGCCGGTGACAGCGGCCGTCGGGATCGCAAGAATTGTTCGGAAAACTGGAGCCGGCAGTCGGACTCGAACCGACGACCTGCTGATTACGAATCAGCTGCTCTACCAACTGAGCTACGCCGGCCGGCTGGATGGGCGCCCCGGCAGCCTCGGCGGCAACCAGGACGAACCACCACTATAACACACCCCGCCGGCCACGGTACGCTCGCCGCGTCCGCTACAATGAGCCCATCCACAGGCTCCGCGTCCGCAGCGCCGCTCCAGGAGACCCTCTGATGCGACTGTCCGCCGCCTTCAGCCTCGCGCTCGTGCTCGCCACCGGTACACCGGGCCCTCCAGCCCGCGCGCAGGCCCCGGCGCCGCCCGTGCGCGGCATCTACGGCGGCCTCCCGCAGGAGATTGTCGACACCGGCACCAGCCTCAAGGACTTCGGCGTCGACGCCGTGTGGCTTGGCTCCGGCAGCTACACCCCCGAACGCCTCGCCTGGCTGCGCGCACAGGGCGTGAAGGCCTACGCCGAGTTCAACACGCTCCACGTGGCCGACTACCTCAAGACGCACCCGGACGCGGCCCCGATTGGCGTCGACGGCCAGGTGTCGCCGCCGCCAGACGGCTGGCAGGGCATCTGCCCGACGCACGAGGCCTACCGCGCCGACCGCATGCGCGCGTTCCGCACGCTGCTCGAGACCTACGCCATCGACGGCGTGTGGCTCGATTACCACCACAGCCACGCCAGCTGGGAGCAGGCCACCCCCAACATGCCCGACACGTGCTTCTGCGACCGCTGCCTGCGCCGCTTCCAGGCCGACACGGGCATTTTGCTGCCCGCCGCGACCACGTCCGAACTCGCGGCGCGCCTGCTGTCGACACACCGGCAGGCGTGGATACGCTGGCGCCTGGGCGTCTTCACCGACTGGGTGCGCGAGTTCCGCGACATCCGCAACGCCGTCCGGCCGACAGCCCTGCTCGGCACCTTCCACAACACCTGGAGCGACGAGGACCACGGGGGCGCGCGCCTCGAGAAACTCGCCATCGACCTGAAGGCGCAGGCGGCCTTCATCGACGTCTTCAGCCCGATGCCGTACCACGCCCGGTTTGGACACGCGCGCGACCCGGAGTGGATCGCGCGCCAGGTGACCTGGCTGGGTCAGTACCTCGGCGTGCGGGGCGTGGCCGGCGAGAAGCTCCGCATCTGGCCCATCGTCCAGATCTCGGACTGGGGCGAGCGCGTGCCCGTGGTGGACGTCGACCAGGTGCTGCGCCTCGGCGCACGCCCGCCGGCGACCGGCGTCATGGTGTTCGCGTGGGGAGGGCTGCGCAAGGACCCGCAGAAGATCGAGGCGATAGGGAAGACGTTCCGCGCGCTTGGAGCCGGACAGTAGGCCGGCCCGCCCGTCCGCCGACACGGGACTGACGGGCCGCCGTCGGGCGGCCCGTCATCCCACGCAGCCGTCAGGCGAGCTTCCACCCCGGCGCGTGCGCCCGCGTCAGGAAGGGCTCGGCCTCCGGCGCGTTGGTGGCGCGCATGGCCGCCGCATCCCACTCGATCTTCTTCCCCACACGATAGGCGACGTTGCCCAGGTGGTTGGCCTCGGTCAGCCAGCCCGAGTACGAGAACGGGCACGTGGTGGGCGAGCCGGTCTTGCACGCGTTCACCCACTCCTGGTGATGCCCCACCGATGCCGGGATCGACACAGTCGGTTTCGCCAGCCCGGCATACTTGTCGCCGGGGACCAGCACCATGTACTTCCCGTAGTCCGCCAGCAGCATGCCCTTGCTGCCGACGAAGAGCACCCCGCTCGGCCACGGGGGAATCTCGCCCTTCTTCCAGGGATCCGGCTTGTTGAGACCCTGGTACCAGGTCAGCGTCAGCGCGGGCTGGTCGCCCAGCGCGCGGTACTCGTAACGCGCCTGCATCGATGCGGGCGCAATCTCGGGATGCGCCGGCGGGCCGCTGGCCTCGATCGTGGCCGGCGCGTGCAGCTTCAGCGCCCAGAACGGCAGGTCGATCCAGTGGCTGCCCAGATCGCTCATGGTGCCGTTGCCGAAGTCCCACCAGCGGTACCACTTCGGTCCGGGCAGGTACACGTTGCTGTACGGCCGCGCCGGCGCGGGGCCGAGCCAGAGGTCCCAGGCGATGTGTGGCGGCACCGGATCGCCCGCCGCGGGCCGTTCCTGCACGAACACGATGTCCTTCGCCGCCGTCGCGTCCGCCTCGGTGGCGTGCCAGCCCCACGCGCGGCCTACCCACACGTGACACTCGGTCACCTGTCCGATCGTGCCCGACACGATGTGCTCGACCACGCGGCGGTAGTTGTCGCTCGCGTGGATCTGCGTGCCCATCTGCGTGGCCACGCCGGCCCGTTCGGCGGCCTCCCGGATGACACGCGTCTGGTGCACGTTGTACGCCAGCGGCTTCTCGCAGTAGACGTGCTTCTTCAGCTGCAGCGCGGGCAGGGTCGCGAACGCGTGCGTATGCTCCGTGGTCGAGACGACCACGGCGTCGAACTCCGCGGGGTGATCGAACAGCCGGCGGAAGTCGACCTCCTTGCGCGCCTGCGGATACTGCGCGGCGGCCTGGTCGAGGGCGTTGCGGTCCACGTCGCAGAGCGCCGCGATGTGTTCGCCGGCCAACCGCTTCAGGTTGGCGCGGCCCTGGCCGCCGCAGCCGATGACGGCCAGCCGCAGCTTGTCGCCGCCCTGGCCGCGAAGCACCGCCGGGCCGGCGGCCCAGGCGGCGGCCGCTGCCCCGGCCGTTTCGAGAAACCGGCGCCGTGTCGGTCGATTCTGGTGCGTCATGGCGTGTACGATACGGCCGCCGCGCGATGCGTGCAACGCCGAATTCCCGGCCGGCAGAACGGGCGCCCCCGCCACGGGACCTGAACGGAGCGCGCGCGGCAGGGGTCAGACAGCGATCACCGCGAGCGTTGCCGCTGAGGCGCCCCGAACGGCCTGGCGCGCGATCGTCCGGTCGAACGTCACGAGGCTCCCGCCCCGCCTGTGCGCCAGGCCGAGCAGGTAGATGTCCGTCAACTGCCGGTGGCCGCCGGTCCTGGAGAGATCGAAGAGCGTTTCGTCCAGCAACGAAATGTCCGCAGGCCAGAACTCGTGGCCGCCGCTGTGGGTGAAGCGCCGGAGCCGGTCGGCCAGCTCCGCCGGCGTCGCTCCGACGGCCCCGTAGGCCGGGTTCGCCAGCACCCGCACACACCCGGACTCGGTGACGGGGCACGTGGCCCACGCGTGCCGCCCTTCCTCGGCAAACCAGTCGTGCGCGGCTTCGTGGTGGACGTGGTCCGGGTCGAACAGCGCCACCAGCACGTTGACGTCGAGCAACGCCCGCCGCATCAGGCCTCGTCTCTCAACTCGTTGACCAGGCGCATCGTGGGCCGCACCCGGCCCGCAGGCCTGCGGGGGAGCACCGGAACGCCGTTGCGGACGCGCGGCGCGCCCGGCGGGACCAGGGCCTGCCGCGCGAGTTCGGACAAGACCTGCCCGATGGTCCTGCCCCGCAGCGCCGCCAACTCCCTCGCCGTCTGCAGCACGTCGTCGTCGATATCCACCGTGGTGCGCATGCGTACAACATCGAACATCACGCATCAGATGTCAAGGTCCCGGCCCGCTGACCTGCCAGGGCCCCCGGGGAGCTGGTGTCCGCGTGTAAACTAAGGCCGGCCGGCGGCCTGCACCAGACCGAATGCCCGGTCTACACGCCAGCCTCGCCCGGCCCCGGGGGACCCATGACACGCCTGACACTGGCGCTCGGCCTTGTGCTGCTCGCGGCGGCACCCGCCCTCGCGCAGCCCCTTCCGCAGTACCAGGACCTCTTCAACGGCAAGGACCTGTCCGGCTGGACGAACATCAACGGCGACCCGGGCACGTGGGCCTGGCGCGACGGGATGGTGGTGACCACCGGCCAGCCCATCGGCGTGATGTGCAGCGACCGGATGTATGAGAACTTCCTGCTCCACGTGGAGTGGAAACACCTCGTCGCGGGCGGCAACTCCGGTACGTTCATCTGGAGCAACGCCAACCCGAGCCCGGCGAACCGCCTGCCCGACGGCGTCGAGGTGCAGATGCTCGACCTCGAGTGGGTGAAACTCAACACGCGCAACGGCGTCGAGCCGCCCATCGCCTACGTGCACGGCGAGCTGTTCGGGGTCGGCGGCGTGAAGATCGTGCCGGACACGCCGCGCGGCGAGCGCAGCATGTCGATCGAGAACCGCGTGCTCGGCAAGGGCCAGTGGAACACCTACGACGTCGTCGCCGTGGACGGCACCGTCAAGCTCTCCGTGAACGGGAAGTTCGTGAACGGCATCAGTAAGTCGGCCCGCAAGAAGGGCTACCTCTGCCTCGAAGCCGAGGGGTCGGAGATTCACTTCCGCAACGTGCGGATCCTCGAACTGCCGCCGGGCGTGACGACGGCCGAGCAGACGGCGCCGGCACGCTAGAGGCTAGAGGCTAGAGGCTAGAGGCTAGAGGCTAGAGGCTAGGGGCTAGGGGCTGGAGGCTAGGACGATGGCCCAGACACGACGTTCGTTCCTGCACACGGCGGCGCTGGCAGCGGGGGCGGTCGGGTTCACCGCCGAGACGGTGGACGCCGGCGCGGCCGCCCATGGCAGCGGCAGCAGCCAGACCGCGCCAGGCGCGGCGGACCAGGGCGGAACCGGGCAGGCTGCGCGGAACGCGGCGGTTCAGGCCCCGCCGGACAGGCCGCCGGTCACACTCGTGCCAGCGGGGCAGGTGCAGGTGCCGAAGATGCGGTTCGGTCCGGCCGAGATCAGCCGGCTGGTGGTCGGCTGCAACCCGTTCTACGGCTTCTCCCACTTCAACGGCACGCTCGACCAGGTGATGCGCGAGTACTACACGCCCGAGCGTGTGTGCGACGTGCTGCACCAGTGCAACCGCTTCGGCATCAACGCGTACAACTACGTGGACCTCGGCCGCGCGCCCCAGGACCTCGACCGCTTCCTCGCCGAGGGCGGGTCCATGCACCTCATCGTCCAGGGGATTGGCGACCCAAAGCCGTTCCACGCCCGGCACAAACCCCTGGCAATGTACCACCACGGCGGGCGCACGGACCGGGCGTTCCTCGACGGCAGGATCGCGACCGTCCGCGAGTGGTGCAAACAGGTGCGCGATCTGGGTTGCCTGGTCGGGGTGGGCAGCCACCGGCCCGAGGTGCTGGCGCTTGTCGAAGAGCAGGGCTGGGACGTGGACTTCTACGCGGGCTGCGTCTACAACCTGACGCGCACCGAGGCTGAATGGCGCCAGGCGCTGAACGGCGAGCTGGTCGAGATGCCGTCCGAGATCTACCTGCAGAGCGACCCGGCCCGGATGTTCGCGTTCATCCGCCAGACGAAGAAGCCGTGCTTCGCGTTCAAGATCCTCGCGGCGGGCCGCATCCACCCGCGCGCCGCTGACGAGGCGTTCCGGACCGCGTTCGCGAGCATCAAGGCCACCGACGGGGTGTTCGTCGGCGTCTTCCCGCGCGTGAAAGACGAGGTGCGCGACAACGCCGAGCGCGTCTGCCGGGTTATCTCTAGCCTCTAGCCTCTAGCCTCTAGCCCCTGAGGTGTATACTCCCACCGTCCCCGGCTGGGAGCCCGCCGTGACGTCACCGGGCCCGGGCCCCGCGCAACACACCGCCACGCGCCCCTCCGAGCACAGCCCTGCATCCGCGCCGGCCGACAGCGCGATCGGTGCGTCTCCCGCCGGCGGCACCGTCGCGGAAGCCCGGGACTCTGCAGGCCGCCTGGCGGGACCGCCATCGGCCCAGCTCGACGTCATCGAATCGGAGTTTCGCAGTTACCTTCCACGGCCCGATCGGGTGGCTGCCGCGTGCGACGCACTGCGCCGCCACCTCACTGCCGTGCCGGACGACGCGCGCAGCGGGGGGCTGACGGCTGAGACCCCGGCCATCCTCCAGCGCCTGCTGCCATTGCCGGCCAGGCGCGTCGGCGAGGCGATCGAACCGGTGATCGGCCTGCTCACCGCACTGGCGGGCTGGCTCGTCGACCCCTGGCCGGTTGTGTCGGCGCTGCTGGCCTCGCCGGCGGCCGCCATCCAGTTGCGGGCCCTCGACCTGGTCGTCTCGCTTGCAGCCAGTGGGCGCCTCGCCGTCACGCCGGACAACCTCGCGATCCTGGCCGCCAGGGCCGACGAGGAACAGAGCCCGCTGACATCCGGCCCGGCGCTCGATCGTCTGGCGGCGATCGTGGCCGCCTGCCGGGTGCCCGAGGCGGCTCCAGGGACGGACCCCGCCGTGTGCCTCATGGCAGGGCTGAAGCCCTGCACTACGGGGGGCGAGGCGGAGGGGGGCGCGGCGAATGGGCCCTGCGACGCCGTGCGGCGGCTGGCCGCGCGGGTGCTCGATCGCACGGGCGTGCTCCCGGACGATGAGACGGCGTGCCGGGTGGTGGGGCGTGAGGCCTGGTCATGCCTGGCGCCGTACCTGGCCTACACCCGCGCCACCCATCTCGACCTGCTGAACCTGCGGCCGCTGGC